>JBLMXN010000024.1:0-24772 GCA_050257795.1 Bacteroidota bacterium
AAATCGACATCGCTCGCGGCCATGATCGGTTACCGCAACGAGTACAGTTACGGCCATATCCTCACGATCGAGGACCCGGTCGAATTCGTGCACGATCACAAGAACTGCATCGTCAACCAGCGCGAGGTCGGCGTGGACACCGTCTCCTACGAGGTGGCGCTCAAGAACGCCATGCGCCAGGCCCCGGACGTGATCCTGATCGGCGAAATCCGCTCGCGCGAGACCATGGACCTCGCCATCCAGTTCTCCGAAACCGGCCACCTGTGTCTGTCCACGCTGCACGCGAACAACGCCAACCAGGCGCTCGATCGCATCATCAACTTCTTTCCCGAGGAGAAGCGCAACCAGTTGCTGATGGACCTCGGACTCAATCTCAAGGGTATCGTGTCGCAGCGCCTGATCCCGATGAAGAGCGGCAAGGGGCGTGTGCCGGCGGTGGAGGTGATGATCAACTCGCCGCTCGTTGCCGACCTCATCATGGAAGGCAAGATTCCGGAGATCAAGGAACTCATCGCCAAGTCGACCGAGGCCGGGATGCAGACCTTCGACCAGTCGCTGTTCAGCCTCTACGAGGCGGATCTCATCTCCTACGACGACGCCCTGCGCAACGCCGATTCGGTCAACGACGTGCGCCTGCGCATCAAGCTGGAAGGCAAGGACTCCAAGAGCCACGAACTGGGCGAGTCGATGCGGAATGTGACTTTCAAGTAGGTAGTGTTCGCTTGTTGCCGTACCAACACAAAGGCCCCGAACGGGGCCTTTGTGTTGGTGGACGCAATTGATTCCGGTTGCATGACCAAGCCGACCCGAATCGCCGAAGCGGCAAATGGCCACGTCGACGCTCCCGCTTGTTTCTGCGGCGCGTCAGGCTATAGTGCGCGCGTCATCGGAGAGCGTTTCCGTGCGCCTATTCTCGATACTCCAATCTGCCCGCGCGCCCCTGGACCTGCCGAACCGGTGGGACATCGTCGTGTTCCCGGCGCTCTTCGGCCTGATCTTTTTGCTGGCCTGGGGCACGCACCAGATGGCGGCGCCGTACAGCCTGGGCGAGCCGATCCAGATCACCCTCGACCCCGCGGCGCTGCCGCAGTACGCCGCCCGCACCGTTCTGCGCATGGCGGCGGCGATGGTGCTCTCGCTGATATTCACGCTGACCTATGCCACCCTGGCGGCCAAGAACCGGCGCGCCGAGAAGGTGATGATCCCGCTGCTCGACGTGTTGCAATCGGTGCCGATCCTGGGATTCCTCTCGATCACGGTCCTGGGTTTCATCCGGCTGTTCCCGGGCAGCCTGCTCGGCCCCGAAGCCGCCGCGATTTTCGCCATCTTCACCTCGCAGGCCTGGAACATGGCCTTCAGTTTCTATTATTCATTGCGCGTCATTCCCCGGGAACTTTACCAGGTGGCGGCGGTGTTCCAGCTGTCTGGCTGGCAGCGCTTCTGGAAGCTGGAGGTCCCGTTTGCCCTGCCCAATCTCCTGTGGAACGCCATGATGTCCGCCTCCGGCGGCTGGTTTTTCGTGGTCGCTTCCGAGGCCATCAGCGTCGCCGGACATAATATCCTGTTGCCGGGTGTCGGTTCCTATATCGCGGTTGCCATTCAGCAAAAGGATCTGACCGCGATTGGCTACGCGATCGCGACGATGCTGCTGGTGGTGCTTGTCACTGACCAGCTGGTATTCCGCCCGCTCGTGGCTTGGGCCGATCGATTCAAGTTCGAGCAGGCAAGCCTGGGCGAGGCGCCGTCTTCCTGGGTGCTGACCCTGCTGACGCGCACGCATCTGCTGCGCCGGGTGCTGGTGGTGCCGGCCTGGCTGTGGGAATGGTCAGTGCGGCAATTCCGGCGTTTGCCGGCCAAGCCGTTTCTCCCGCGGTTGCGCCTTCGGATCACGCGTCGCGAGGCGCGTCGCCTCGACCGCCTGTGGAACTGGTTTCTCGTCATCGCCGCCGGATTGAGCATCGTGGTGCTGACGCGTTTCGTGGTGAAGGAAACCAGCTATGCCGAGATCGGCCAGGTGTTTCTGTTGGGGCTGGCGACAGCGGCGCGCGTGGTCGTGCTGATCTTTCTCGCCAGTCTGGTCTGGGTGCCGATCGGAGTATGGATCGGCCTGCGGCCGCGCCTGGCGCAACACCTGCAACCGGTGGCGCTGTTTCTCTCGTCCTTCCCGGCGAACCTGCTGTTCCCGCTGGTGGTCTCGCTCATCGTGATCCATCATCTCAATCCGGAAATCTGGCTGAGCCCGCTCATGATCCTCGGCACCCAGTGGTACATCCTGTTCAACGTCATAGCCGGCGCCGCCGCCATTCCGGCGGACCTGCGCGAGGTTTCCGCCAACCTCGGGCTGCGTGGCTGGGCCTGGTGGCGGCGCCTCATATTGCCGGCCATTTTCCCCGCGTTCGTCACTGGTGGGATCACCGCCTCGGGCGGAGCGTGGAACGCCTCGGTGGTGTCGGAGATCGCGGGTTGGGGCGCCCACACCGTGAGCGCTACCGGCCTGGGCGCCTACATCGCGCTGCAGACTGCAAGCGGCGACCACGCGCGCGTGGCGCTCGGCATCGCCGTCATGAGTCTTTACGTGGTTGCCCTGAATCGTCTGGTGTGGCGACGGCTGCACCTGTATGCCGAAAAGCATTTGACCCTCGGGTGAGGCATGGCCGGCAACGGAAACAACAGTGAAAAACTGATCGAGCTCATCGGCGTCAGGAAAAGTTTCGCGGCGCCGGAAAAAGGCCGCATCGCGGTGCTCGCCGACGTCAATCTCCAGGTGCGCCGCGGCGAGATCGTGGCGGTGCTCGGGCGCTCCGGTTGCGGCAAGTCCACGTTGCTGCGCATCATCTGCGGGCTTACACCGGCTTCGAGCGGCAAGGTGCTCTATCGCGGCAAATCGGTGCGCAAACCGGTGCCCGGCATCAGCTTGGTGTTTCAGTCATTCGCGCTGTTCCCCTGGCTCAATGTGCTGGGCAACGTCGAGCTCGGCCTGGAGGCGCAGAATGTGCCGCCGGCCGAGCGACGCGAGCGGGCGCTCGCGGTGATCGACATGATCGGTCTCGACGGGTTCGAATCCGCGTATCCCAAGGAGCTTTCGGGCGGGATGCGCCAGCGCGTGGGGTTTGCGCGCGCGCTCGTGGTCAACCCGGACGTGCTGCTCATGGACGAGGCGTTTTCCTCGCTCGATGTGCCGACCGCCGAGACGTTGCGTACGGACCTTCTGGACCTGTGGGTGGAGCATCTCATTCCGACCCAGGCGATCCTCATGGTGTCGCACAACATCGAGGAGGCGCTGCTGCTGGCCGACCGCATCGTGATCTTCGAGGCCAATCCCGGACGCGTGAAGGCCGAGGTGCCGGTCACACTCAAGCACCCGCGCGATCGCGAATCGCTGGTGTTCCGCCAGCTGGTCGAACGCGTTTACACCATCATGACGACGCCGGTGGTGCCGAGCGAGGCGGAGCTGACGCGCCTGGCCCGGCCCACCATCGGGCATCGGTTGCCGGCGGTGACGGTGGCGCAGATGACCGGCGTGCTCGATGTGATCAATCAGCCCGCCAATGCCGGCAGCATCGACCTGCCAGTGCTCGCCGAGACCATGCAGATGGAGGTGAACGACATCTTCCCGATTCTCGAGGCCCTGGAGCTGCTCGAGTTCGCCACCGTGGCCGGCCGGCGCGTCACGCTCACGCGCCACGGGCGCGCGTTCGCCGAGGCCGACATCCAGCGCCGCAAGGTGGTTTTCGGCGAGCATCTGCTGAAGCGGGTGCCGCTCGCGGCGCATATCCGGCGCGTGCTCGACGAGCGGCCGTCGCAGCGCGCCCCGAGCAGCCGGTTTCTGCGCGAGCTCGAGGACTATCTGTCGGAAGAGGAGGCCGGACGCGTGCTCGAGGTGATCGTGGATTGGGGGCGCTATGCCGAGATCTTCGCCTACGATTACGAGGCCGGCATCTTCAGCACCGAAAATCCGGGCGCGGAGGTCGAGACGTAAACGACCTCAGTCGGCGGTGTCGTGCCGGTAGACCAGCTTGCCGCCGATCAGCGTGTGCGTCACGCGGCCGCGGAATTCCCAGCCGAGGAATGGCGTGTTGCGCCCGCGCGAGACCAGCCGGTCCGGTGTCAACACCCAGCGTGCCGCGGGATCGAAGATGCAGACGTCGGCCGTGGCCCCGACGCCGAGATGTCCGGTATCGGCGCCGATGACTCTCGCCGGCTTGTGGGTCAGGAGCGCGATCGCCTCGGAAAGCGTGAGCAGTTCCTCGTCCACCAGTTTGAGCGTCAGTGGCAGCAGGGTCTCGAGCGCCGAGATGCCGGGCTCGGACTGCGCGAACGGCGCTAGCTTCGCGTCCGGCTCGTGCGGCTGGTGGTCGGAGCAGATGGCGCCGATCACGCCGCTTTTGAGCGCCTTGCGCAATCCCTGACGATCCTGTTTGCCTCGCAATGGCGGCCGCACGTGGCACTGGGTATTGAAGTCGCCGATGTCGTGTTCGGTGAGATGCAGATGGTGCGCGGTGACGTCGGCGCTGACCGGCAGTCCCTGCCGTTGCGCCTCGGCGATCATGCTCACGGCCCGGCGGCTGGAAAGATTGCAGAAGTGCGCGCGGCAACCGGTCTGTTCGATCAGCGCCAGATCGCGCGCCACCCCCACCGTCTCGGCCGCCTCCGGGATGCCCGGCAAGCCCAGGCGCGTGCCGACCTCGCCTTCGTGCACACAGCCGTGGTTACGTAGCCACGGGTCTTCGGCGTGCAGGAACACGGTGAGATCGAGCGTGGCCGCGTATTCCATGGCGCGGCGCATCACGAGGGTGTCGGTCACGGGCACGAGTGCGTTGGTGACGCCGACGCAGCCGGCCTCATCGAGCGCCTCCATGTCGGCGAGCCGTTTGCCCTCGAGGTTCTGGGTGAGCGCGCCCAGGGGGTGAATGAACGCCAGACCGAAGCGCCACGCGCGCGACTGGATCATCTGCGCCATCGCCGGCGTGTCGATGACCGGATGCGTATCCGGCGGGCAGCACAGCGTGGTGATGCCGGCCGCGACCGCGGCATGGACCTCGGATTCGATCGTGGCCTTGTATTCCAGACCCGGCTCGCGCAGCCGCGCCCGCAGATCCACCAGGCCCGGGCACACGATCCGGCCGCCGGCGTGGATAGTCTTGCCGGCCTTGAAACCGGAGGGCGCTTTGCCGACGCCGGCCACGAAACCTTCGTTGTCGATGTAGAGATCTTTCTTGCCGTCGACGCCGTTTGCCGGGTCGATCAGGTGTCCGCCTTTGATGAGTATCCCCATGGTCAGCGTCTCCCGCCGGCGGGTTCAGACGATCCGCCCATGATGAGCGCCATTACCGCCATGCGCACCGCGATGCCGTAAGTGACCTGCGGCAGGATCACCGACTGCGGCCCGTCGGCCACGGCCGAATCGATTTCCAGGCCGCGGTTCATCGGCCCCGGGTGCATCACGATCGCGTCCCTGGCGGCGTGCGCGAGCTTTGCCGGCGTCAGGCCGTAGAGATTGAAATATTCCTGTTCGCTCGGGATCAATGCCCCCTGCATGCGTTCGCGTTGCAAGCGCAGCATCATGACCACATCGACGCCGTCGAGACCCTCTTCCATGTCGGTGCAGGGGCGCACGCCGAAATTCTCCACTGCCGTCGGCAGCAGTGTCTTGGGTGCGATCACGCGCAGTTCCTTCACACCGAGAGCGGTCAGCGCGTGAATCTGCGAGCGTGCCACGCGCGAGTGCAGGATGTCGCCGACGATCGCGACCGTGAGCTTCTCGAACGACCCCTTATGGCGGCGGATGGTGAACATGTCGAGCAGCCCCTGGGTCGGGTGCGCATGGCGACCGTCGCCGGCGTTGATGATGTGCACATGCGCCGGCACGTGGCGCGCTATCAGGTGCGCCGCGCCCGATTCGGCGTGGCGCACCACGAAGAGGTCGGTATGCATCGCCTCGAGATTGCGGATGGTGTCGAGCAGGGTTTCGCCCTTGGAGGTCGAGGAGGCGCTGACGTTGAGATTGATCACGTCGGCCGACAGACGCTTGGCTGCGATCTCGAAGGTAGTGCGGGTGCGGGTGCTGGATTCGAAGAACAGATTGACGACGGTCTTGCCGCGCAGCAGCGGGATTTTCTTGATCTCGCGCTCGCCGACCGCGATGAACGACTCGGCGGTGTCGAGTATTTCGAGAATGGTTTGACGGGAAAGACCTTCGATGGTGAGCAGGTGGCGCAACCGGCCGGCGTCATCGAACTGAAGGCCCTGTTTCACCCGTTGGCCTCCTGGATGCGCAGTTCGAGCTTTTCCGGACCCAGCAGTTTGAGGTGCTGGTTCCTGCCGAGCTGGATGTGCTCGCCGACCACCTGGGGCTCGATCGGGAGCTCGCGCCCGCCGCGCTCCATTAGACAGGCCAGCGCCACGGAGGCCGGGCGGCCGTAGTCGAAAATTTCGTTGAGGGCGGCGCGGATGGTGCGACCGGTATGGAGCACGTCGTCCACCAGGATCAGGTTCCGGTCCTCGACGTTCACCGGCAGATGCGAGGTGCGGACCTGCGGGTTCATGCCGATGCGCGTGAAGTCATCGCGGTAAAACGAGATGTCGAGCGTGCCGAGCGGTTCCTTCAGCCCGAGCTCCCGGTGCAGTCGCTCCGCGACCCAGACGCCACCGGTATGGATGCCGATCATGAGCGGTTGACGCGCGAGCATCGGGCGCAACTGCTCGACCATGCGCGCCAGCGCTGTTTCGACGTCGACCGTAGCCGTCATGCGTCGTCCCCGGGGAGTTCGTTGAGGAAGGCCTGCAGGATTGTCTGCGCGGCCAGCTGATCAAGGCGGGCTTTGTGGCGCCTCATGGGAACGCCGGCCTCGTTCAGGATATCGCGGGCGGCCAGCGTTGAGAGGCGTTCATCCACCATATGTACCGGCAGATTGTAGCGGTCCTGCAGGCGTTGTCCAAACGCCCGCGCGGCGCGGGTCATGGGGTTGTCGCTGCCGTCCATGTTGAGCGGCAGGCCCACCACCAGGGCATCCGGCCGCCAATCCTCGATCAGGCGGGAAATGCCCACCCAGTCCGGATTTTTGGCCGAGCCACGCAGGGTGGTCAGGGCCTGCGCCTGGCGGGTATGGCGGCTGCCGGCGGCCACGCCGATGTACTTTTCCCCGTAGTCGAAGGCGAGAAAGGACGCCGCCATCGGGCTTCAGGCGTGGCCGGCCTCGCCGGAAAGCGTGGTGAGGTCGATGCCCATCAGCTGGGCCGCCGCTTTCCAGCGGTGTTCCACCTGTAAGTCGAAGAGGATGTCCCGACTTGCCGGAGCGGAAAGCCAGGAGTTCTCCGTGATTTCGCGCTCGAGCTGTCCCGCCCCCCAGCCGGCGTAACCGAGGGCGACGAGAAACCTTTCCGGTCCGCGGTTGTGCGCGATCGCCTCGAGAATGTCGCGCGAGGTGGATACTCCGAGCGTGTCGGTCACCGACAAAGTCGATTCCCAGTTGCCAATCGGCTCGTGCAGCACGAAACCGCGATTGTTCTGCACCGGGCCCCCGAGGTAGACGGCCGATTCGGCCGTGGCCAATTTGTCCGCCTTGATATCGAGCTGCTCGAAGATGTCACGCAGATGCAGATCGGTAAGACGGTTGATCACGATGCCCATGGCGCCTTCCTCGGAGTGCTCGCAGATCAGCGTGACGCTGCGCGCGAAATTCGGATCCGCCAGGCTCGGCATGGCGATGAGAAAGTGGTTGGCAAGCGAAATGAGATTCGTCATGGGCGACAGTATCCGGCACTCGCGCGCATGGTACAAGCGCGACCGCGAGCAGGGAACAGGCTCCGCCGGCGCAGCCGGTCGAGGTGACCGTGGCGAGTCGGTCGTGCGTCAGTTCTCGCTACTAAGCTGAGTCTCGTTGAACTTCCAGGTGCGAGTGATGTGCAGCACGTCGGTGTCGGCGCGGATATCGGGTGGAAACGGCGCGAACGGGGCCGCGAGCTCGACGATGCGGATCGCGGCGTCGTCCAGAATTTTCTGTCCCGAGGAGCGCCGGATCGAGATGTTGTTGATGGTGCCATCGGCATTGAGCGCCACGTCCAGCAGCAGATTTCCCGTCAGATGGCGCTGTTTCGCCTCCTCGGGGTAATTGAGGTTGCCGATGCGCTCAACCTTGGCGCGCCAGGCATCCATATACGCGGCGTATTTGTACTCCTCGGTGCGGGCATTCAAAAACATGTGCCGCGGACGCTTCTGATACTCCTGCCACGTGCGGCTGATCTCGGCGTTCAGGCGGGCGCGTTCTTCCTGCATCTGCGCGCGCGCCATCAGCCCGAGGTTGGGCGGTTGCTGCTGCAGATCCTTTTTATCCGGCTTGGCGTCGCGCGCCTTGATCTTGCGCGTGTCTTCCTGCGTCAACAGTGTCGTGATCTCGCGCTCGGACTGCACGCGGTTCTGCGGGACCGACTGGAAGGTCGGGAAGTCGCGATTGACCGGACTGATCTCGCGCACCGGCAGGGGATTCTTCGCGATGTCGGAGGCGTCGCTGTCGCCGCCGCCGTCCTGGTTCGCCTGCGCCAGGAATTCCGGATCCTTCGGGCGCTTGTCGCTCGCCGTCTGTACCAGCGTGATCTCGAGCGTGGGCAGGCCCGGCAGCTCGCGCAGCTTGGGCATGGTGAAGGTCACCCCCAGGATCACGACCATGTGCACCAGGAACGAACCGAACACGCTCACGCCGAGACGGTCGTTCTGCGAGATGCCGGAGAGTGCCTGGGTTGTCATGCGCGGGATTCAAGAAAACGCGTCTGCATACGAATGAAAAGTATATCTTAACCGCCTTGGCGCGCGGGCCGTGCTGCCAGCCGTGCGCCGATGACGTCCAGCAGCCGGGCACTGATATTGAGGCCGTAAAGCCGGTCGAGTTCCCGGATGCAGGTCGGGCTGGTCACGTTGATCTCGGTCAGGTAGTCGCCGATGACGTCCAGGCCGACGAACAGCAGGCCTTGCTCGCGCAGCCGTGGGCCCACCTGCCCGCAAATCCAGCGGTCACGTTCCGACAGCGGCACGCCGACTCCCGTGCCGCCGGCGGCGAGGTTGCCGCGGGTCTCGCCCGGCACCGGGATACGCGCCAGCGCGTAGCGAACCGGCTCGCCGTCAACCAGCAGGATGCGTTTGTCGCCCTGGGCGATTTCCGGGATGAAGCGCTGGGCCATGGCGAAACGCGTTTCGTCCGCGGTGAGCGTCTCGACCGTAACGTTGATATTCGGATCGCCGGCGCGCAGGCGAAAAACCGAGGCTCCGCCCATGCCGCCCAGCGGCTTGAGAATGATGTCGCCGTGCTCGGCGAGAAAATGGCGCAGGCGCTCGCCCTCGCGGGTCACGAGCGTGGGTGGCGTGCATTGCGGGAACCAGGCGGTGAAAAGCTTTTCATTGGCGTCGCGCAGGCTGCGCGGCTTGTTGACCACCAGCGCCCCGGCGTCTTCGGCGCGCTCCAGCAGATAGGTGGTGTAGACATACTCCATGTCGAACGGCGGGTCCTTGCGCATCAGCACGACATCGAGCGCGGACAGCGGTTCGGTTCTTTCCTGTCCCAGCTCGAACCAGTGGCTCGCTTCGTCGAACACCCTGAGGGCGCGATGACGCGCGAAGGTTTCGCCGTCACGCAGGAACAGGTCGCCCTGTTCCATGTACCGGACAGTCCAGCCACGTGCCTGCGCCTCCAGGAGCATGGCAAAAGTGCTGTCTTTCTTGATGTTGATGGACTGGATCGGGTCCATCACGACGCCGAGGACGGTCATGCGAAGCTTACGGGTTGGCCAGGCGGCGTTCGTCCGCCGGCGCGGTTGACGTCTGCGCGGCTTCGCCGGACTCGCGTGCGGCGGCCAGCAGCGCCAGCCGCGCGATCACGCCGTAGGCGTAAAAGCGGTTGGGATTCGCGTCCGGTGCCTGGTAGGGATCGGGATAACAGCACGGCCCGGCGAAGGCGAGCGGCTGAAAGTGCATACCGGGGGCGTTGAGGTTCTCGTCGATCCGGCGTTCGGTATGCACGCGGTAGAAGCCGCCGACGACGTAGTGATCGATCATGTACACCACGGGTTCGGCCACGGCGTTTTTCGCTCCCCAGGTCTCGAAGGTATACACCCCTTCCTGTACCATGACGTCGTGCACCGTCTGGCCTTCCTTGGTGCGCGCCATCTTGGTCCGCTGCTTGCGGTTGAGCGAACGCATTTCGTCGGCGCTTTTGACCGACATGATGGCCATGCCGTAGGTGCCGGCGTCTGCCTTGACGATCACGAACGGTTCCTGATCGATGCCGTACTCGCGGTACTTCACGCGGGTTTCCGCGAGCACTTCCTCGACGTTGGTGGCCAGACACTCTTCGCCCTCGCGTTTCTCGAAGTCGATCTTGCCGCAACGGCGGAAGACCGGATCGATGAGCCAGGGATCGAGCTGCACCAGATTCGCGAATTCGATCGCGATGCGGTGATAATGCGTGAAGTGGGTGGACTTGAGGCGTTTCCACCAGCCGAGCGACAGCGACGGGACCACCGGTTGTTCGAGATTTTCCAGAATCGCCGGCGGCCCGCCGGAAAGGTCATTGTTGAGCAGCACGAAGCAGGGATCGAAGTCGGCCACGGTGAGCTTGTTGCCTTTGCGCAGCAGCGGCTCGAGCGTGAGCTGTTGCCCAGACGGCAATTCGATGGCCCGGGGCTCGTGCAAGTCCGGCAACAGCGAACCGATGCGCACGCGCAATCCCGCCATGGTCAGGATTTCCACCAGGCCCGCCAGGCTTTCGAGGTAGAATACGTTGCGCGTGTGACTTTCCGGAATCAGCAGCACCCCGCCCGCGCTCGGGCAAACCCGTTCCAGGGCCGTTTGCACCGCCTGGACCGCGAGCGAACGGAAGGCCGGATTGAGGTTGTTGAAGCCGGCGGGGAACAGATTGGTGTCGACGGGGGCGAGTTTGAAGCCGGCATTGCGCAGATCCACCGAGCAGTAAAACGGAGCCGGGGTTTGCCGCCACTGGGACCGGAACCAGCGTTCGATGCCGGCCTGGTTTTCCAGCAGGTGGGACTCGATTTTCTGCAGTGGCCCGGTCAGGGCCGTGGTCAGATGCGGAACGGCAGGACGCGATGGATTGCCCATGATTCTCTGGTTTTCGTCCTATGGATAATGCCGCCATAGTAGCCGATTGGCTCCCTCCGGGGTAAGTCCACCGGCGGGTCTGGCATGGTTCGTGCTGTCTTTTCCCGTTTTGAGCCAGTCATCCGCGGGCGGCCGGGCGGAGTCCCCGGCCCCGCGAACAGCCGGCCGAAGCATGGACTATAGTGGTAAGAAACGGCGGCAGCCGGGGTTTTTGCATGGATTTTGGATGGAGCTTGTGCTAACAAATCATTGTTATAGGAAAATAACTGCACAAATTACATCACAAACCGATCGATTTCAGGGCATTTTGGGCGTCAAGCATGTCCAAGATGCGGAATGTCGGCGAGGGTAGCGCGCGTGAGTATCAAAGTGATGATCATTGACGACAGCAACACGATTCGTCGCACGGCCGAGGCGTTGTTGAAGAAGGCCGGCTACGAGGTCCTGACGGCGGCGGACGGCTTCGAAGCCATGTCGATGATCACCGACAATCACCCGGACATTATTTTCGTCGACATCATGATGCCACGGCTGGACGGCTACCAGACCTGCCAGCTGATCAAAAACAACAAGAAGTTCAGAGACACGCCGGTGATCATGTTGTCGAGCAAGGACGGACTTTTTGATCGCGCCCGCGGGCGGATCGCCGGCTCGGAAGAGCACGTCAACAAGCCCTTCACGCAGGAAGAACTCATTGACGTCATCAACAAGTATGTTCACTGATCGGGGCATACATCATCGCCGGAAGAAAGCAGGATTAATTACGAGACGAACGGAGCGGTCTTATGGCCATTAAAAATGTATTGATCGTCGATGACTCAGCGACGGATACCCACCTCATGGGCGAGATGCTAAAGAAAAACGGTTTTGCCGTCCTCACCGCCACCAGCGGCGAGGAAGGCATCGCCAGGGCGAAGAAGGAAAAGCCCGATCTGATCCTGATGGATATCGTGATGCCGGGCATGAGCGGTTTCGAAGCCACTCGATCGCTCAGCAAGGATCCGGAGACAGCGTCCATTCCCGTCATCGTCTGTTCGACCAAGGGACAGGAGACCGACAAGGCCTGGGGCCTGCGTCAGGGCGCCAAGGATTACATCGTCAAGCCGGTGGTGGAGAAGGTATTAATGGAGAAGATCAGGGCGCTCTGAGTCATGGCCAGAACCCGACAGGACCCGTTCGAACTGCTGCGCAAGATGCAGCAGGAAAGTCTGGACAACGCACCGGGACTCCCGCAGGAGACCGAAGCCGTCAAGCTCTGGTCCGGCGTGGGATTCCGTCTCGGCGAGGTAATGCTGGTCACTCCGCTCGATCATGTACTCGAGATCCTGCCGCCGCCACCGATGACGCTGGTGCCGGGAGTGAAGTCCTGGCTGAAAGGCGTGGCCAACGTGCGCGGCAACCTGATCACGATCGTCGATTTGCCGGAGTACTTCGGCAAACCGCCGGTTTTCATCGACGACAAGGCGCGCATGCTGATCATGAACGCGCCGGGGCTGAGCGCCGGGTTGCTGGTGAACGAAGTACTGGGTTTGCGCCACTTCGACGAAGAGCTCGAACGCCAGGATCTGTCGGGGCTTGATGATCCGGTGGTGGCGCAATTGAATGGCGCGTTCCTGCGTGACAACGTGTTGTGGGGTGTGTTTGACATGCGCTCGCTCGCGGAAAGTCCCGCGTTCCGGCACGTGGCGGTTTGAGGGCGATCTACGCGACGATGCCGTGACGGCGCGAATCGAAAACGACGGCAGATTTCAGATGAGACGAGGTGGACAGTATGGCTAGGAAAAAACCAATGCAGGACAGCCTGATCGATCAACCCTCCGAGGACATTATCGATCTTTCGGACGAGGTGGCGGCTTCAGCGTCGGGAGAGGCGGTTTCCGCAGGAAAACCGGGGTTCTCGCTGCTTGGCGGCGGATTCAAGAGCGTGTTCGGCGGCCTGCCCTTCCTGCTGGGCGGCATGGTGCTGGCCATGATTGCCCTGGTCTGGTTGCTGGCGGTCAATGCCCAGCGGTCCGAACGCGAGTCGAAATACATCGCGCAGTCCTCACAGCTGCTGATGTTGTCCCAGCGTCTGGCCAAAGACGCGCGCGAGGCGGTAGTGGGCGAGCCGACGGCGTTCAAGACTCTCAAGGAATCGCGCGACCGTTTCGACGCCATCGTCACTTCGCTGCGTGACGGCAGTCCGCAGTCGGGCGTGAAGCCGAGTCCTCCCGAGATCGCCGATAACCAGCTGAAGGCGGTCATCAGCATGTGGTCGCCGAAGCCGAACGAAGGCCTGCGCGCGCAGGTCGACCAGATTCTGTCACTGGAAAAATCGCTGTTCAGCATGCACGACTCGGTGATGGCCATCAACCAGATGAGTCCGATGCTGCTGACGGTGTCCGATGAGATTGTGGAACTCGGCTCCAAGGCCGGCATGAAGCAGGACCAGCTCTATCTCGCCAGTCGCCAGGGCATGCTGTCCCAGCGCATCGCCAAAGACGTCAACCTGTTCTCGCAGGGCGGCAACGAAGCGGCGGTGGCCGCCGCCGAATTCGGCAAGGATGCGAAACTCTTCAAGGAAACGGACGATCAGTTGCGCAAGGCGGCGCCGGCGTCGGTGCGCGAGAAACTCGACGAGGCGGCCGCGATCTTCGGCGAGGTGAACAACCACATCGAGGGTATTCTGGGTAATGCCGCGGAACTGTTCGTCTCGCAACGCGCGAGCCAGACGGTGTTCGAACAGTCCGACCCGCTGCTCAAAAAGTCGCGTGAGCTCGTGGATGCCTACTCCGGTCTGGCCGAAAAACGCGCCGGCCTTCGCATCGCCACGGTGGTCTCCGGCGTGGCGATGGTTCTGTTCCTGACACTGTTCGCCTATCGCCTGGTCCGGGATGCTCGCGACCGCGCGCGCAGCAGCTCCGAGCAGAACCGCCAAAGTCAGGACGCGATTCTGAAGCTGCTCGATGAAATGGGCGATCTCGCCGACGGCGACCTCACCATTCAACCCGAGGTGACCGAGCAGATCACGGGCGCCATCGCGGACTCGATTAATTACGCGGTACGCGAAATGCGCAATCTGGTCATGCGCATCAAGAATGCCGCGCAGCAGGTGGCCGTGGCCTCCGAGCACTCGCGTCAGACCGCGACCGAACTGACCGAGGCCGCGTTGCGGCAGGCGGCGCAGATCACCGAAGCCACCGGCAAGATGGTGGCGATGGCGCGCTCGATGGAGGACATGTCCAAGAGCGCCGAGCGTTCCGCCGAAGTGGCGCAGGGCTCGGTGGCGACCGCCAAACGCGGCGCCGCGGCGGTGCAGGACACGATCAACGGCATGGACGGAATGCGCGAGCAGATTCAGGAAACCGCCAAGCGCATCAAGCGCCTGGGCGAATCCTCGCAACAGATCGGTGAAATCGTCGAGCTCATCAACGACATCGCCGAGCAGACCAACATCCTCTCGCTCAATGCCGCGATTCAGGCGGCCATGGCGGGCGAGGCGGGCCGCGGCTTCGCGGTGGTAGCGGACGAAGTGCAGCGGCTGGCCGAGCGTTCCGCCGAGGCGACCAAGCAGATCGCGGACCTGGTGAAGACGATTCAGGCCGATACCAACGAAGCGGTGGCCTCGATGGAACAGGCGACCAACGGCGTGGTGCAGGCCACGCGTCTGGCCGACGCCGCGGGACAGGCGCTGGGCGAAATCGAATCGGTGTCCGAGCAGCTGTCGAGCCTGATCGTGAGCATCGCGCGCGACGCCCAACGTCAATCGCAGACGGCGACCGACGTATCCGGCAGCATGGCGAAGATTCAGGAAACGACCACGCTGACCTCTTCGGGCAGCCGGCAAACGGCCGAAGCCATCGGCAAGCTATCGGATCTGGCGCGCGAGCTACAGGCCTCCGTGGCGGGATTCAAACTGCCGGCCTGACGCCGCCTGCCAGGCGGCGCGGTCCGGCCCAGGGATATCGCATCTTCCCGGGCGGCGGGGGATGGAGCGCGGCGGAGTGTTGTTAATTGCCATGAGCACGCACAGCAAAATTGACCTGAGCACGCTGGGGTGGGTCAAGACCGAGATCGACGAGACGCTCAAGCAGGCGCGTCTCGCGCTTGAGTCGTTCGCCGAAAATCCTTCCGACAAGACGCGCCTGCGTTTCTGCGTCACGCACCTGCATCAGGTCGTCGGCACGCTGCTCATGGTGGAGCTCGACGGCGCGGCCATGCTCGCCAAGGAAACCGAGGCGCTGGCCGAGGCGATCATCGACGACAAGGTGACGCCGGATTCGAAGGCTTTCGACGTATTGACGCGCGGTATCCTGACGCTGCCCGATTATCTCGCGCGGCTGCAGGTCGGGCAGCCCGACGTGCCGCTGCACATCCTTCCGCTCCTGAACGAGTTGCGCGCGGCGCACGGCGCTCCCGCCATTTCCGAACTGGAATTGTTTGCGCCCGATCTCTCCGTGCGACCTCCGTCGGCGGAACGGCCGGCGGAGAAGCCGGGAGAGGACGAATACCGCGACCTGGCCAAGCAGCTTCGCGCCCCGTTCCAGGCGGCGTTGCTCGACTGGTTGCGCGACGTTTCCAACAAGCAACCGTTGCACATCATCGCCGACGTTTTCGGCAAGCTTCAGGCCCAGGCCAGCCTCGCCGCGCTCGAGCAGTTGTTCTGGGTCGCCGGAGGTTTGCTCGAGATACTGATCGACGACGGCCAGGAAGTCACGGCTGAGCGCAAAAAACTTTTCGCCCGCCTGGACCAGCAGATCAAGAAGATCATCGACGCGGCGGAGAAATCCGCCCTGCGTCATACCGCCGAGGCGTTGACGCACGCCATCCTGTGGGAAGTGGCCCAGACCAAATCGCGCGGGCCCAAGGTCACGCAGCTCAAGCGCGCCTTCGATCTGGAATTCCTGCTGAGCGGCGGTGCCGAGGCGCAACCTGCCGCCGTCGCGTTGCCGACGCCCGAGGCGCTGCAATCGGTGTCGGCCGCACTCGGCAAGGAAATCGAGGCGGCGCAGGACCTGATGTCCACGTACTTCGACCCCGAGAACCGCGGCAGCGTATCGCTCGAGCCGCTGCTCGAATCGCTGCGCAAGATGTCCGGCACGCTCGACATGCTGAACGTGCCGATGCTGAAGTCGCTGGTGGATGAGTTGTCTCTGGTCTGTCGCGCCGTCCTCGATAACAAGCTGTCGAATCCGGAAGCGGCCGGCATGCCGATGGCGGAAGCCCTGCTGATGGTCGAAAACAGCACCCGCGACATCAGCCGCTCGCCGGCCGAATGGAAAAAGCAGGTCGAGGAGGCCACCCACCGGCTGCACGCGTTGCATTCGCCGGAGGACGCCGGCGCGATGCCGGCCACCGAAGGTATCGAGGTGTCCGACGGGGAGCTGACGGAATCCGATTACAGGCAATTACTGAACGTGGTGGCCACCGAAGTGGGCACCAACCTGGGCCGCATCGAGGAGGCGTTCGAAGGTTTTGCCGCCGACACCTCGCGCGCGCAGTCGCTGGACGAGGTTCCGTCACTGCTGTCCCAGATTCTCGGCGCATTGCAGATTCTCGGGCAGGAACGTGCGGCCGAGCTGGTCGACGCGACGAAACAGCACATTGAAGAGATTCGCCGCGGTGCGCTCGTCGTCGACAGCGCGATCATGGACGCGCTGGCGGTGTCCATCGGCACGGTCGGCGCTTACGTCGAGGGATTGCGCGCGGGACGGACCAACCTGGAGGCGTTGATCGACACGGCCTTCGCGGAAATGAACGCGGTGCTCGGCGGCGGTCACGGCAAGCAGCGCGACCCCGGCCTGTTCATCGACGGCATTCGCTTGAGCCTGGAATCCTGGCTCGATGACCGGGAGAACGAGGCGGCGCTCGAGACGCTGACGCATCAACTCGATGAGCTGACGCAACTGGCCGAGGAACAGGGGCAGGAAAAGATCGCCCGCATCAGTAACGAGATGAACAACCTCCTGGCGCTGGCGACTCAAGACCCGGCCCGGATGTCGGACGAAATCATCGATACGCTCAAGCAGTCGTTTACCGCCATGTCGGCGCTCGCCGGACGCCGCATGACGCTGCGCACCGTATCTCCTCCGGTTACGGCGCCGGCTGAACCGGTCGCGGAACCCGAAACCGAATCCGGGCAGGACCTGGCCGCGTTGGAAACCATGCCGAAAGTACCCGAAGCCGTCGCCGAGGAAATTGCACGGGCGCCTGCGCAGGTGCCGGCGCCTCCGTCGTCGACCAAACCGCCCGAGAATGAAGACTTCGACGCCGAAATCATGGAGATTTTCATCGAGGACGCGCGCGACGTGCTCGAGAATATCAAGGCCAAATTTGCCGTCTGGCGCGACGACACCAGTAACCAGAATGCCCTGACCGAATTGCGTCGCGGCTATCACACGCTCAAGGGCAGCGGTCGAATGGTCGGCGCCACCGAGGTGGCGGAACTCGCCTGGGCCGTGGAAAACGTCCTGAATAAAGTGCGCGACGGCAAGGTCGCGCAGTCGCCGGCGATCGTTGACATGCTGGAGCAGGTGCAGCAGGCGATTCCGCGGATGGTCGATACGCTGGCTGGCGGTCCGCCTCACGGCGTCGACGCCGAAGCGCTGCGCGAAATGGCCAACGCCCTGGTGCAGCCCGGCGGTGCGTCTGCAGTCGCGGCGGTCAAGCACGATCAGTCCGCGCCGACGCCCCAGGCGCCGGTCGCGGTGCCGGTCGAAGCTCAGGACCTGCCGCGACTCGAGCGCACCTTGCTCGAGATTTTTACCAGCGAAGCGCGCGGCAATCTCGGGAATATCCGCCAGGAAATTGCCGCCTGCCGCGCGGCCGGCGGCACCTGTTTCGTTTCCGACCCGCTGTTCCGCGCCGTGCACACCTTGCAGGGCAATGCCCGTTCACTGGGGCTCGATGTCATGACCGAGCCGTGCGCCGAGATCGAGAAACTGCTGCATGGGCTGAAAACCGAAAACATCCCGCTCAACGAGAAGTGTCTCGATCTGACCGGCCGGTTCGAGACGGCTGTCGCGTCGCTGGTGGAATTGCTGAACAGCGGAACCCGGTCTTCCGGCGATTTGCGGCGCGAATTCACCGAGTTGTCGCGCGCTATGCGCACGCAGTGCGCCGATCTCATAAAAGATAAGTCCCACGGCCATGTTCACGTAACCCCGCCGCCGCCCGCGGCTGCGGCAAAACCGCCGCGCCGGGAAGAACCGGTCGCGGAGGCCGTCGAATCCGCCCCTGCGCCCGCGGCGCCGGTTAAACCGGTGGCGCCAGCCGCACCGCCGGCTGCCTTCGCAACTCCGGTCGCGCACGCGCCCGAACCGGAAATCTCCGAGCAAATCGATCCGGAGCTGTTGGAGATATTCCAGGAAGAGGCGACCGATATACTGAACACGATCGAGGAGGCGTCGACGCGCTGGCGCAGCCATCAAAGCGACCACGGACTGGTTCAGGAACTGAAGCGGTTTCTGCACACGCTCAAGGGCGGCGCGCGCATGGCCGGCGCCATGGCCATGGGCAATCTCAGCCACAATACCGAAACCCTGCTGAAGAACGTCGAAGACGGCAAGGTGCCGGTGAGCAATGAATTGTTCGACCTGCTCGATGAAGCGCACGACATGCTGGTCGTGATGCTCGACCGCGCGCGCAACGGCCAGCCCGTGCCCAATGTCCAGAAATTGAATGCCAAGGTGCTGGCATTGTCTTCCGGTCAACCGCTGCCGGCCGAGGCGCCGTCAGCAGCGCCGCCGGTGGCGAATGTCCCGCCCGTCGCCCCGAGTGCGCAGCGCGAGCCCGAATTCACCGCTCCGCCTGAAGTGCAAGCGGAGCCGGAACCCCCCGTGCCGGAGATGGAGGCCGAGGCGCCGGCACCGGCGCTGGCGACAGAGGCCGCCGAGATCATCGAGGAGCGGCGCGAGCTGCCGGACCTCGAAGAAAAGGTCTGGCCGGAAAAGATGGAGCGCCGCGGGCAGGTGCGCGTCAACACCAGCCTGCTGAACGACCTGGTCAATTATGCCGGCGAGGTGAGCATCTCGCGCGCGCGCATGGAACAGCAGATCTACAGTTTCCGCGACAACCTCTCCGAACTGTCGCGCAACATCGTTCGTTTCCGCGAGCAGATCCGCGAGCTCGAAATCCAGTCGGAGTCGCAGATCCTCTACCGCATGGAACAGGAGGCCAACGAGGGTGGCCGCGCCGCAGACTTCGATCCGCTCGAATTCGACCGCTTCAGCCGCCTGCAGCAGCTGTCGCGCTCGCTTGCCGAGAGCGTGCACGATCTCGGCACGATCCAGAACAACCTTGGCGTTTTCGTCGGCGAGGCCGAGGCGGTGTTGCAGCAGCAGGCGCGCATCAACACCGATCTGCAGGAAGGATTGATGCGCACGCGCATGGTGAACTTCTCGACCCAGGCGGCGCGCCTGCGGCACATCGTGCGCCAGACCGCGCGTGAGCTGGGCAAGCGCGTGGAGCTCAACCTCGAAGGCGCGGAGGTGGAACTCGATCGCACCGTGCTGGAACGCATGATCGGACCGTTCGAGCACATGATCCGCAACAGCATCGACCACGGCATCGAGCCCGAGGCCGAACGCCTCCGCAAGGGCAAGCCGCCGGTCGGCCGCATCGGCATCACTTCCGCCCAGGAAGGCAGCGAAATCATCATTCGTTTCTCCGACGACGGCGCCGGTCTCAACATCGACGCCATCCGCCGCAAGGCCATCGAGCGCGGCCTCATGGCGGCCGACGCCAGCCTGAGCGAGGAGGAACTGATCCAGTTCATCCTGATGTCGGGGTTTTCCACGGCGGAGAAAATCACCCATGTCTCCGGCCGCGGCGTCGGCATGGACGTGGTGCACAACGAGGTCAAGCAGCTGGGCGGCAGCATGTCGGTGGATACCGAAGCCGGAGCCGGCACGACGTTCATCATCCGTCTTCCCCTGACCCTATCCATCACGCAGGCGCTGATGGTCTATGTCGGCGACCAGTTGTTCGCGATGCCGCTCGGTTCGGTGGTGAACATCGTCGAACTGCCGGTGGAGAAGATCGCCAATATCGCTGTCGGCAAGAATCCGCTGCTGTCCCACCAGGACCGCGTGTACCCGTACATGAACCTGGGGGCTCGCCTCGGCATTCCCTCGGTGCCGCGCAACGGCAGGAAAGTCCCGGTGCTGCTGGCACGTACCGGCACGCGCGAGGTGGCAATTCAGGTCGACGGCCTGGGCGGCACGCGCGAAGTGGTGATCAAGGCCCTCGGTCCGCAGCTCTCCGAGATCAAGGGGCTCGCCGGCGCGACCATCCTCGGCGACGGCCGCGTCATCCTGATCCTGGACGTCCCCGGCTTGTGGTATCGCGAGGGCGTCATGCATTTCGAGCACCTGCCGGAAGGCAAGGTGGCGCAGGAGGTGCGGGAACGCCCGCTCATCATGGTGGTGGACGACTCGCTCACGGTGCGCAAGGTCACGAGCAAGCACCTGCAGAAACGCGGTATGGACGTCATGGTCGCCAAAGACGGCATCGACGCGGTGGAACAACTGCGCGACCGCGTGCCCGACGTGATGCTCGTCGACATCGAGATGCCGCGCATGGACGGTTATGAACTCACCACGCGCGTGCGTTCGGACGCGAACCTGAAACACATCCCGATCATCATGATCACCTCGCGCGCCGGCGCCAAGCATCGGGACAAGGCCTTCGAACTGGGCGTGGACATGTACATGAGCAAGCCCTATCAGGAAGAGGAGTTGTTCCAGAACGTCGACACCCTGCTGGCAAAGGGCAGGGCCTAAGCCCGCGCGGCCGGCGCCGCCGGATTTGCATTCGGGGAAAACGATCTTGGCCGATCCGAATCAGTATCTGCGCATGCAGCTGGGCGGGGCGATCTATCTGCTGCCCAGCACCGCCGGTTTTACCATCGAACAGCGCGAGAATCTCATCACCAACAAATCCCCCGAAGGCAATGTCGTGGCGTGGCGTTCGGTCCGGTCGTCGCGATTCCCGGCCTATTGCCTGGATGCGAACCTGCGCGTCGCGCGGCACCAGCAGTGGCATCGCGCGGTGTTTCTCGATGCCAAGCCCCACGCCGTGGGGCTGGTGGCGGATGAAGTGCAACTGCTGCCGCGCGCCGAGACCGTGATCGCGCCGTTCACGCCGCTCGGTCTCCCGCCGACCCGCGCCGGGCATCTGTTTTCCGGCGCGTGGGTGGCGGGCAATCGGGCGATACTGGTGTTCAATCCCGCGGCGCTCGCGAGCTACCTGCAAGGCCTGGGAGACGGCACATGAAAGCGCGCCGCGCCGGTCCACGGCTGCATGCGCTCGAAGTTCCGCTCGCGGGGATGACCTTGCTTGTCCCGAGCGCGTCGGTGGCGGAGGTCGTCAACCCGTCGAACCTGACCGCGGTCCCGTTCAGCGAGCCGTGGCTGCTCGGCGTCGTCGGCTGGCGCACGCTCGCGGTGCCGGTGGTGTCCTTCGAGGCGCTGCTCGGCGCGCCGGTGCCGGCCAGCCACGCCGGCGGCAAGATCCTGATTTTCTACCCGATGAGCGGACGCAAGGAGTGGGAATTCTACGGCGTGCTCGCAACCGCCGAACCGCGGCCGCAGGCGCTCGACGCCAGTCAACCGACGGTGCCGGAGGCCGAGCTGCCGGATTCGTCCTATATCGCCTCCGGACTCAAGATTGGCAGCCAGCCCATGTATATCCCCGATCTGGAAGCGATGAAGAAGGCGTTTTATCCGTAAGAAAGTTTCGAGTTTCAAGTTTCCAGCGCTTAGTTGAATACATAACCATTGGCCTGGAACCAGAGACTAGGAACTGGAAACAATTTTTTTATTCTCGCGTCGCAATTTCGATTCCCTCCCACGCGACGTCGGCCAGAAAATCGATCTCTTCCGGCGTAATCACGTACGGCGGCATGAAGTAAATCACATCGCCGAGCGGCCGCAACAGTGCGCCGCGCGCCAGCGCGTGACGGTAAACCGACAGGCCGCGTCGTTCCTGCCACCGATACGGCGCGCGGGTTTTTTTGTCCCGCACCATTTCGATCGCGAGGATCATGCCGGTCTGGCGCACCTCGGCCACGTGCGGGTGGTCGGCGAAACGATCGGTGGCGAGTTGCATGCGTCCGCTGAGCGCCCGGTTGCGTTCGATCACGTCATCATCGCGAAAGATGTCGAGCGTGGCGAGCGCCGCACTGCACGCGAGCGCGTTGCCGGTGTAGGAATGCGAATGCAGGAACGCCTTGCGCGCGGCGTATTCGTCGTAAAACGCCCGGTAGATCGCGTCCGTCGTGAGGCACACCGACAGCGGCAGATAGCCGCCGGTCAGGCCCTTGCCAAGGCACAGGAAATCCGGCGCGATGCCGGCCGCTTCGCACGCGAACATCGTGCCGGTGCGGCCGAAACCGACGGCGATTTCATCGGCGATCAGATGCACGCGATGCCGGTCGCAGGCCGCCCGCAGCCGCTTCAGATACACCGGGTCGTACATGCGCATGGACCCGGCGCATTGCACCAGCGGCTCCACCACCACGGCGCAGACCTCGCCGGCATGGCGCGCGAGTGCCGCCTCCATGTCGGCGAACGACCGCGTGGAATACTCCGCCCAGGATTCGCCGGGCTCGCGATAATAGCAATCCGGGGATTTCACCGTGATTGCTTCGAGCAATAACGGTTTGTACGTTTCCTTGTAGAGCGCGACGTCGCCCACCGACAGCGCGCCCAGCGTCTCGCCGTGATAACTGTTGGCGAGGCTGATGAAGCGCGTGCGGCGGGTCTCCCCAAGGTTGCGCCAATAATGAAAACTCATCTTGAGCGCGATTTCGAGCGCGCTAGATCCGTCGGAGGCATAGGAACAATGCGCCAGACCGGCTGGCGCGAGCTCGAGCAGGCGCTCCGACAGGCGCACTACCGGTTCGTGCGTGAAGCCCGCCAGGATCACGTGCTCGAGATCGCGCAGCTGCGCCTCGATCGCGGCGTTGATGCGCGGGTTGGTGTGGCCGAACAGGTTAACCCACCAGGAACTGATGGCGTCGAGGTAGCGCTTGCCCGCGAAATCCTCGAGCCACACGCCCCGCCCGCGGCGGATCGGGATCGGCGGATAATCGGCGTGATCGCGCATCTGGGTGCACGGATGCCACACCACGCGCAGGTCGCGTTGCGTGAGAGACTCGTTATCCATAGACTGCATAATACATTGACCGCCAGGACGCCAGGAACGCCAGGGACGGAAATCTTCAAGTATCGCTTTTCCTGGCGACCCTGACGTCCTGGCGATTCAGAATCATATTCGTTGTTGACAAGTTCTGAGGAAGAAAGGCCATGGTACGTACTGAGACCCCCGTGTGTGAATTCGGCAAGCCGGCGCCGGACTTCCGGCTCCCGGGCGTGGACGGAAAGATCTGGACGCTGGACCAGGCGCGCGGCCCAAACGGCCTGCTGGTGATGTTCATCTGCAACCACTGTCCGTACGTGAAGGCGGTGCGCGAGCGCATCATCCGCGACGCGCGCGAGCTGCAGGCTCACGGCGTCAGCACGGTGGCGATCATGTCGAACGACCCGTCGGATTATCCCGAGGATTCCTTCGACAACATGAAGCAGGTGGCCGCGGAGCTGAAATTTCCGTTTCCGTATCTTTACGACGAGACCCAGGAAGTGGCCAAGGCCTACGGCGCCGTGTGCACGCCGGATTTCTTCGGTTACGACAAGGACCTCCGGCTCCAGTATCGCGGGCGGCTCGACGAGTCGCGCAAGGAGCCGGCGCCGAACGCGCGGCGCGATCTGTTCGAAGCCATGAAGCAGGTCGCCCTGACCGGCCAGGGCCCGAAGGATCAGATCCCGAGCATGGGCTGCTCCATCAAGTGGAAGCACGAATAGCGGGCAGGCGGGCGGCATGATCGTTGAAGAAACTTTCTACCGTCCCGCCGAGTTCTCCCGCGAAGCGCGCACGCTCCCGGCCGATATCTACAACCTGGCGCACCGCCTGCTCAAGCGCGCCACCACCGGCTGCCTCTTCGTTCCGCTGCGCGGCTTGCAGTTCCTCGCGGTGCTCGACGCGGACGAGATCATCTTCGTCGACCGCGAGGGGCGGCGCCTGATCGAGCTGGCCTGGCAGCGGTTCGTGCCGCAGACGCGCCGATCGCTCGAGGATCCGGTTCCCTACGAAGTCGTTTACTACTCGCCGGCGGCGGTCGAGATCATGCGCCGCGTGCAGGGCGAATTCTACAAGGCCCTGCGCGAGCAGGAGCAGAAGGCGACGCTCGCGGGTGCGGGGCGGGTAATCAAGCTCGCCCGGGAAAAGCACTGATGCTGCCCGCGCTGGAAACGCTCCGCGGTATCGTGCGGACCGCCGCGCGCGAAGAATTGATGCCTCGGTTCGCCGAGGTGGCGCGCCACATCAAGCATGACGGCAGCGTGGTGACCGAGGCCGACGTGGCGATGCAGCATCGCCTCAAGTCGGACCTGGCGCACCGCTGGCCCGAGTACGATTTTCTCGGCGAGGAGATGACAGGACACGAACACGAAAGGCTCACCGCCACGACGAGCAAGGGCCTGTGGTGCGTGGATCCCCTCGACGGCACCAGCAACTACGCCACCGGGATCCCGTTCTTCGCGGTTTCGCTGGCGTTGCTGGTTGACGGGCGGCCCGAAATCGGGCTCGTCTACGATCCGGTGCGCGCCATGAAACATTCGTCGCGCA
>JBLMXN010000025.1:0-13702 GCA_050257795.1 Bacteroidota bacterium
TTGACGATCGCCTCGTCCATCTTGTCGCCGGCGATGCGCAGCGAATGCGAGTACACGATGCCGCCGAGCGAGATCACGCCGACCTCGCTGGTGCCGCCGCCGATGTCGAGCACCATCGAGCCGGTCGGGTCCATGATCGGCAGATCGGCGCCGATCGCCGCGGCCATCGGTTCCTCGATCAGGAACACCTCGCGCGCGCCGGTGCTCATCGCGGCCTCGCGGATGGCGCGCCGCTCGACCTGGGTCGAACCGCACGGCACGCAGATGACGATGCGCGGGCTCGGCTGGAACAAACGGTTCTCGTGCACCTTGCGGATGAAGAACTTGAGCATCTCGCCGGTGACGGTGAAGTCGGCGATCACGCCGTCCTTCATCGGGCGGATCGCCTGGATCGAGCCCGGCGTGCGGCCGAGCATTTTCTTGGCTTCATGACCGACGGCGAGGATCGAACGATTGTTGCGTCCGGCGTGATCCTGGCGGATGGCGACGACCGAGGGTTCGTTCAGCACGATGCCCTTGTCGCGCACGAAAATGAGAGTGTTGGCGGTACCCAGGTCGATGGCGATGTCGCTGGAGAAGAAACCACGGAAGCTTTTGAACATGAGGAAGATTCTGTCCTTGAAAGGCGTAGTAGTAGTAATTTAAGACGCGCTAACTGTATCAACCGCAATCCGGCGGTTCAACCGGCGGGACGAATATGGTAACTTGTGTGCCGTACAGGGACGTACTGATGCCGCGAGCGCAGGATGCGCAGAAGCGGCCGATTTCATATCCATACACAACACTTCCATGTCACTTGACCGCGAACAGGTACGCCGAATCGCGCATCTTGCGCGTTTGCACATATCCGAGCAAGAGGCCGCGGCGTACGCCGACAGCTTGTCCCGGATTCTCGGCCTGATCGAGCAGATGAACGCCGTCGATACCTCGGGCGTGGCCCCCATGGCCCATCCGAACGAGGCGGGCCTGCGACTGCGCGAGGACGCGGTGAGCGAAACCGACCAGCGCGAGAAATTCCAGGGCATCGCCCCGGCGGTCGAGGCCGGACTGTATCTCGTGCCCAAAGTAATAGAGTAGTTTTTGGCCCCCGGACGTCAAGCAACCACCCATGTTCGATAAAACCGTCGCCGAGCTGTCGCGCGCCCTGGGCCGGAAAGAGATCTCCAGCGTCGAGCTGACCGGGGTGTTTCTGGAACGGATTAATAAGTATAAGGGCCTGAACGCCTTCATCACCGTGGACCCGGAGCGGTCGCTGGCCCAGGCCCGGGCGGCCGACGCCCGGATCGGGAAGGGCGGGGCCGGCGCGCTCGCGGGCGTGCCGATCGCCCAGAAGGATATTTTCTGTGCCGATGGCTGGCGCACCACCTGCGGCTCGAAAATCCTGTCCAACTTCACGGCGCCCTACGACGCCACGATCATCGGGAAATTCAACGCCGCCGGCGCCGTCTGCCTCGGCAAGACCAACATGGACGAGTTCGCCATGGGCTCGTCGAACGAGACTTCTTATTATGGTGGGGTGAAGAACCCGTGGGACACCGCGGCCGTGCCCGGCGGCAGTTCGGGCGGCTCGGCGGCGGCGGTGGCGGCGCGCCTGGCCCCGGCCGCGACCGGCACCGACACCGGCGGCTCGATCCGCCAGCCTTCGGCGCTGACCAACCTCACCGGCCTGAAACCCTCCTACGGGCGCGTGTCGCGCTACGGCATGATCGCGTTCGCCTCCAGCCTCGATCAGGGCGGACCGATGTGCCGCACCGCTGAGGACGCCGCACTCCTGTTGAACGTCATGGCCGGCTTCGATCCCCGCGATTCGACTTCGGTGGACGCGCCGGTGCCGGACTACACGCAAACGCTCAGCGGCGACATCAAGGGTCTGCGCATCGGCCTGCCGAAGGAGTATTTCGGCGCGGGTTTGAGTCCCGAGGTTGCCAAGACGATCGACGCTGCGATCGCCGAATACAAAAAACTGGGTGCGCAAGTGGTGGAGGTGAGTCTGCCGAACTCGCAGCTCGCGATCCCGTGCTATTACGTGCTGGCGCCGGCCGAGGCGTCCTCGAACCTGTCGCGCTTCGACGGCGTGCGCTACGGCTACCGCGCCAAGGATTACACCGACCTGCTCGACATGTACTGCAAGACCCGCGCGGAGGGCTTCGGCGCCGAGGTCAAACGCCGCATCATGATCGGCACCTACGCGCTGTCGGCCGGCTATTACGACGCCTATTATCTCAAGGCCCAGAAGCTGCGGCGCCTGATCGCCGAGGATTTCCGCAAGGCCTTTGAATCCTGCGACGTCATCATGGGCCCGACCAGCCCGACCACGGCCTTCAGGATCGGCGAAAAGAGCGACGATCCGGTGGCCATGTATCTCTCTGACATCTACACCATTTCCGTGAATCTCGCCGGCCTGCCGGGCATGTCGATTCCCGCGGGCTTCGATTCCAAGGGCCTGCCGGTGGGGTTGCAGCTGATCGGGAAATATTTCGACGAGGCGCGGTTGCTGAACGTCGCGCACCGCTACCAGCAGGCGACCGATTGGCACATGCGCATCCCCACGGGGTTCGAGTAATGGAATGGGAACCCGTCATCGGTCTCGAGGTGCACACGCAATTGCTCACCCGGAGCAAGGCGTTCTCGGGCGCGTCCACGAAATACGGCGCCGAACCCAACACCCAGGCGTGCGCGGTCGACATCGCGCTGCCGGGGGTGCTGCCGGTGTTCAACAGGGAAGCCGCGCGCATGGCGGTCAAGTTTGCCCTCGCGATCGGCGCGCAGATCAATAACCGCTCGGTGTTCGCGCGCAAGAATTACTTCTATCCCGACCTGCCGAAGGGTTACCAGATCAGCCAGTACGAGCTGCCGATCGTGACGCGCGGGCGCCTCACGATCGACGTCGACGGCGCGGAAAAGGTCATCGGCATCACCCGCGCGCACCTGGAAGAGGACGCCGGCAAGTCGCTGCACGAGGATTTCCACGGCATGACCGGCATCGATTTGAACCGCGCCGGCACGCCGCTGCTCGAGATCGTTTCCGAGCCCGACCTGCGCTCGTCGAAGGAGGCGGTGGCCTATCTCAAGAAATTGCACCAGCTGGTCGTGTGGCTCGGCATTTGCGATGGCAACATGCAGGAAGGCTCGTTCCGCTGCGACGCCAATGTTTCGGTGCGGCCCAAGGGGCAAGCCAAGTTCGGCACGCGCGCCGAGCTCAAGAACATCAATTCGTTCCGCTTCGTCGAGAAGGCGATCGAGTTTGAAATCGAGCGCCAGATCGACCTGCTCGAGGGTGGTGGCACGGTGGTGCAGGAAACGCGCCTGTACGATTCCGACAAGGACGTGACGCGCTCCATGCGCAGCAAGGAAGAGGCCATGGATTACCGCTACTTCCCCGATCCGGACCTGCCGCCGCTGATCCTGGATGAGGCGCTGATCGAGGGCGTGCGCGCGACGCTGACCGAGCTGCCGGACGCCAAGCGCGCGCGTTTCATGCAGGATTACGGACTCAACGCCTATGACGCCGGCGTGCTGACCAGCTCGCGCGAGATGGCCGATTATTATGAGACGGTGGTGGCCGAGGCCAAGGCCGACCCCAAAATTGCCGCCAACTGGATCGCGGTGGAGCTTTCCGGTTTCCTCAACCGCGACAACAAGGACATCCTGCATTCACCGGTGACGGCGAGCATGATGGCCGGGCTGTTGAAGCGCCTGGCCGACAACACCATCTCGGGCAAGATCGCCAAGGACGTGCTCGCGGCCATGTGGAGCGGCGAAGGCGACGCGGATGCCGTGATCGCAAGCAAGGGCCTGAAACAGATCACCGACACCGGGGCGATCGACAAGGTGATCGACGAAATCATCGCCAAGAACCCGAAGCAACTCGAACAGTACCGCGCCGGCAAGGAGGCGCTGTTCGGCTACTTCGTCGGCCAGGTCATGAAGGCCACCCAGGGCAAGGCCAACCCGGCGCAGGTCAACGAACTCCTCAAGAAGAAGCTCAGCCCGTAGCTATTCATTCGGCTGGAACCGGAGGCTCGCGTTGCTGACAGCTTCCCGCACAACCCGAATTCTCGCGGCGGCCCTGTTCTCGATAGGGATTCTGCCGGCGCGCGCCCAGGACGCGGCGCGCGACAGCGATGACAATGTGCCCGCGCCTGCCCGGCGTCCCCTGATGAGCGAAGAGCCGAGCACGTTCCAATGGAGTATGCACCTCGACAGCGAAGCCGTGTCCGATGTCGGCGGCGGTCTGCGCCGCGGCACCGTCTCCGACACGGTGGTGCACGCCGCCATGGCCGTGGACACGCAGCCGCTCGGATGGTGGGCGGGTGGCCGCTTCGCGGCGTCCGCGGTGCATATCCGCAGCGGGCAGCCGAGCCAGGGCTACGTCGGGGCCCTGCAGGCGGTGAGCAACTTCGAGGCCGAGCCGGCGACCCGGCTTTACCAGCTGTGGTATCGGCAGCGGTTCGACGCGTCGGACTCGCAGCTCAAGGTTGGCCTGATCGACATCAACCAGGACTTCATGGCCGCCGACTCGGCCGCCACCCTGATGAACGCGTCGTTCGGCCTGATGCCGACCCTGAGCGCCAACGTTCCCGCCTCGAGCTACCCCGAGCCCGGCTTCGGGATCGAGGCGGCGGCAACCTGGCAGTCATGGCAGTTCCAGCTGGGCCTGTTCCAGCCGGATCCGACGGATCGCGGCAGCCTGTTTCAACACGGCCAATTGTTTATCGGCGAAGCGGGTTTTGACCGGACGGTCAACGGACAGTCGTGGGGACGTTACAAGCTCGGCGTCTGGCAATACCGGCAATCGGACGCAGATCTCGCGGGCGTGCCCGCGAACGACTCGGGCGTCTACGGCATTGTCGATCAGACGCTGTTCCGCCGCGGCCCGCGCGACGCCAGCGTGTTCGTGCAGGCGGGCGCGTCGCCCCGCTCGGCCAATGCGGTTCCGTATTACCTGGGCGCCGGACTGCAGCTGCACGCGCCGTTCCGCCGGCGGCCGAACGACCTGTGCACCGCCGGCATTGCCCATGCCCGCATCCGCGGCGATAACGCGACGGGCGAGACGGTCTACGAGCTCAGTTACATCGTGCGCCTGCACCGTTTCGCCAACCTGCAGCCGGACCTGCAGTACGTCGGCCATCCGGGCGGGCAGACCGATATCAACAACGCCCTAGTGGCCATACTGCGCCTGCACCTGGAGTTCTATTGAACTACGCATCATTACACTCCCTCCCCCTTGATGGGGGGTGAGGCGGGGTAATCACGAACACACTTAACGTGTGTTCGTGCCGCCGAACGGGTGCACCGATTCTGGTGCACCCCGGGCGGGAACAAAGGGGTGGGGGTGAAAAGCGTCATCGGGAAATGCCACAAGAAACATTCCCCCTCCCCCTAACCCCTCCCGCGAGGGGAGGGGGAAGTAATTTTGAGACGGATTCTGGTCAGAGGCTCCCAAAATCTCGACCTGCGTTCCGACTTCCGGGCTTACCCAGTCGCGCGCGAGCGCGCTCGGCTCGCATCCCTCTCCCGCGGTAGCGGGAGAGGGAGTGAGGGTGAGGGCGGGAAAAATGAGGGCAACACCGTCAAATTTCGACTTGCGTTCCAACTTCTATGACGCGGTTGGCGGGCAGGTTGAAGTACTCCACGGCGCTCACGGCGTTGCGCGCCAGGGTGGCGAACAGCCGCTCGCGCCACAGCGCCATGCCCTCGACGCGCATGCTCGCGATCACGGTTTCGCGGGAGAGGAAGAACGAGGTCTGGAGCGGCTGGAATTCCAGCTCGTACGCGCGGCACAGCTCGAGCGCCTGCATGATGTCGGGGCTGTCCTTGAATCCGAAATGTACAGTGAGCTGGAAGCAGTTGTTGCCCAGGTCCTCGATGTGCACGCGTTCTTCTTGCGGCACCCACGGCACGTCCTTGATGATCACGGTCAGGAACACCACGCGCTCGTGCAGCACCTTGTTGTGCGCCAGGTTGTGCAGCAGCGCGTGCGGCACCGTGCCGGGCGTGGAGGTGAGGAACACCGCGGTGCCGGGCACCCGCACCGGCGGGTTGCGCATCAGCGAGTCGAGAAACGCCGGCAGCGGCACCGAGGATTGCCGCAGGCGCGACAGCAGCAATTCGCGCCCGTGGCGCCAGGTGACCATGACGGTGAACACCATCGCACCCACGACGAGCGGAAACCAGCCGCCGTCGGCGATCTTGACCAGGCTCGCCGAAAAGAACGAGATATCCACGACGATGAAAAAGCCGGTGGCGAAGATGGCGATCCACAGGTTGTACCGCCAGCCGTAGCGGATCACGAAGAAGGTCAGAAACGAGGTAATCAGCATCGTGCCCACGACCGCCACGCCGTAAGCCGCGGCGAGTTTCGAGGAAGACCCGAACCCGAGTACGGCGGTGAGCACGGCGGCGAGCAACAGCCAATTCAGCCCCGGCACGTAGATCTGCCCCATCTCGCGCTCCGAGGTGTGCTGGATCTGGAAGCGCGGCAGATAACCGAGCTGGATCGCCTGGCGCGTCAGCGAATAGGCCCCGGAGATCGTGGCCTGCGAGGCGATCACGGTGGCGGCGGTGGCGAGCACGATCATCGGGTAGAGCGCCCACTCGGGAAAGGTGAGATAGAACGGGTTCTCGATCGCCCGCGGGTTGAGGATCAGCAGCGCGCCCTGGCCGAAATAATTGAGCATCAGCGAGGGCAGCACCAGGCCGAACCAGGCAATGCGGATCGGGCGTCGGCCGAAATGGCCCATGTCGGCGTACAGCGCCTCGGCGCCGGTGAAGGCGAGCAGCACCGCCCCGAGCACCACGAACGACGCCCGCCCGTGACCGGTGACGAATCCCAGCGCGTGCAGCGGGTTGAGCGCGCCCAACACTGCCGGATTCTGGCCGATGTTGTACACGCCTCCGGCCGCGAGCGCGAGAAACCACAACAGGCAGACCGGTCCGAAGAAGGCTCCCACCACCGCCGTGCCATGGCGCTGAAACGCGAACAGCGTCACCAGCACGATGACCGTGATCGGGATGATATAGGGGTGCAGGACGGAAGTGCCGACCTCGAGGCCTTCCACCGCCGACAGCACCGAGATCGCCGGCGTCAGCACCGCGTCGCCGTAGAACAGCGAAGCGCCGATGACGCCGAGCGATAGGATCAGCGTGCGCAGGCGTCCCTGTGTCTTGACCGCGGAGGCGGCGAGCGCGAGCAGCGCCATGATTCCGCCTTCACCCTTGTTGTCCGCGCGCATGATCAGCATGACGTACTTGAGCGACACCACGATCATGAGCGACCAGAAGATCGTCGACAGCCCGCCGACGACGTTATGCGGATTCAGCGGGATGCCGTGGACGTGCGAAAAGGTTTCCTTGACCGCATACAGGGGGCTGGTACCGATGTCGCCGTAGACGACGCCGAGGGCGAGCAGCGCCAGGGCCGCGGTGGAGGAGCGCGGTGCAGACGGGTCGTTGTTGGCGGTTTTCAAGTCTTGTTGTCGGCCGGGACGCGAGTGCGCGCGGACGTTACTCCCTTGCCGCGCGGCTTTCAAGCCGAGACGGAACGGCTGCCCGGAGGCCGGCCCGGTTCCGCCGCGACTACCATCATTAAGAGTCTTGCATAAATACCGAACAAACCGATAGCCCGGATGGAGCGCAGCGGAATCCGGGAATCGATATAGATTCTCCCGGGTTTCGGCCCTTTGGGCCTACACCCGGGCTACATCAGAGATGTGCATGAATTATGCAATGCTCAGAATGATGACTCTTGCCGGGCGGATGGCCGACGTTGTCGCGGCGCCCCGGGTCAGCCGTCTAAAAGCGCCAGCCGGCGCCGATGCTCGCGGTCCATTTCGCGGTCAGTTGCACCCCGTTGACGCGCTGATACAGCGGCAGCTGCACGAACCCGTACAGGCGCAGGCGGTGGTCCGGACTGTAATTCAGACCCGGGCTCAGCCACAGGAAACTGCCTCCGCTTTCCTCCGGCTCGGCTTCGGGGCCGCGGTCGCGTTGCTTCACGAGCGCGTTGAGCTGCAGCATGGCGCTCAGGCGCAGGCCCGCCGGCCAGGTGAAGCCGGCGTCTAGACTGAACTGATCGCCCGGCCGGTAGCCGGCGCGGACGTTCACCGGCGCCTGAATCCGCGCCTGCAGGAACCGGTCGACCGGCCGGTCGCCGATGAGCGTGAGCGTCGTGTGATATACGCCGGCGATCGCGTCGGTAGTGCCGCTGCCCGGCTGCAGGCTGCGCTCGGCGCGCACGCCGTCGCTGTTGCTCTCGTCGATGCTGCCGCTCGGCAGCTTCAGCCCCGCGAGAAAACCCCAGGGCGTGGACGCGTCCCCAGAACGTCGGAAACGCCCGAGCACTTGCGCATCGCCGATCCCGGAAAATTCCCAGGACTCAGAGGTGGAAGTGACGGTGTCGACATGGGAATGACGGCGCTGGAGATAGGGCACGACCACGGAAACGCCCCAACCGGACGCCGTCGCGTAATCGAACGTCGCCATGAGGTTGCGGTTGACGGTTTTGGTTTCAACGGTATCGCCCGGGACCTCATCGGCACTGATCGTACGGCTACCGGAGCGCAGCTGGTTCTGTGAGATGTAATCGTAACGCAGGTCCAGGCGCATGCCGGGTTCGGCCGCCGGGCCTTGCGTTTCCCAACCGGTATGGAGCGTGCAAAACGCCGCGCCGCAACTGGCCTCGGCGAGGCGCGAGGCCAGCAACATGGCGAACATCAGGGAAGCCGGTAAACGGCGAACCGGGAACGTGCGCATGCCTCTCCTCCTGAAATTTTTTAACAGCGTTATGGCGCAACGGAGGTAAACGCTACCGGCCGCCCACGAGTCGATCAATGCGGCAAAGTGTCACACGCGTCGGCCGGAACCGGTTCCGGCCGACGGCTTGCGGTCCTACCAGCCGTATTCGCCGGCCAGATACAAGAAGCGGCCCGCGCCCGGGATATGCGCGCCGACCGCCACGTTGCCGCCGCTGACGCGGTTGATGCCGCCGAGATGATCGGCGTAGTACTTGTCGAACAGGTTTTCGACGCCGGCGGACAGGCTCGCGGCCTTGCCCAGCTGCCAGCGGGTGCGCAGGTTCACCAGTCCGTAGCCGCCGGTCGGCGTCTCGCCGTTGTAGGCCGCGACCTTGTCCTGGCGTGCGACGAGGCGCCATTCCACGGTGTGCTTCCAGGCGCCGGTGCGGTAATCGAGATTGACGTCGCCGCGCAGCGGCGCGATGCGATACAGATTGTCGCCGTTGTCCTGGTTCTCGCCGCGCACGTAGCTCAGCGTGCCGCGCAGGCCGAGCGCCTCGCTCCACATATAGCTCCAGCGTCCGTCAATGCCGTACAGATCGGCGCGTCCGAGGTTGGTGTACTGCAAGACCGGATTGCCGCTGCTGTCGAGGCGCGCGATCGGCGTGCCCTGGATGTAGTCGCTGACGCGGTCGTAGAACAGGCTCGGGGCGATGCGCCAGGCGGCGCCGCGCCAGGCGGCGCCGAGGCTGACCTGCTGCGACACTTCCGGCCTGAGGTCGAGATTGCCGAGATAGGTGCGGCCATCAGCCTGGCCGGCGCTGGCGTTGGCGGGCGTCCACAGGTAGCGCTCGACCAGGTTCGGCGAACGCGTCTTGCGTGCGAGGCCGATTTCGTAATCGACGGCGGCCGAAGCTCGGTAGCGCGCCAGCAGGGTGGCGTCCCAGTTGTGATCGGTGAAATCGTGGGCGCGGCTGTTGAAGCTCGTCTGATCCGACAATGGCGCCATGCCGCGATTGAGAATGTCCGCCGCGTCGCTCCGGACAGTGTCCTGGCGCAGGCCGGCGATGGTCTGCCAGGATTGGCCAAAATTCGCCTGCCACTCGCCGTAGACGCCGAGACGGTCGCGGCTGGCGTCGCGGATGATGTCCTGGCGCATCCCGCTCACGGCGTTTTGCGAGTAGCTGTCGAAGTCGTTCGACAGAAACTCGGCGCCAAAACGCAGCACACTGTCGCCGCGCGCGATGCTGGTCGCGAGACTCGCGCCGCTGTCGTCGCTGGTCGCCGGAGCGAACATGCGGCTCATGCCGGCGGGGCGCAGGCTGTAGTTGTCCATCAAATGATCGATGCGGTGGCGGTAGATTTTCGCCTCGAGCATGCCGAAGCCGGCGTCGCCCTGATAGCCCAGTGCCAGTGTGTCGGCGTCGTCACGGATCATGTCCATCGGCAGCGCCGGCGTGCCGGCGTCCTGGGTCTTGTGCTTGCCGGCGTCCAGGCGCCACACGCCCGCTCCGGTCTTCGTGGCCAAGGTCAGGTCCTGGTTGTTGAGGGTATAACCGGTGTCCGCCACCTCGCCGCCGGGGAATTGGAGATTTCCGCCGCGCAGGTGTTCCGCGGCATAACCCACGCTGAAGCGGTTGTTGGCGCCGCCGACCCGAAGGTGCTCGTCGTCGCCGGTATTGCTGCCGTTGTAACCGGCGCCGAGGCGGCCGAAGCTGGCGAACGTCGCCGCGTCGCCGAAGCGGGGCGCGGCCGATTTCGCGATGACCGTCCCGCCAATGCTGTCGCCGCCCTGGCTCACCGGCGTGATGCCGGCAATGACCTGCAGCTCCGCGAGACTCTGGGCGCTGATGTAATGCAGCGGCGGGTCCATGTGGTTGGGACAGGCCGGCGTAATGTGCATGCCGTCCACCGAAACGTTGATCCGGTCGCCGAACAGGCCGCGCAGCTGCACGATGCCGGTTTGCTGGCCGTTGCGCACCACCGCCGCGCCCGGCGCGGCTTCGAGCAGCGCCGCGGTGTCGCGCGCCGCCGCGGTGTCGCCTGAATCGAGCGGCAGACTGTAGACCTGCTGCGGCGTGTAAACCCCGGCGCCAATGACGGTGACTTCCGGCAGGGTGGCCGGCTCGGCCGCGTGCGCGGAAGCGGCCGAGGCGATGGCGAGCACAAGAACACGGCGGGACAATTTCAATTTCATGGTCGTTGGTTTCATTTCGAGTTGTAAGGAGACAGATTCAAATTTGCCCATTCCGGCCTAGCCTTCGAGCCGGAACGTGATCGGGATTTCCACCCAGGCATCGACGGCGACGTCGCCGCGGCGCGCCGGGAGAAAATACCAGTGCCGTACGGTTTGCCGCGCCGCGGCATCGAGCAGCTCATGGCCACTGCTGCGCTTGATCAGGACCTGTCCGCAGCTGCCGTCGGCGCGCACCTCCACCGCGAGCAGCAACTGGCCTTGTTGTCCGCGCACGCGCGCCGCCAGCGGATAGGGTGGTTTCGGGTTGTTCAGCGCGGCCACCTCGTAGCGCGCCTGCACCAGGGGTTCATCGGTTTCCGCGGCGCGCGCGACCGGTTCGGCCGGCGGGGTCGGCGCGACGGGTTCAGCGGCGGCGGGGATTTCGGGCATCGGCTTGGGCGCAGGCAGCGGCGCGGGACGGCGGCGCGGTTGGGGCAGGGGCGGAGCGGGCGCTGCGGCGAGCGAGATTTCGATCGTCTGGAATGGCGGCAGCTGCGGCGCTGCGGCGCTTAGCGGCCCTGAGAAGAGGAGTGCGCCGGCATGCGCCAGCAGCGAGATGCCGAGCGCAACAAAAACCCGCGCTGAGGAGCTGGAGGCGGCTGTCATGTCAGCGGACTTATCCAATGCGAATTGACAAATTCCGCCTCAAGCCGGGCCTCCGTCAGCGGTTGACGCATGTTAACGGCGGTGCCGGCGGTGATGAATGTGGTAAATCGCCGCGCGACACAATGACGCAGCCCCTTCATCATCCGTGCCGCCAGCCATTCCACACGGCGCTGTTCCGGTCGCGCGGCTGTGTCAGAATGTCGCTCAGACCGGAAACCGCCGATGACCCCGACGCCACCATTACCGTCTTCATCCGCCATCAACCTGCGGCGGCTGATCGCGCTGCGCAACATCGCGCTCGCCGGTCAGTTCCTGGCGGTCTGGATCGCGGTCACCACGCTGCACATGACGCTGCCGCTGCGGCCGCTCGTTTCCATCATTACCGGCATGGCCGTGGTGAATCTGCTCACGTGGTGGCGCATGCAGCGCCCGTGGCCGGTGCGCGAGAGCGAGTTGTTCGCGCAACTCGCGCTGGATGTCGCGGCGCTCACGGTGCTGCTCTATTTCAGCGGCGGCTCGACCAATCCCTTTGTCATTCTTTACCTGCTGCCACTGGCGCTCACGGCGGCGGCGCTGCCGGCCGGTTATGCCTGGGCGATGGCGCTGGTGGCAGTGGCCTGTTACACCCTGTTGATGTTTTTTTACATCCCGTTGCCCCACGGCCACGCCGGGCATGAGAGCGATTTCGGCCTGCACGTGCTGGGGATGTGGCTCGGGTTCGTGCTGAGCGCGGCGCTGATCGCGTGGTTCGCGGCGCGCATGGCCGAAACGCTGCGCAGCCGCGACCGGCTGCTGGCGCGGATGCGCGAGGACGAGCTGCGCAACGAGCGCATCCTCGCGCTCGGCACGCTCGCGGCGGGCGCGGCGCACGAGCTTGGCACGCCGTTGTCGACCATGGCGGTGCTGGCGAAAGAGCTGGAACGCGACGCCGCCGCGCCGGCGGCGCGGGAACAGCTGCAGGTCCTGCGCGGACAGATCGATCGCTGCAAATCCATTCTCTCGACGCTCTCGGCCTCGGCCGGCGAGTCGCGCGCCGAGGGCGGCGGGCGGCAGCTGCTGGAGAATTATCTCGGAAGTCTCATCGATCAATGGCAGGCGATGCGACTCGGTATTTCCGTGCAACGCCGCTTCGACGGACCGCGGCCGTCGCCGGAGATCGTGGCCGATCAGACCCTGAGCCAGGCGATCGTGAGCATCCTCAACAACGCCGCCGATGCCTCGCCGCAGCAGGTGGAGGTCGCCGCGCACTGGAGCGAGCAGGCCCTGGAACTGGAAGTATGCGATCGCGGCGCAGGCCTGCGTCCCGACGTGGCGCGCGACGCCGGCCGGCCGTTTTTCACCACCAAGGCCCCGGGCCAGGGCATGGGCCTCGGGCTGTTTCTGGCGCACGCCACGCTCGACCGTTTCGGCGGCAGCGTTCGCTTGTATAATCGCGAGGGTGGCGGCGTGTGCACCCAACTCACGCTGCCGTTATCCAGCCTGCGGGTGGGCGGTGCGCAATGAACCAGACGACCGACAGTCCGGATCTGCTCCTGGTCGACGACGACGAGACCTTCTGCCGCGTCCTGGCGCCGGCGCTCGAGCGGCGCGGCTTTGCGGTGCGCGTGGCGCACAACGTCGCGGAAGGTTTCGCGGCGGCGGAGCAGGAGTCGCCGGAGTACGCGGTCATCGATCTCAGGATGCCCGGCCCGTCCGGGCTCGAGCTCGTGAAGAAACTGAAGGCGCTGGATGCGCACACCCGGATCGTCGTGCTCACCGGTTACGCCTCGATCGCGACCGCGGTCGAGGCGATCAAGCTCGGGGCCACGCACTATCTCGCCAAACCCGCCGACGCCGACGAGATCGTGGCGGCGTTCAGCCGCGACAGCGGAGATGCCGCCGCGCCAGTGACGGCCAAACCGCTGCCGCTGTCGCGGCTGGAATGGGAGCAGATCCAGAAGGTGCTGGCCGAGTGCGACGGCAACATCTCCGAAACCGCGCGCCGCCTCGGCATGCACCGGCGCACCTTGCAGAGAAAACTCGCCAAGCGCCCCATGCGAATATGATCCGGCGGAACTTGCCGGCGGCGCCGCTCCCGGCTATCGCGCGGGATGCGTCCCGGGATCGATTCAAGCTCCTCAGTTCC
>JBLMXN010000026.1:0-6251 GCA_050257795.1 Bacteroidota bacterium
CTGCAGATCTGGATCCTGCCGAACGCCCAAGGCGTCAAACCGGGCTACGAGCAGAAGCGCATCGAGCTCGACGGCAAGCTGCGGCTGCTGGCCTCGCCCGACGGCCGCGACGGCTCGGTCACGATCCATCAGGACGCGCGCGTGTATGCCGCGCGATTGAACGGCGGCGAGATCGCTCACGCGCTCCCCCCCGGCCGCCGTGCCTGGCTGCAGGTGGCGCGCGGAACGGCCAGAATCAACGGCACGACGCTGCATGCCGGCGACGGCGCGGGCATCGAGGGCGAATCCGCCCTGCAGCTCGCCGCCGACGGATCGGCCGAAGTGCTGTTGTTCGATCTGCCGTAAGACAACGGAGGGACATCGCCATGGGATTCATCAAACCACATCATCAGGTTGTGTGTCGCGATTGCCGCAGCCTGAACCAATCCACGCGGTCGTGGATGGCGCGCTCCCGCCCCGGCATCAAGCGGCGTCCGGGCGCTCGCGCCACGACCACGAGACGCAACCGGTCCTGACACATCACCAAACCCGCAATTCAAGGAGAAAAACCATGAACGACTTCCTGAGCAAATTCGGCCCGCTGGCCGGACGCATACTGATGGCGGTGATTTTCCTGGTGTCCGGCATTGGCAAGATCGGCAACTTCGCCGGCACCGCCGCGTACATGGCGCACCAGGGCGTGCCGCTGACCGAACTGGCGCTGGTCATCACCATCATTGTCGAAGTCGGCGGCGCGGCGCTGCTCATCCTCGGCTGGCAGGTGCGACTCGTGGCGGGCGTGCTGTTCCTGTGGATGATCCCGGTCACGCTGATGTTCCATAACTTCTGGGCGGCACCGGCGGACCAGCAGATGATCCAACAGATCATGTTCCTCAAGAACCTCGCCATGATGGGCGGGTTCCTCTACGTCATGGCATTCGGCGCCGGGCCGTACAGCCTGGACCGCAAGTAATCGCAGCCGGCGGGGCGTTCCGCCTTGCCGGTGTTTCACGGAGGCACGCATGGGTTATCTGAAGAACGGCCAGTGGCACGACGGCTGGTATGACACCAGCAAGACCGCGGGCGAGTTCGTCCGCGCCGACAGCCAGTTCCGCGAACGGGTGAGCGCGGATGGATCGAGCGGCTACCCGGCCGAACCGGGGCGGTATCATTTATACGTCTCGCTCGCCTGTCCGTGGGCGCACCGCGCCATCATCTATCGCCGGCTGAAACGGCTCGAAGCCGCGATCTCGATGTCCGTCGTCGACCCGGTCATGTCCGACCAGGGCTGGACGTTCACCGACGGCGACGGCGGCACGCCCGACTCGATCAACGGCTTCGAGTATCTGCATCAGGCCTATACCCGCACCCAGCCCGACTACAGCGGACGCGTGACCGTGCCGGTGCTGTGGGACAGGCAGACGCGGCGGATCGTGAACAATGAATCGAGCGAGATCATCCGCATGCTCAACAGCGAGTTCGACGCCTTCACCGGCGTGAAGACGGACTTCTATCCGGCTGTGCTGCGGCCCGAGATCGATGCGATCAATGCCTTCGTCTACGAGCGCATCAACAACGGCGTATACAAGGCCGGGTTCGCCGGCAGCCAGCGCGTCTACGAATCCGCGGTCACGCGGCTGTTCGGCGCGCTCGACGAGATCGAGGCGCGCCTCGGGGGTTCGCGCTATCTCGTCGGCGACAGCGTGACCGAGGCCGACTGGCGGCTGTTCACCACGCTGATCCGCTTCGACGCCGTGTACGTCGCGCACTTCAAGTGTAATCTGCGGCGCATCGAGGACTACCCGAACCTGTCCAATTACCTGCGCGATCTGTATCAGGTGCCGGACGTGGCCGAGACCGTGAATTTCGATCACATCAAGCGACACTATTTCCTGAGCCACCGGCACCTCAATCCCTCCGGCCTGGTGCCGCTCGGCCCGATCCTCGAATTCAACCGGGCCCACGATCGCGCTCGTTTCGGCGCGAGCGCCGCAAAAAGGAGAATGTCATGACAACAGTCGCCGTGAAGGCCAACAGCGTACGTCCGGTCGTGGAAGTCATCACCAGTGAAAAGACTCTGGAAGGCGGAGGATTTCCGGTGCGGAGACCGTTTCCCACGGCCCGGCTGCTGCAAGTCGACCCGTTCCTGCTGCTCGATCACCTGGGGCCGGTGCAGTGGGGTCCGGGCCAGGGCATCGGCGCGCCGGACCATCCGCACCGCGGCTTCGAGACGGTGACCTACCTGCTCTCGGGCGAGATGCAGCACAAGGACTCGGCCGGCCACGGCGGCCGGCTCGGGCCCGGCGACGTGCAGTGGATGACCGCGGGCGCGGGCGTGGTGCATTCGGAGCTGCCCTCGGACGCGTTCATGCAGAACGGCGGCACCATGCACGGGTTTCAGATCTGGGTGAACCTGCCGGCGCGCGACAAGATGCTGCGCCCGCGCTATCAGGAAATCCCCGCCGCGCGCATCCCGGAAGCGGTGAGCCCTGACGGCAAGGTCAAGGTGCGTGTCATTGCCGGTGAAGCACTGGGCCAATCGGCGGTGATCGAGACGCACACGCCGATCGTCTATCTGCATTTCACCATCCAGCCCGGCGGCGCAGTCGTGCAACCGGTGCCGGACAACCACAACGCGCTTGCCTACGTGATCCAGGGCGAGCTGCGCGCCGGCGATGAGGGCCGTCGCGTGCGCGAGGGCCAGATGGCGCGTTTCGGCGGCGGCGACTCGGTACGTCTCGCCGTCGACGCCAGCGCCACCGAACCCGCCGGCCTGCTGCTGCTCGCGGGCGTGCCGCTCCACGAGCCGGTGGAACGCTACGGCCCGTTCGTCATGAACACGCGCGAACAGATCATCCGGGCGATCGCCGACTACCGGGAGGGTCGCATGGGCAAGATCGATTTCTGATCGCCGGTTTTTCCGGAACCCCGCCGGTGCGGGGCATGCCTCAAACCAGTCACAGGAGAAACACATGAAACTCTATTTTTCCCCGGGCGCCTGTTCCCTGGCCCCGCACATCGTCCTGCGCGAGGCGGGATATCAGTTCGATCTGGACAAGGTGGATCTCGCCAGGAAGCAGACTGCGGGCGGCGAGGATTACAATACGGTCAATCCGAAAGGCTACGTTCCCGCGTTGCGGCTCGACGACGGCCAGATACTGACCGAGGCGGCGGTCATCCTGCAATATCTCGCCGACCACAAACCGGAAGCGCGCCTGGCGCCAAAGGCCGGCACCATGGAGCGCTACCACCTGATGGAGTGGTTGAATTTCATCGCCAGCGAGATTCACAAGACCCTCGGGGCGCTGTTCAACCCCAGGCTCACGCCGGAATGGAAGGATGACCGGATCGCCCTGTTCGGCCGGCGCTGCGATTTCCTGGTGCGCACGCTCGACGGCAAGCCATACCTGATGGGCGATCAATTCAGCGTCGCCGACGCCTACCTGTTCACCATCCTCGGCTGGGCCAACCTGTTCAAGCTCGACCTGAGCAAGTGGCCGGCGCTGCAGAGTTATTTCACCCGCATTGCCGCCCGCCCGGCGGTGCAGCAGGCGATGAAAGCGGAAGGGTTGATCAAGTAGCAGACGCCGTTTTCTCCAACCGAGGCAGCGGAAACATGAGCACCAGAATGCCGGCGATATTTCTCGGACACGGTACGCCCATGAACGCGATCGAGGACAACGCGTTCCGGCGTGCCTGGGTCGGCCTGGCCTCGCACCTGCCCCGGCCGCGGGCGATCCTTTGCATCTCGGCGCACTGGGAGACACGCGGCGTGGCGCTGACCGCGGCCGCACGCCCCGAAACGATTCACGACTTCTACGGCTTCCCCCCGGAGCTGTTCGCCGTGCAGTACCCCGCGCCCGGCGACCCCGAACTGGCGCAAACCGCGGCGAACCTGCTTGCTCCCTGGGGTGCGCGGCTGGACGCGCGCCGCGGGCTCGACCACGGCAGCTGGAGCGTGCTGCGGCCGATGTATCCGCGGGCGGACGTGCCGGTGGTGCAGCTCGGCCTCGACACCAACGAACCGGCGTCGTTCCACTACGAACTGGCGCAGCGGCTCGCGCCGCTGCGCGATCAGGGCGTGCTCATTCTCGGCAGCGGCAACATCGTGCATAACCTGCAGCTGCTGGATTACCGCCGCGGCGACGGCTTCGACTGGGCGGCGCGCTTCGACCGCGAGGTCAAGTCACGTATCGAAGCGCGCGACCACGACGCGCTCATCCGTTACGACGAACTCGGCGACGACGCCCGGCAGGCGGTGCCGACGCCGGAACACTACCTGCCGCTGCTCTACGTGCTGGCGCTGCAAGACGGGCCGGAACGCGCGAGCTTCTTCAACGACCGGGCAGTCATGGGCTCGATCTCTATGACCTCCGTGATCGTCGGCGAGCTGACCGGCGCAGCTGACTGACCGCCGCCGCCTGGCAGCGACCCGGCCCGCGACGGCAACCCGATTAGCGACAACCGGCGCCGTTACGGTACCCTTGCGTCACCGGCACGTCCCGGCCGGCAAGCGAGAGGATAACTGCCATGGACGCATCCCTGCTGCGCGAAACGGTCGTGTTCCTGCTGGCCGCCGTCATCGCCGTCCCGCTGTTCAAACGCCTCGGCTTCGGCGCGGTGCTCGGCTATCTCACCGCCGGCGTGCTCATCGGCCCGCGCGCCTTCGGTTTCGTGCGCGACGTCGGGACCATCCTGCACTTCTCCGAGCTCGGCGTGGTGCTGCTGCTCTTCATCATCGGCCTCGAGCTGCAACCGTCGCGGCTGTGGGCGCTGCGCAAGCCGGTGTTCGGACTGGGCGGCGCGCAGGTCGCGGTGACCGGATGCGTATTCGCCCTGGCCGGCGTGTTCTTCGGATTGTCCGTGACCGCGGCGATCGTCGTGGGCGTGGTGCTGTCGTTCTCCTCGACCGCGTTCGCACTGCAGCTCCTGGCCGAGAGAAAACAGCTCACGACACACTACGGGCGCGCCGCGTTCGCCATCCTGCTGTTCCAGGACCTGGCCGCGATCCCGCTGCTCGCGGTCATCCCGCTTTTCGGGCACGGCGCCGCCGCCGGGATCGACCAGGCCTGGGACCTGCCCGGCATCGCCAAGGCGGTGGCGATAGTGCTGGCGGTGAGCCTCGGCGGCCACTGGCTGCTACGCCCGTATCTTCGGCTCGCCGCCTCGGCCAACAGCCACGAGGTGTTCATCGCCGCCACGCTGCTGGTGGTCGTGGGCACGGCCTTGCTCATGCAGGAGGCGGGGCTGTCGATGGCGCTGGGCGCGTTCCTCGCCGGCGTGCTGCTGGCCGACTCGGAATACCGCCACGAGCTCGAGGCCGACATCGATCCGTTCAAGGGGCTGCTGCTCGGGCTGTTCTTCATCGCCGTCGGCATGTCGGTGGACCTGCGGCTGGTGGCGCAACAGCCGCTCGTGATCGCGGGCCTGGTGCTCGGACTGATGGCAGTCAAATCAATACTGCTCTACGGCCTAGGACGGCTGGCGGGCCAGCGCCACGGCGCCGCAGTGAATCTTGCGCTGTACATCTCGCAGGGCGGCGAGTTCGCGTTCGTGCTGTTCGGCGTCGCGGCCGGCGCGCGGCTGCTGGACCCGGCGCTGGCGGATCGGCTGATCGTCGTGGTTTCGATTTCGATGGCGGTCACGCCGCTGCTGGTCGCGTTCAACGAGCGATTCCTGCGCATCGGACAGTCGACGGAAGCGCCCACCGAGTTCGACCGGATCGAACCGCGCGAGCACCGCGTGATCATCGCCGGCTTCGGGCGCTTCGGCCAGATGATCGCCCGCACCCTGCGCATGAAAAAGATCCCGTTTACCGCGCTCGAGGCGAGTTTCGAGCAGGTGGATTTCGTGCGCCGCTTCGGCAACAAGATCTACTTCGGCGACGCCTCGCGCCTCGACCTGCTGCGCGCGGCGCGCGCCGACCTCGCCGAGATCTTCGTGCTCGCCATCGACGACGTCGAGGCTTCGGTCAAGACCGCGGAGATGGTGAAGAAACACTATCCCCACCTCAAGATCTACGCGCGCGCCCGCAACCGCGTGCACGCCTACCGGCTGATGGACATCGGCGTGGACAAACTGATCCGCGAGACTTTCCTGTCGAGCCTGGAGTTGGCGCGCGACGTGCTGATCGGGCTGGGTCACTCGCCGGCCGAGGCGAGCGAGGCCGTGCACCGGTTCCGCGAACATGACGAGGATCTGCTGCAACGGCAGCACAAGATCCACCACGACGAGGCGCAGCTCATCGCTTCCGCCAAGCAGGGCGCACAGGA
>JBLMXN010000027.1:0-9301 GCA_050257795.1 Bacteroidota bacterium
ACCTGGGTCTGGAAGGAGAAGGGCGTGTTCCCCGGGTACGAAACGCCGACCACCATTCAGACGTTCTCGTCCGACAAGGGTCAGCACGTCATCGTCATTCCCGGGACGTATTTCCCCCAGACGCCGTACGAAACCACCTGCGAGTTCACTTTTATTACCGACAAATCGGGCAAAACGCTGACGTGGCGCGCGCATGGCAACGGCTGTGCGGGCTTCGCCGGACCCGGTCAAATTCTGAGTCCTGCCAGCAAACCTTAGCCGGGCGTCAACGCACTATCCGCCGTATCTTCCGCGGAGAAACGGACGGCGGCGTTCCTTTTAGCGGGTCAAGATGGAGAAGCCCCCACCCGGCCGTGGTACACTGCGCGCCGCTCCATTCATTCAAGGAAAACGGCTTCCAGGAAGCCTGAAGAAAACGGTCGGCCCGCTAAAACGAACAGCTGGATAAAAATGTGGTACCGAGGAGAGGACTTGAACCTCCACGAGTTTCCCCACTAGAACCTGAATCTAGCGCGTCTACCAATTCCGCCACCTCGGCATGGAGTCCGTAAATTATAATACGGGACCCGGCAGGACGGCGCACTCTACCGAGAGATAAATTTCATGTCAACGCGAAAACCCAAAAAACCGTTCCAGGACCCCATGCAGGAACGGGAAAAACAAAAATACGAGTTCCCCGTCCCCAGCCGCGAGGCGGTGCTCGCGATGCTCACCGAGCGCAACGAACCCCTGTCTTTCCAGGCGCTGGCGCAGGCGCTGGGCGTGCAGGGCGAACGCGACGAAGAGGCGTTCGCGCGACGCCTGCGCGCGATGGAGCGCGACGGCCAGATCCTGCAAAACCGCCGCGGCCTCTACGGCCTGGCGCACAAGATGGACATGGTGTGCGGGCGCGTGACCGGCCATCCGGAAGGTTTCGGTTTCCTGATTCCGGAGGACGGGGGCGATGACCTGTTTCTGTCCCCGCGCGAGATGCGCCAGGTGCTGCACGGCGACCGCGTGATGGCGCGCGTGGTCGGCGTGGATCAGCGCGGGCGGCGCGAGGGCGTGGTGGTCGAGGTGCTCGAACGCGCGCACAAGACCGTGGTTGGGCGCTACACCACGCCCAACCACATGAGCTTCGTGGTGCCGTCGGACAAGCGCATCGCCCAGGACATTGTGATCCCGCGCGGCGACGAAGGCGGCGCGACCGCCGGGCAGATCGTGGTGGCCGAGGTCACCGCGCCGCCCACGCGCCGCACCGCGCCGGTGGGGCGCGTGGTGGAAGTGCTGGGCGATCACATGGCGCCGGGCATGGAGATCGAAGTCGCCGTCCGCGCGCACGATATCCCGCACGTGTGGCCGGAGGAAGTGCTTCGTGAGGCTGCGGTGTTCGCACCGGAAGTGCCGTCCGATGCCGTGAAGGAACGCGTGGATTTGCGCGACGTGGCGCTGGTGACGATCGACGGGGAGGATGCGCGCGATTTCGACGACGCCGTCTTTGCCGAGCGCCAGGGCAAATTCTGGCGCCTGATCGTGGCCATCGCCGACGTGTCCCACTACGTCAAATCCGCTACCGCGCTCGACCGCGAGGCGTATGCCCGCGGCAATTCGGTGTATTTCCCGCAGCACGTCATCCCGATGCTGCCGGAGACTCTGTCGAACGGGTTGTGCTCGATCAATCCCCAGGTGGATCGTTTATGCATGGCCTGCGAAATGCAGGTCGACGGCAGCGGCGCGATCAAGAAATACCGTTTCTTCCCGGCCGTCATGCGCTCGCGCGCGCGCCTGACTTACACCAAGGTCGCGGCGATGCTGGTGGACAAGGACGCCGCGCTGCGGCGCGATCACGCCGAGGTCGTGCCGCATCTGGAGACGCTGTACGGCCTGTATCAGGTGCTGCACACCGCGCGCATGAAACGCGGGGCGGTCGACTTCGAGTTGCCGGAGACGCGCATCGTGTTCGATGAGAACCGCAAGATCAAGCGCATCGCGCCGGTGCAGCGCAACGATGCGCACCGGCTGATCGAGGAGTGCATGCTCGCGGCCAACGTGTGCGCCGCCGAGATTCTGCGCAAGTACAAGGTGCCGGCGCCGTATCGCATCCACGAGGGTCCGACCGCGGAGAAGCTGAACGATCTGCGCGAATTTCTCACCGAAATCGGCCTGTCCCTGGGCGGCGGGGATGCGCCGCAGGCGCAGCACTATTCCAAGCTCATCAAGGCGGTGGAGAAGCGGCCGGACTCGCGCCTGATCCAGACGGTGCTGCTGCGGTCGCTGTCGCAGGCGGTGTACAGCCCGGACAATATCGGCCATTTCGCGCTCGGTTATCCGCATTACACGCATTTCACCTCGCCGATCCGCCGCTATCCCGACCTGCTGGTGCATCGCGCGATCAAGAGCATCCTCGCGCGGCGTCCGCCCGAGATCACTCCGGAGCTGGCGTTGCAGCAGGGCGAGCACTGTTCCATGACCGAGCGCCGCGCCGACGAAGCCACGCGCGAGGTGGTCCGCTGGCTCAAGGCCGAGTACATGACGGACAAGGTCGGCGAGGAGTTCGATGGCTACATCAGCGGCGTCACAAACTTCGGTATTTTCGTCGAGCTGGTGGAAGTCTACGTGGATGGATTAGTTCACATCACCGCGCTCGGAAACGATTATTACCACTTCGACGCCGCACAGCACCGCCTGCTGGGTGAGCGCACGCGCCAGATCTACCGCCTCGGCGACAAGGTGCGGGTGCGCGTGGTGCGGGTGGATCTGGACGAGGCCAAAATCGATTTTGAGCTGGCCGGAGCACCGGCAGCAGGCGGTGGCGAACGCAAGGCAGGGAAACGCAAAGCGGGCGGCACCGCGAGAGGCAAGCGCAGGCGTTCGAGGTAGAAACTGGTCGAATTGCCCTCGGTGATTTGAAAAGCTATTGGCGGGCGGCTGTCCTACATGCGTTGCCGTCAATAACCTTGATCGCGACGAGAAACATATCGTTGCCATGATACCAGGCTTATGGGGCAGCTTACCGGATACGTGAATATGGATCAGAACCATATCCTTGCTTTCGTCGCGCAATGAAATGATAACCTTGCCAAAAGCAAAAGATGGAATCAGAAGCTATCGATGGTGACTTGCCGGTGTTCCACTTTGCCGCAAAGCGGCCATTCCCAAAGCCGACCCGTCCCTTGCAACCTCGGAGCAGACATTTAGAATAGAGAGTGCTGCGCGATCTTGTCCCGGATGTCCGTCAGCTCTTGTGCTGCAACGACATCGTCTTAATCCCTTTCGCTCAAAAAATGATCCCAAGGGGGAGGGTCGATAATACGTTTCGTGAGGTAATCAACGAATACTCTTATTTTGGCCGGCAGGTGATGCCGGGATGCGTACACGGCATAAATGTCCAATTCAAGGGAGTCGAAATCCTGCATTATCATCCGTAATGCCCCACTTTGAACGGCGTCGCAAACGACGAAAGTCGGCAACAGGCTCACTCCCATGCCGGACATGGCGGCCTCGAGCAGGACGTCGGGATTATTGCTCTTCAGGACAGGTTTTACTTTCACTCGATACTCACGGCCATTTCCGGTGAATGGCCACACGCCACCTTTAAGATACGCATAGAGAATACAGGGGTGTTGAGCCAGCTCATCGGGCTGTTTCGGGACAGAATTTTTTTCCAGGTAACCGGGAGCGGCGACCAATACATGCCGGCAACGCGACAGGCGTCGCGCGATGAGTTCCGAATCTTCGATGTGGGTCATTCGGATGGCCAGGTCGTAACCTTCGTCCACCAAATCCACCAGCCGCTCACTGCACATCAATTCGACTTGCACCTCGGGCCAGGTGCGGGTGAACTCATTGACCAGTGGCATCAGATGTCGCGAGGCGAAATTCGTCGGGGCGCTTATGCGCAAGGTTCCGCGGGGCCGACCGCTCAACCCCGTGACCATGTCATCGGCCTCTTTGAGGTTGTCGAGGATTTCCTTGCACCGCTCGAAATAGATTCGTCCGGATTCCGTGGTGCTCACCCGGCGTGTCGTGCGATTGAGCAATCGCCCGCCCAGCTGCGCTTCCAGCTGCGACACATATTTGCTGACCGCGGCCCGGGAAATCCCCAGGCGCTCGCTGGCGGCCGAGAAACTTCCGGTCTCGGCCACCCTGACGAACACGATGAGGCGCGTCAGCTTGTCCATAACGCGAATTGATAACAAATAGTGAATAATTTATCAACGGTAATGATATTTATTCACAACTAGCTACCGGATAGGCTGCGTCCTGACTACCTAACGCGATCAGGAGGATTCCAGATGGACATGCAAGCAAAAGGAACGGGACGTGCGGCTACTGACGACGTGCCGGCGGCCGAATCGCCGCCGCCAGACCCTGGCCACATTCTGCAAACCGCCACGGCGTTCTGGGCATCAAAGGTACTGCTCACGGCGATTGAATTTAATTTGTTTACCGTGCTCGGCGACAGAACGCTGACGGCGGCACAGCTGGGCAAAGAGCTCGGTATTCATCCGCGGGGAATTTATGACTTCTTCGACGCCCTGGTTGCCGCAAGATTTCTCGATCGCAAAGGCGACGGCCCCGGCGGGCTGTACCGAAACACAGCGGATACCGCGACCTTTTTGAACAAGAAAAGTCCGGCCTACATTGGCGGCATGCCGGAGATGCTGAACGCCCGTCTGTACGGCCATTGGAGCTACCTGGGCGAGGCCTTGCGGACCGGCCAGCCGTACAACGAGGCCCGCTACAGCGGCAAGCCGTTTTTCGAAGAAATTTATTCCGACCAGATCAGGCTCGGCCAGTTTCTCGAAGCCATGTCCGGACTGCAGGCGGGCAATTTCCGACTGTTGGCGGACAAGTTCGATTTTTCGCGCTACCAAACCGTTAGTGATATCGGTGGCGCGCTGGCCTTGCTGTCGCGTATCCTGGGGGCCAGACACCCGCACCTGTCATTGAAGACATTTGATTTGCCGCCGGTTGCATCCCTTGCCCAGCGCCATATCGACGGGTCCGGCATGAGTGACCGGATCAAGGTCGTATCGGGCGACTTCTTTGTCGATGAGTTGCCCAAAGCCGATGTCGTCACCATGGGCAACATTCTGCATGACTGGAATCTCGACAAGAAAAAAGTGCTGATCCGGAAAGCATACGACGCGCTCCCCGAAGGCGGCGCATTGATCGCCATCGAAAACGTGATTGATGATGCCCGCCGGGAAAATCTGTTTGGGCTGTTGATGTCTCTCAACATGCTCATTGAACTCGGCGACGCTTTCGACTATACCGGCGCGGATTTTCGCACCTGGTGCCGTGAGGCCGGCTTCAGGCGGTTCGAGATCATTTCGCTGGCGGGACCCAGTAGCGCGGCGATCGCTTACAAGTAAATCCGATAAATGATCAGATTCGATCGAATCTTTACGAAGTTAACAGTCGGGTCATTTCGAATCCGACTACAAGATCCGAGTGAATGTGGGATGGGTTCATGCTTCTTCAGTACGAAATGTGAATAGCTGTTCCCGGGCAACGCCAGCGACCGTTCCCGGGAATTGCGTTTGGCCGCTCTTGGCCGAAGTTTCACATTGGACCGTCGTGTTCATGAGTGACCGCTTTTCCACGCAGTCAGAACCATAACATGGTGAAGTGCGCAAGATTATGGTTCTAGGCACAATTAGCCTTTAATATCGCTGCAGCCGATTCAACAGATTAAACTTGACTCATGACCGACAACATTATCACCGGCCTCCACGCCGTCCTCGCGGCACTCACGAATAATCCCGAGCAGGTGGAAGAAATCTGGATCAGCGAAGCCCGCGGGGACAAGCGTATCGGCGAGGTCATCGCGGCCGCGCGCGCCGCGCGCGTCAAGGTTCATCAGTCGCCAAAGGCCGCGCTCGACCGCTTGGCCGACGGCGTTCGCCATCAGGGCGTGATCGCGCGCTTGCGCGAGGTAGCGAGGCGCGCCGAGCCGCAACTCGAGAGTTTTCTTGCGGATCTGCCGGCGGCGCCGTTGCTGCTCGTGCTCGACGGCGTCCAGGACCCGCACAACCTCGGCGCCTGCCTGCGTTCCGCCGACGCCGCTGGTGCGCACGGCGTGATCGTTCCGCGCGAGCATACGGCGCCGTTGTCGGCGGTGGCGCGGCGCGCCGCCAGCGGCGCGGCCGAATATGTCCCGGTGTTCCAGGTGGTAAACCTGGCGCGTTGCCTGCGCCAGCTCAAGGACGCCGGCCTGTGGCTGGTCGGCGCCACCCACGACGCCGACATCGACATCTATCGCGCGGATCTCAAGGGGCCGCTGGCGCTGGTGCTGGGCGGGGAGGGCAAGGGCCTGCGGCGGCTGACGCGCGAGCACTGCGACGTGCTGGCGCGCATTCCCATGGCCGGCAGCGTCAGCAGTCTGAATGTTTCGGTCGCCGCCGGCATCTGCCTGTTCGAAGCCGTGCGTCAGCGTCAGGGGGCGAAACCGTCCTGAAGCTGCCGGTGTTTACCCGGTCGATCCGCGCTCGAATAGCGTGAGTTCCCAGCGGTCGTGCAAGGTGTCGTGGCGCAGAATATAGACCCCGGCATCGTCGCCCTTGACCTTGAAATAGCGATGGTCGGGTGCGAGCCAGCGGTCGAGGATTTCCGTCACCGTCACACGTCGTTCGCCGAAATAAAACGCGCGCGGTTCTTCATCGCCGCGGTGACCGGCGTAGCATTCCACGCGCAGTGTCAGTCCCTCGCTCATGCATCAAGAAACTTCTGATTTATATGAGTTCTCGCCGCAGAGACGCCGAGGGCACAGAGATAAATCATCAATGCCAATCCAACGGTAATATCTCTGCGTTCTCTGCGACTCTGTGGCAAACAATATTATTCAGACCTTCCTAATGCAGGTAAACGCGCAGCGCCGGCGGAATCGGCTGGCGCACCAGCGCGTTGCGCGCCTGCCATTCCAGCTCCGGCGGCAGTTCCTCGAAGAAGCGCGACTCGCCGGCGACCTGTACCGCGAGCGGCACGCCGTCGCGGTACAGCACGCGATTGCCCGCGAGCGCCGGCACGCGCGCGCCGGGCGTGAGAATACCGACCAGGTTCAGCGGATCGGCCGCGCTCACCGAGATCAGCGCGCCGGTTTCCTTTTCGCGGCGCAACGCGCGCAGCGTGCTCACTGCGTCGGGCGTGGTGTATTGTTCGCCGGTGAAGCCGGCGACGAAGCGCCCGCCGCGGATCTCGCCGCGCGCCTCCAGCCGCCGGTACACCGAAAGCAGCTCGTACCACGGCGGCAGCCAGTCAGCCTCGCGTTCGAGCACGCGCTTGAACACCACTCCGTAGCGCCGCAGCAGCAGTCGCGCCACCTGTTCCACAGTTTCGCCGTCCGGTTGTTCGGCGGAAACCGCACGGCGCAACAGCGTCCAGCGTCCGGCTTCCTCGATGCCGAATTCGGCCACGCGTCGGCGGCGCAAGTTCTGATGACCGCCGCGGCGCGACGTCGGAACGAGCAGCGCGCGCAATCCGGAGAAACCGTCGGCGTGCGCCAGCCCGACCGCGACCAGCTCGGCCAGCGCCTCCTCGGCCTGGGACCGGAGCAAACCTGTGCCGTTCACGATGTCCTCGAAGAACGAGGCGCCATGCTCACGCAAATAATCGAACGCGCTCTGCGCGCGCGGACTCAGACGCGGCGGCTCTGCGGCGCGCCGCGCCGCGAGCGGCTGCCACAGGCCCTGGTGCTTGCGCAGCAGCAGCGCGACCGGCGTGGTGCGGACCGGCCCGCTGATACGGTCCTTGCCGGCGACCGGTTTGGGCGGCGTGAGCCGCGCCCACAGCGCGCGCCCGGCGAGGCACAGGCTGTCGAGCCAGTCGGGATCGTAGTTGTGCATGCGCGCCGGCAGGATGTCGGCTTCCCAGGCGACGGCGGCGGCTTCGAAACCTTCGAGTTGCTCGACGATGGCGGCGAGCGCCTGCGGACCTTCGGGCCGCGGCTCGCTGCTGAGCCCGTGCCAGCGCAGCAGGAAGCGCATGAAATCGGCGGCGCTGACCGGTTCGATCTCGGCGCGCAGGCGTGAGAGGGTGTAGCGATGGATGCGCGCGAGCAGACGCCGCTCGCACCATTCCATATTATTTTCAACAGGCGTGACTTCCGCCTCTCGGCTCGTCCCCTTCTCCCCTTGCGGGAGAAGGGGTGGGGATGAGGGGGTAACGTTCGTCTCATTGCTATTTGGTGTAAACCGGCCCCGCAGCGCGAAACCTTCGCTTTCGAGCGTCAGCAGGGCCTGATCGATGCGCGCGCTGTTCAATCCCAGCCGCTGTGCCAGACTCGCCGCGGTTACCGGCCCTAGTCCCTGCAGCTGACCGCGCATGAATTCGACGAGCGCTTCTTCCGGACTCCACGCGCGCATGAATTCGGCCGGCGGCGTGAGCGGCGGCGTTTCCTCCGCGTCGTGGTAGATCGCGCGCAACATCGGCAGGCGCTCGACCGCCGACCAGAATGTCGCTTGACCTTGGCCGCACTCCCTCCCCCTTGATGGGGGAGGGTTGGGGTGGGGGTGCGAGGTGTTGCGTGGACTATGCGACTCACCCCCATCCTGTCCTTCCCCCGTCAAGGGGGAAGGGACGCTGGTTGTTATCCGTGTTGCACGTCGTTCTGCGACCAGTCTGTCGAAATGATCTTTCCAACCGTCCTTGTTTCCTTCCTCTTGATTCACGGCGCCGAGCAGCATAAGCGCGTCGTGCAGTTCGTCGGGATTGGAAACCTCGGGCCAGGCCTCCGCGCGCACGCGCGCAATGGCCTCCGGGTCGAGGCTGCCGAACTGCGCCGCTTCGAGCGGATCGAGCCAGCGGCGGCTCATGACCGCCTGGGTGCGCCGTTCCTCGAGGGGGGCGTCGTCGAGGAAACCATAGGGCCGCGCGTTCAGGATCTCCTGCGCCAGCGGCGAGGGGTGCGGCAGGTCGCGCGCGACGACATGCTTCGTGCCGCTTTCGAGCGCGGCCAGCAGCGCGATCAAACCGTCGATGTCCATCGCCTCGGTCAGGCAGTCGGCGATGGTCTGGTTGACCAGCGGATGGTCCGGCACTTCGCGGTCGCCGACGATATTTTCGGCGCAGGCGATCTGGTCCGGGAACACCACCGCCACCAGGTCCTCGGCCTGAATGCGCTGGAGCTGCGGAGGATTGCGCTGGCCACCGCGGAAGCGCTTGATCGCGAGCGCGATGGTCGCGGCCCAGCGCCAGCGGGTGGTGAACAGCGGCGCCGCCAGCAGCGCCTGGATCAGCACCTCGCGCACGCTGCGGCTGCTGAGATAGCGCGCGACGTCCTCGAGCGCAAAACTGTGGGTTTCGCCGAGCGACAGCACGA
>JBLMXN010000028.1:0-7146 GCA_050257795.1 Bacteroidota bacterium
GGGAAAGATGGACAGGCTCCGCACGGGGAGCGATCATGAAAGACTTATACTGGATTATAGGCATTTAAACTCGCCTACCGCGACCCCATCCAGACATTAGGATAATCCATCATGACCAGGCCAACGCATATTCCGATGCCTGACGACGCGCCGGAATCGGGCGACGCCGAGCGCTGGCTCGCGTCCGTCGCTGGCGGCCGGTCGGCGCCGGAGATGGACGTGCTGCGCCGCGCCGTGGCCACGGCGCTCAAGGCGCACGCCGGCCAACGCCGGGTGTCGGGCGAACCCTACGTGCGGCATTCACTCGCGGTGGCGCAGATCCTGGCCGATCTCGGCCTCGACCACGACACCCTGGCGGCCGCCATCCTGCACGACGTGGTCGAGGACTCCGGCGTCGGGCTGGATGACCTGAAGCGCGATTTCGGCACGCGCATTGCCGGGCTGGTGGACGGCGTGACCAAGATGAAGGTCATCCAGGAATTCCAGAACGAGCCCTCCGGCTCGCGCCGGGAGTCGGCCCAGGCCGAAAGCCTGCGCAAGATGCTGCTGGCCATGGCCGAAGACGTACGCGTGGTGTTCATCAAGCTCGCCGACCGGCTGCACAACATGCGCACGCTCGCGGTGCTGCCGGAGGAGAAGCAGAAGCGCATCGCGCGCGAGACCATGGACATCTTCGCGCCGCTCGCCAACCGCCTCGGCATCTGGCAGATGAAATGGGAACTCGAGGACCTCGCGTTCCGTTACCTCGAGCCGGCTTCCTACCGGAGAATCGCCGGGTTCCTCGCCGAACGGCGCGCGGACCGCGAGGCCTATATCGCGCGCTTCGTCGCGACCCTGTCGGGCGAACTGAAAGCCGCCGGCCTCGCCGCCGAAGTCACGGGACGGCCGAAGCACATCTACAGCATCTGGCGCAAGATGCAGAAGAAGGGCAAGGACTTCGAGCGCATCTTCGACGTGCGCGCGGTGCGGGTGCTGGTCGACAACATCCGTGACTGCTACGGCGCGCTCGGCGTGGTGCATTCGCTGTGGCAGCACATCCCCGGCGAGTTCGACGACTACATCGCCACGCCCAAGGAGAACAACTACCGCTCCATCCACACCGCCGTGATCGGGCCGGACGGCAAGACCGTGGAGGTGCAGATCCGCACGCGCGAGATGCACGACCAGTCCGAGCTCGGCGTCGCCGCGCACTGGCGCTACAAGGAAGGCGCGCGCACCGACAAGAGCTATGACGCCAAGATCGCCTGGCTGCGCAGCCTGCTCGAATGGAAGGATGAGGTCGCGGAGGCGGCCGACTTCGTGGACCAGTTCAAATCCGAGGTGTTCAGCGAGCGGGTCTACGTGTTCACGCCCAAGGGCAATATCGTGGACCTGCCGGCGGGGGCGACGCCGCTTGATTTCGCCTACCACATCCACACCGACGTCGGGCATCGTTGCCGCGGCGCCAAGGTCAACGGCCAGATGGTGCCGCTGACGCACACGCTCAAGACCGGCGATCGCGTCGAGGTGCTCACGGTCAAGGAGGGCGGCCCTTCGCGCGACTGGGTGTCGCCGCATCTCGGTTATCTGCTGACCTCCAAGGCGCGCGCCAAGGTGAGTCACTGGTTCCGCGAGCAGAATTACGAGACCAGCGTCGCCGAGGGGCGCGAGGCGCTGGAACGGGAATTCCATCGTCACGGCATCGGCGACGTCAACTACGACAAGCTCGCGGGACGGTTCCAGTTTCACCGGGTCGAGGATTTTCTGGCCGCGGCCGGCCGCGGCGAAATCAAACCCACGCAGCTGATGGCGGCGGTGCAGGAGTTGACCGAACCGGCGCGCACGACGGTACGGCCCGTGATCACGCCGCGCGCGGCCCCGGTCGCGCGCAAGCCCGCGGGCGTGACCATCCAGGGCGTGGGCAACCTGCTGACGCGCATGGCGAAGTGCTGCAACCCGGTGCCGGGCGATCCGATCGTGGGATTCATCACCCACGGGCAGGGCGTGACGATTCACCGCCAGGACTGTCCGAACGCGCTGCGGCATCACGCCGAGCACGACGAGCGGCTGATCGAGGTCGGCTGGGGCGCCGACACCGGGCAGACGTACCCGGTCGAGGTGGAACTCACCGCCCACGATCGCGCCGGGCTGTTGCGCGACATCACTTCGTTGCTGGCAAACGAGAAAATCAACGTTCTCGGCGTGAGCACCGTCACCGACAAGAACCAGGTGGCGCACATGACCTTCACGCTGGACATCCCGAACATCGAGACCTTGAGCCGCATCCTCGCGTTGCTCGACCAAATCCCCAACGTCACTGAAGTACGCCGGCGCGCACATTAAGTCCCGCCGATATCATCGCGCATCCATTGTGTTTTCTGCGCACATGGCGATCCCTGGAGTCCACTAAAACCACACATTAAGTGTGCCAGGGCGAGGCAGCCGGCGGACAAATAGTTTGCCGGTATCCGCCATACCGCCTGGGAAGGCAGAGTCGATGGTCTAGACTTGATTTATCAGCCAGCGGACGGCGTTTTTCAGTGTTGGTGCCGACAAACCACCAGTCCGGAATCGATGACCCTACGCATGCTGGCCGGTGCATATTATCGTCTCCGTACGCCTCTGCCCCGTCGTTTCGTGGCGACGACCGGCCTGTTCTCCATGTTTCTTTTTGCCCACGCCATGCCGGCGTTTGCGGCCGCCTCCGCATTTGCCCTGAATCCGGAACGGCCCGCCACCTGGTGGTTCACGGTGTTCCTCATTGTCATGCTGGCGATCGTCTTCGCCGCGCTGCTGCGACTGGGCCGGCGACTGCGGGTGAGCCAAGCCAGCCTCGCGCGCGCCGAGGCCGAGTGGGCGCAGGCGCTCGATTCCGCCGAGGACGCCATGTACGTGGTGGACCTGAACGAGCGCGTGGTGCGCGCCAACCGCGCCTTCTGCCGTTTTCTGGGTCTCGAGCCGCACCAAGTCATCGGCCGGAACGTCATGGAATTGATTCACGACAAGGACGAGACTGGGCCATGTCCGGTGTGTCAGGCGCGCCTAGAGCGCCGCGACGCGGTGTTCGTGAAGGAGGCCGACGCCCCGATGAACCGCTGGAAACGGCCGCTCGAGATCATCGTCAAGATCATCCGGGGCGGTGGCGAGCCGCTCGGCGTGCTGATGGTGATGCGCGACCTGACGCGCCAGCGCGAGATCGAGAGCGTCGTCCGTGACAGCGAGCACCGCTTTCGCAGCCTGTCGCAGGCCGCCTTTGAAGGCATCGCGATTCACGACCGGGGCGTGATCGTCGACGTCAACCAGACGCTGGCGGGAATGGTGGGCCACGAACCCGCCGATCTCATCGGCGCCAGCGTGCTGGATCTGGTTGCATCATCCGCGCGCACGGACGTGGCGAATCGATTCCAGCACGCCAGCGACAAGCCGTGGGAGATCGAAATCCGGCGTCGCGACGACACCACGTTCGACGCCGAAATACGCGCCCGGGACTTTCCGTATCTGGGCCGCTCCATGCGCGTGGTCGCGGTTCGCGATATCACCGAGCTTAAAAAGGCGCAGCAGGCGCTGTTCGAGGAGAAGGAACGCCTGATGGTCACGTTCCGGTCCATCGGCGACGCTGTGATCGTCACGGATACGGACGGCCGCATACAGTATCTCAACCCGGTGGCGGAAAAGTTTCTGGATTGCAGCGAAACCGACGCCCGGAACACGGCGTTGTCCGGGATGTGCCGGATCGTGGACGAAGCCGATCGCCAGACGCCGCTCGATCTGGCGCGGATGTGCCTGGAGCGGGGCGCTGTCGTGATGTCGCGTAACGATTGCCTTCTCACCCGCCGTGACGGCCGCGAATTCGCCGTGGAACACACCACGGGGCCGATACGTGACCGCAACGGCAACGTCATCGGCGTCGTCCTGGCCGTGCGCGACGTCAGCGAGATGCGGCACCTGGCGCGGCAATTGAGCTACCAGGCCAGCCACGATTCCCTGACCGGCCTGCTCAATCGCCATGAATTCGAGCGGCGCCTGGAACGCGCGCTGCAGGGCGCGAAGGACGACAACAGGCAGCACGTCCTGTGTTATCTCGATCTCGACCAGTTCAAGATGGTCAATGACACCTGCGGACACGTGGCCGGGGACCAGTTGCTGATGCAGATCGCGGCGCTGGTCGCGCCGAAGGTCCGCGACAGCGATACCCTGGCGCGACTCGGCGGGGACGAATTTGGCGTGTTGCTCGAAGGCTGCTCGTTGTCCAAGGCGATCGAGATCGCCGAGACGCTGCGCCAGGTCGTCAGGGATTTCCGGTTTGCCTGGGGTGGGCGCACCTTCGACGTCGGCGTCAGCATCGGCATGGCGGTGATCACCGCCGACAGCGGCAGCGTCACCGAGGCGCTGAGCGCGGCCGACGCGGCGTGCTACGTTGCCAAGGACCTCGGCCGCAACCGCCTGCACGTGCACCAGCCGGACGACGTCGCGCTCGCCCGGCACCGCAGCGAGATCGAGTGGGCCCAGCGCCTGTCCGCCGCCATAAAGGAGGATCGCTTGCGACTGTACGGCCAGCCGATCGTGGCGCTGCAGGCCGGCAACAACCTGGTGCGGCATGAAATCCTGGTGCACATGCTGGATGAGGACGGGCAGGTGGTGCCGCCCATGGCGTTCATCCCGGCGGCCGAGCGCTACAATCTCATGCCAGCGGTGGATCGCTGGGTGCTGGGCGCGACCCTGTCCTGGATGCGGCGGATATCGCGGTTCGCCTCGCCGATGGTGTGTTCCGTCAACCTGTCCGGGCGCTCGCTGTGCGATCACCGTTTCCACGAGTTCGTCATGTCGGCGATCCGCGACTCGGGCGTCGATCCGGCGCGTATCGTGTTCGAGATCACCGAAACCGCGGCGGTGGCGAATTTCGCGCAGGCGCAGCAGTTCATCGCCGCGCTCAAGCGTCTGGGTTGCCGTTTCGCGCTGGACGATTTCGGCAGCGGCTTGAGCTCGTTCGCCTACCTCAAGCACCTGCCGGTGGACTACCTCAAGATCGACGGCAATTTCGTGCGCGACATGGCCGGCGACCCGGTCGATTACGCGATGGTCGAGGCGATCAACCACTTGGGACACGTGATGGGTATCCGCACGATCGCGGAATACGTCGAGAGCGAGGCCGTGCTCGAAAAATTGCGGGCGCTGGGGGTTGACTATGCCCAGGGGTTCGCCATCAGCCATCCCTTGCCGCTGGACAGGCTGATCGTGACGCCGGGCGCGCTTTCGGCCGGCGGCAAGGCTTGCTGAGTCCGGCCGACGCGAAGGGCGCGAAGCGGTTTACAGATGGAGCAGTTCGACCAGAACGGTCTTGGCGATGAAGCCGACGAAGCCCAGCCCGAGGGCCAGGAACAGCACGAAGTAGCCGTAGCGGCCGGCGCGTGACTCCTGTCCCATCTTCCAGATGATCAGCAGCATCCAGACGATCAGGCCGCCGATGCCGATGACGAGTGACCAGGATTCGAATTGTTCGATGGACATGAGGCGCCGCCGCGGTTGAAAACGGCGCGCATCATATAAAAGACCGATGTTCCGGGCAAATGACCAAGGTCAAGAGGAGTCGCTCTGCGTCGATCCAGCTCCTATTTCAAAATCCAATTCCCTCTCTCTTGATGGGGGAGGGCCAGGGTGGGGGTGAGCAATGCCGCCGGAAAATCTCGTATCGCGTTCGTTCTGATTGCTCCCCCTCCCCCTAACCCCCTCCCGCGAGGGGGGGGAAATGATTTCGAAACAGGTTCTAGAGTTTCATTATTTCCCGCAGGCTGTCCATGAGACCGTCGAGCGGCAGCTCGCGCGCCTGCTTGTCGCGCCGTCCCTTGTACTCGATCACGCCCCTGGCCAGACCCTTGTCGCCGAGCACCAAGCGGTGCGGAATCCCGATCAGGTCCATGTCGGCGAAGATGACGCCCGGGCGTTCGTCGCGGTCGTCGAGCAGTACCTCGAAGCCGCTGTGCACCAGCTCGGCGTACAGCCGGTCCACGGTCTCGCGCACCGCCGCCGACTTGGCGTAGCCGATCGGCACCAGCGCGACCTGGAACGGCGCGATCGCTTCCGGCCAGAGGATGCCGTTGTCGTCGTGGTTCTGTTCGATGGCGGCCGCGACCACGCGCGAAACCCCGATGCCGTAGCAGCCCATGGACATGATCACCGATTTGCCGGCCTCGTCCAGCACCGTCGCCTGCATCGCCTCGCTGTACTTGGTGCCGAGCTGGAAGATATGCCCGACCTCGATGCCGCGCCGGATCGTGAGCGTGCCGCCGCACAGGCCCTTGCCGGAATCGGGGCAGGGGTCGCCCTCGATCACCTTGCGCAGGTCGGCCACGGCCGGTTCCGCGGCATCGCGGCCCCAATTCACGTTGACAAGATGCTTGCCGTTGACGTTGGCGCCGCACACGAAGTCCGCCAGGCGCGCGGCGGATTCGTCGGCAATGACGGTGATCTTCAGGCCGACCGGGCCGATCGAGCCGGCTTCGCAACCGGCGGCCAGCTCCACCTCGCCCGGCGTGACGAACATCAGCGGCTTGGCCACCTGCGGCAGCTTGGCGGCCTTGACCTCGTTCAGCTCGTGGTCGCCGCGCAGCACCAGCGCGATCACGCCGCCGGTGCCCTTCACCAGCAGGGTCTTGAGCGTCTGCTTCGGATCGATCTTGAGGAATTTGCTTACTTCTTCAATCGTGCGCGCGTTCGGCGTGTCCACGGTCTGCATGGGTTTGCCGGGTTCCGGACGCTTGCCGACCGGCGGCAGCGCCTGCGCCAGCTCGACGTTCGCCGCGTATTCGCATTTGGAACAAATAGCGATCGCGTCCTCGCCCGAGTCCGCGAGCACGTGGAACTCGTGCGAGTTGCTGCCGCCGATGGCGCCGGTGTCGGCCGCGACCGGGCGGAACTCGAGGCCGACGCGCTGGAAGATGCGCGAGTAGGCCTGGTGCATCACGCGGTAGGTTTCGTTGAGCGAGGCCTCGTCGACATGAAACGAGTAGGCGTCCTTCATCAGGAATTCGCGCGCCCGCATCACGCCAAAGCGCGGACGGATCTCGTCGCGGAACTTCATCTGGATCTGGTAGAAGTTCGCCGGCAGCTGGCGGTAGCTCTTGACCTCGCGGCGGATCAGATCGGTGATGACTTCCTCGTGCGTCGGGC
>JBLMXN010000029.1:0-3982 GCA_050257795.1 Bacteroidota bacterium
GGTAAATGTTGTCGGGCTTGATGTCGAGATGCAGCATGCCGGCCTCGTGCACCGCCTGCAAACCGGTGAGGATCGGCAGGAACACGCGCAGCAGATCGGGCTCGCTCAGAAAACCCCCGTGGCTCCTGAGATAGGCCGACAGGGCTTCGCCCTCTTCGTACTCCATGGTCATGTAGGCGGTGCCGTTGGCCTCGAGGTAGCGCAGCACGCGCACGATGTAATTGTGCTTGAAGCGCGCCAGCGCCTGCGCCTCCTTCAGGAATTCCTGGAGTCCCCACTGGTAGGTTTCGGCGTCGGAACCGTCGCCGCCGGGACGCGGATGGATGATGGAGTTGCCGTCGCGCTCGGCATAGGACTCGGGAAAATATTCCTTGATCGCCACCAGCGAATTCAGGTTGGTGTCGTGGGCCAGATAGGTGATGCCGAAGCCGCCGTGGCCCAGCAGCGACCTGATGGTGTACTCGCCTAACCGATAGCCGACCGGCAGGGGATTGTTTTTGTTTTCGACGCGGGCCTGCATGACCTTGGGTGGGAGAAAAATGGCGTACCTTAATAAATAGTCAGCGCCGCCCGCGGCCGCAACCCGCGGATGGATAAAAATGTTGGGCGCGTCTGTGCTGTGCATGGATGCACGAATGCCGCGGGCGCATGGATGCGCAGGAGCGGCCGCGCCGATCCACATGGCGCGTGGTACGCGCCCTACGTCTCTAAAAATGAATCCCCCCTCCCTTGACGGGGGGCTATGGGAAGGGTGGAATTCTTGTAGCCCGGATGAAGGCGCGCAGCGCCGTAATCCGGGTATTAACAAAACCCCGGATTCCGCTGCGCTCCATCCGGGCTACGCAAAAAATTACTTTAGGGACGTCCCGCTCGCTTGTCCCGCCGGCGGTTTGCGCTTGGCCAACACCGGCTTCAATTTCTCGCGCGCCTCGCGCAGGAGTTTCTCCGTGGTGTCCCAGCCGATACAGGGATCGGTCACGGACACGCCGTACTTCAATTGCTTCAGGTCGGCCGGGATCGGCTGGCTGCCGGTGTGCAGGTGGCTTTCCAGCATCAACGCCACAATCGAGCGGTTGCCTTCGAGGATCTGGTTGACGCAGTTCTCCGCCACCAGCGGCTGCACCGCCGGGTCCTTGTTGGAATTGGCGTGCGAGCAGTCCACGGCGATGTTGACCGGCAGCTTGGCCCTCGCGAGATCCTTCTCGGCCAGAGCAATCGACACCGAGTCGTAGTTCGGGCGGCCGTTGCCACCGCGCAGGACGATCAGCCCGTAGCGGTTGCCGCGGGTGCGGAACACCGCGCACTGGCCGTCCTGGTTGATGCCGAGGAAATGATGCGGGCGCGCCGCCGACTGCAGCGCGTTGATCGCCACCGTCAGGCTGCCGTCGGTGCCGTTCTTGAAGCCGAGCGGCGTCGACAGCCCGCTCGCCATCTCGCGGTGGGTCTGCGATTCGGTGGTGCGCGCGCCGATCGCGGTCCAGGTGATCAGGTCGGACAGGTATTGCGGCGTGATCGGGTCGAGCGCCTCGGTCGCGGTCGGCAACCCGATCTCGGCCAGATGCAGCAGCAGCTCGCGCGCCATGTAGATGCCCTTCTCGATGTGGAAGGAATCGTCCATGAACGGATCGTTGATGAGGCCCTTCCAGCCGACGGTGGTGCGCGGCTTCTCGAAATACACGCGCATGACGAGGTAGAGCGAGTCGCTCACCTCGTCGGCCAGCCGTTTCAGGCGCGCGGCGTATTCGCGCGCGGCCTTGAGGTCATGGATCGAGCACGGGCCGATGACCACGAACAGCCGCGGGTCCTCGCGGTCGAGGATGCGGCGCACGGTCTCGCGGCCACGCAACACCGTGGCTTCGGCGCCGGCGGTGAGCGGCAGGTCGTTCTTCACCTGTTGCGGCGTCGGCAGCAGGTCCTGCGACAGGACGTTTACATTGTTGATCGGGTCGGCGGCCATCGTGATGTCATCGAACATAAAAGGAAAACCGCCAGTTTAACGCACGGCGCACGACTTGTCGGCCCCAAAACCGGAAACCGCACCGGTCCGGCTCCGCTATGATAGGCCGACGCGTAAGAAGGACACGACCCAGCGCATGTTCGAACCGTGGCTGCTGTTGCAATCGATCCTGGCCGGCATTGCGGTGGCGGCACCGGTCGGGCCGATGAGCCTGTTGTGCATGCAGCGCGCGCTCCACGCCGGGCCGGCGCAGGGGCTGGCGTTCGGCGCCGGAATCGCCGCGGCCGACGGCACCTACGCCGCCCTCGGGGCCTTCGGCCTGAGCGCGCTAACCTCGCTGCTGCTCGCGGGCGGCCCATGGCTGCGGATCGGGGGCGCATTGGTGCTGCTCTATTTCGCCGCGCACATCCTGCGCGCAGTACCGGCGTCGCCGGCACGCCGGCCGGCCGCACGCTCGCCTTGGCGCAGTTTCATCAGCGCCTATCTGCTCACGCTCGCCAACCCCCCACGATACTTTTCTTCGCCGGCCTGTTCGCCTCGCTCGCGCCGTTGTCGCGGATGACCCAGGCGGCGGTGTTCACCGCCGGTGTCTTCGCTGGGTCGATGCTGTGGTGGCTGGCGTTGACGGGTGTCCTCGCCGTTACCGCTTCGAAACTGTCGCCGTCGGTACTGTGCTGGATCAACCGCGCCTCCGCGCTGGCGCTGATTGGCTTTGCGCTTTACGCGCTGAGCGGCGTCACGCTGCGCGCACCGCTCTGAGCGCCTCGCCAGCGCGCACTATCTTCAGGAGGATCAAGAGGATCAAGGGGTCAGAGTCCTTGAAAACTATCATCCGGACTTTCAAGGACTCTGACCCCTTGATCGTGCCTGAACTATCAGATCGATTTGGCCACTTTCTTGACCATCGGAAGCGATGACCTTTCCCGTAGATACGCAGTAACGCCTTGGAAGATTCTCATTGAGAAAGGCCCCCAGCACATGCTCGTTATTGCGGCCTTTCTCCCCCTGATGGGTCATCCTGTCGGAGATCGTCTCAATCTCCGACAACATCCTAGCCGTGATCCCTGCGTAGTGCTTGTTCATGTCGAACGCCGCCTTAAGAGGCGCCGACCCCGGACTAACAGGAAACGCTGCGACGTATCACGGCGTCCGCTTGAAGGCATAGTTATGTTTCTAGCTCTTTTAGACGATTCATAACGCTTTCGTGATTGATATGCTGATTTATAACCTTCCACTGGTTTAACGATGCAGCCATATTAGCGCTCATCGTCGCAAGAACGCCGGCAACTATAGCGCCTATTACAAGTAGAACTCCCGTGACCCCCGTTTGTGCCGCTAACAGAATAAGAATAGAAATTAAAATTACTGACACGACGCGGGTGCCACTCCGGAATGTTCCAATACGCGTAAGTCGATGAGACTCGTTATTCAACATACTTTTTACTGACCGCAGTATTTTCAGTTCTTGTTGTGCGTTCATAAAGCGCATACCTCTCTATTGAGAAACATAACGTGGAGCTAAGGGGCGCGCCGCTTTTGCGCGTCCCGCTTGAGCGCAGGGTTATGCATTACTTTAAGTCTTTCCAGTTCACCGTCTTCTGATGCTGGAATGTTCCTTTACCTTGATAGATGTAAGATTCACCTACGACCAAGCTAGAAAGATCAGCATCACAACTGTCACCAACAATGCACGTTTCTCCTGTTGCTGTATTCAGTCTAATTACTTTTCCGCTGCCATCGGTAGTAACAGTAAATCTGGCATTATTTGATTCAGATGATTTCTCGCACCCACCCATGAATAGCAGAAGAGAAAAAAGTGTACTGATGATTAAAATTCTTTTCATGCCGCCTCCTTGGGGTGATGCATAACGATGATAGAACGGCCCAAGTACGGGATATTCAAGATACCGTGGGCGGAAAATACCTGAAAACCGTTTGCGGTCAGTCATTTCCACTGAATACCTCGAATGCGTTTCGCGGCAATATACTGCAAACCTACGGGTTATTCATATTGAACCGCATTGT
>JBLMXN010000030.1:0-4620 GCA_050257795.1 Bacteroidota bacterium
GCATCCCCACCATCCTGGTGAACGTTTTTATTTTTGCCGGCGCCGCATGACGCGCGCCGGTGTGATCCATTAATTATGCAGATGCGTTGATAGCGCGCAATACCCGCCGCGCCGGAACTGCAGAACTTCAGGCCTTGCCGAGCAGATTCTCGATCCGGTCGAGGGCCTTGTCGAGGTTTTCCATGGACGTCGCATACGACAGCCGCAAGTGGCCCTCGGCGCCGAAGGCCGAGCCGGGCACCAGCGCGACTTCAGCTTTATTCAGCAGGTATTCGGCCATGGCCACGTCGTTGCTCACATCCGGGGTGGCGGCGATGGCCTTGCTGAAATCGGGAAACGCGTAGAAGGTGCCCTGCGACGGCAGGCAGCGCACGCCGCGAATCCGGTTCAGGCGTTTGACCACGCGGTCGTGCCGCTCCTTGAACGCGCGCACCATCGGCACGATGCAGCCCTGATCGCCGTTCAACGCCGCTTCCGCGGCGACTTGTGCGATCGAGGTCGGATTGGAGGTGCTCTGCGACTGGATCTTGCGCATCGCGGCGATCAGGGTCTTGGGGCCGGCGGCATAGCCGATGCGCCAGCCGGTCATGGCGTATACCTTCGACACGCCGTTCAGCACGACGGTGCGATCCTTGAGATCGGGACAGACGTTGAGAATGTTGCAAAACGGCTCTTGCGTCCACAGGATATGTTCGTACATGTCATCGGTCGCGATCAGCACGTGCGGATGCTGGCGCAGCACTTCGCCGATCGCGGCGAGCTCGGCGCGCGTGTAAACCGCGCCGGTCGGATTCGACGGGCTGTTGATGACCAGCAGGCGGGTCTTGCGCGTGATGGTGCGGTCGAGTTGTTCCGGGCGGATCTTGAACGCCTGGTCGATGCCGGCCGAGATGATCACCGGACTCGCGTCCGCGAGCAGTACCATGTCCGGGTACGATACCCAGTACGGCGCCGGAATAATGACTTCATCGCCATTGTCGAGCAGCGCCTGCGCCAGATTGAAGAAGCTCTGTTTGCCGCCGACCGAGACCAGGACTTCTTCCGGTGTGTAGTCGAGCCCGTTGTCGCGCTTGTACTTGGCGATCACCGCCTGCTTCAGCCCGGGGGTGCCGTCGACCGCGGTATATTTGGTGAAACCGTCGCGGATGGCGCGAATCGCCGCTTCCTTGATGTGATCCGGCGTGTCGAAATCGGGTTCGCCGGCGCCCAGACCGATCACGTCCTTGCCTTGGGCCTTGAGCTCGCGGGCGCGGTTGGTGACGGCAAGGGTGGGGGAGGGCTTGATGCGGTTGACGCGGCTTGACAGGCGGATGGTGGACAACGGTTCCTCGTGAAATGTGTATTTGAAAAACGCGGTAATATACCCGTATCAACGCGGAAAAACGATAGCACATGAGCCAGCCATTCGAACTTGTCAGTCCCTTTGCGCCCGCCGGTGACCAGCCGCAGGCGATCGCGGCGCTGCTGGCCGGTCTCGGCAATGGCGAGGCCTGCCAGACCCTGCTGGGCGTGACCGGCTCGGGCAAGACCTTCACCGTCGCCAATGTCATCCAGCAGATTCAGCGGCCGACCCTGGTGCTGGCGCCAAACAAGACTTTGGCGGCGCAACTGTACTCCGAGTTCCGCGATTTTTTCCCGCGCAACGCGGTGGAATACTTCGTGTCGTACTACGACTACTACCAGCCCGAGGCCTATGTACCCTCGAGTGATACTTATATAGAGAAGGACGCCTCGATCAACGAACAGATCGAACAGATGCGGTTGTCGGCCACCAAGGCGCTGCTCGAGCGCGAGGACGTCATCATCGTGGCCACGGTCTCGGCCATTTACGGCCTGGGCGACGTGGACGCCTACCACAGCATGATCCTGCATTTGCGTCAGGGCATGATTATCGCCCAGCGCGCGATCCTGCAGCGGCTGGCGGAAATGCAATACACGCGCAACGACCTGGAACTGCACCGCGGCACGTTCCGCGTGCACGGCGACGTCATCGATATCTTCCCGGCGGAGTCGGAACAGCTGGCGGTGCGCGTGGAACTGTTCGGCGACGAAGTGGAGAACCTGTCCGAGTTTGATCCCCTCACGGGCGCAGTCGAAGGCAAGCTGGTGCGCACCACGATCTACCCGTCGTCGCACTATGTGACGCCGCGCGAGACCATCCTGAACGCCATCAATGAAATCAAGATCGAGTTGCGCGAGCGCGTGGAACAGTTGCGTTCGGTCGACAAGCTGGTCGAGGCGCAGCGCCTGGAACAGCGCACACTCTACGATCTCGAGATGATGCGCGAGGTCGGCTACTGCGCCGGCATCGAGAACTACTCACGCTACCTTTCCGGGCGCAAGCCCGGCGAGCCGCCGCCGACCCTGATCGACTATCTCCCCGACAATGCCTTGCTCGTGATCGACGAGAGTCACGTGACGATCCCGCAGCTCGGCGGCATGTACCGCGGCGACCGCTCGCGCAAGGAGACGCTGGTCGAATACGGCTTCCGTCTGCCGTCGGCACTCGACAACCGCCCGCTGCGGTTCGACGAATTCGAACGGCTGATGCCGCCCACGATTTTTGTGTCGGCTACGCCGGGACCGTACGAACTGAATCGTTGCCACGGCGTGGTCGTCGACCAGGTGGTGCGGCCCACCGGGTTGATGGACCCGGAGGTCGAGGTGCGCCCGGTGACGACCCAGGTCGACGATCTGCTGTCCGAAATCCGCGCGCGTGTGGCGGTGGGCGAGCGCGTGCTGGTGACGACGCTCACCAAGCGCATGGCCGAGGACCTCACGGAATACATGCACGAGCACGACGTGCGTGTGCGCTACCTGCACTCGGACATCGAGACCATCGAGCGCTCCGAGATCATCCGCGATCTGCGTGCCGGCGTGTTCGACGTGCTGGTCGGCATCAATCTGCTGCGTGAGGGGCTGGACCTGCCGGAGGTGTCGCTGGTGGCGATCCTCGACGCCGACAAGGAAGGCTTCCTGCGCTCGACGCGTTCGCTGATCCAGACCATCGGCCGCGCCGCGCGCCACCTGCACGGCAAGGCGATGCTGTACGCCGACAGGATCACCGACTCGATGCGCGCCGCGATCGACGAAACCGAGCGCCGCCGGGAGAAACAGAAGACCTATAACGAAGCCCACGGGATCACGCCGGTGGGCGTGGTCAAGGCGATCCGGGAAATCATCGACGGAGTCCACCCGTCCCGGCCGGCGCCCGGCCAGCGCCCGGAGCGCGCCGGCAAGCGCTACCTGGAGGCGGCCGAAGAGGAGGCCAGGTACGAGGCCATGGCCCCGGACGCGCTCGCCAAGCTGCTCAACAAGCTGGAGAAGCAGATGTACACCCATGCGCGCAACCTCGAGTTCGAGCAGGCGGCGGCGCTGCGCGACAAGATTCACGCCATCCGCACGCGCAAGTTCGGGGTGATCGAAGGCGGCGGGGGACGCGGGTGAAGCCTCTGTTGTTCGTGAATATGACCATGAACCCCAGGACGCCATGATCAGTACGGATGACACAATACCGGGTTCCTTCTCCTTCCGGGAGAAGGACAAGATGTGGGGAGGCATACAGCGGCGATTTATGATCCCCTCACCCCAGCCCTGTCCCGGAGGGAGAGGGGGTCGTGCGTCAATGCTTATTTTGTTAGGGGCCCTAAGAAACTTGTGACCGTTCGGTCAGCTGTGCTATTTTTCCGCGCCTGTTTTTCATAGGCGCGTAGCTCAGTGGTAGAGCACCACCTTGACATGGTGGTGGTCGGTGGTTCGATCCCACTCGCGCCTACCATTTTCAGTACCCGGCCCGGCCATGCCGACTGCCGGAGAGTATGACGAAGCCCGTTTATGCGGCCGTTCGTAGAGGTCGCCACTGACGAGAGGGTCAATACATGCCGATCATCACACTGCCGGACGGCAGTCGTCGTGAATTTCCCCAACCGGTCAGCGTCGCCGAAATCGCCGCCAGCATCGGCGCCGGACTGGCGCGTGCCGCGCTCGCCGGCCGCGTCAACGGCAAGCTGGTCGATACGTCGTACCGGGTCGAACAGGACGCGCAGGTCGCCATCGTCACCGACCGCGATCCCGACGGCGTCGAGGTCATCCGTCACTCCACCGCGCACCTGCTGGCGCAGGCGGTGAAAGAGCTGTTCCCCGAGGCCCAGGTCACCATCGGTCCGGTGATCGAGAATGGCTTTTACTACGATTTCGCTTTCAAGCGCGGCTTCACCGAGGACGACCTGGCCAAGATCGAGGAACGCATGCGCGAGATCGTCAAGCGCGATTATCCGGTGTCGCGCACAGTCATGCCGCGTGATGAGGCGGCCAGGTTTTTCCGCGACATGGGCGAGGAATACAAGGCGAAAATCATCGAGGACATCCCTGCGGGCGAGGCCATCTCGCTGTACCGCCAGGGCGAATTCATCGACCTGTGCCGCGGCCCGCATGTGCCGTCCACCGGCAAGCTCAAGGCCTTCAAGCTGATGAAGGTGGCGGGGGCCTACTGGCGCGGTGACTCGCGCAATGAAATGCTGGCGCGCATCTACGGTACCGCCTGGCCGAACAAGGAACAGCTCGACACCTACCTGCACCGGTTGGAGGAGGCCGAGAAGCGCGATCACCGCAAGATTGGCC
>JBLMXN010000031.1:0-13557 GCA_050257795.1 Bacteroidota bacterium
CCCAAGCTCGCCGACGGGCTGGTGTCGCATTTATTGGACTAGAATTCTTTGAAAAATGACCTTTCGCCGCCAAAGTGCCGGGAGCGCCAAGGTTTGGAAAAGGGATTTCCTGAAAAGGAGAATCAAGGAATGACCAAGCACGTTTGCGCGCGACTTCACGTCCTGAGTTACTCGGACGCGTCCGCGTTCGTAGCTAGCTGGTAGCGTTTGATCTTGCGGTAAAGCGTGCGTTTGCTGACGCCGAGCGCTTCCGCCACGGCGCCACGGTTGTTGTCGTGGCGCTGCAGCAGATAAGCGATGTGGCGGGCTTCAACGTCCGCCAGCGATCGGGGCAGATTCGTCGCCATGGCGGTCACCGCGCTCCCGCAGTTGGTCGGGGACGCGCTTGCCGGCGCCGGCGTGGAATGGCTTCTGTGGTTGTCCAGGCGGATATGTTCGGCGGTAATAATGCCGTCCGGACTCAGCGTCAGGGCTTGTTGCAGGATATTGAGCAATTCGCGCACGTTTCCGGGGAAGCCATATTCCATCAGGCGTTCCATCGCTTCTTTGGTGAGATGACAGCGATCGACCTTGTCCTGCTCGCAGATGCGCTTTAACAATACCGCCGCCAGAGCGGGAATATCCATCCGCCGCTCGCGCAACGGCGGAAGATGCACTTTGACGCCCGCCAGACGGAAATAGAGATCCTCGCGGAACTTGCCGTCAGCCACCATGGTCGAAAGGTCCCTGTTGGTGGCGGCGATGATGCGCACGTCGACCTTGATTACCGCGGTGCCGCCCACGCGCCTGAACTCGCCGGAGTCGAACACGCGCAGCAGCTTGGCCTGCATGGACAGCGGCAGTTCCCCGATTTCATCGAGGAGCAGGGTGCCCTTGTCGGCGGTCTCGAATAACCCCTGCTTGAGCCCGGCGCAGCCGGTGAAAGCGCCGCGCTCATGGCCGAACAGTTCGCTCTCGAATAGCGCCTCCGGGATCGAGGCGCAGTTCAGCTCGACGCAGGATTTGGCGCTGCGGACCGATTGCTCATGGATGTACTGTGCGGCCATCTCCTTGCCAACGCCGGTTTCGCCGCAAAGCAGTATCGGCGCATTTGATTTCGCGGCCAACGCGAGCGTTTCTATGCATTGCAGGAACGCGGGCGAGCGCCCGACCATGCGCATTTCTTCGCACGTGAGATGCATCGTGGGTGCCAGGCGATGGATGGTTTCCAGGACAAACTTCTGACCGCTTGCCGTCTCAACCGGGTACGCCTTGATACGTACGCGATCGGGCCGGTCGGCGTAGTCATAATGGACGTGCAGAACTTCCTGCGCGCGATTGTTGGCCAGCACTGTGAGCGACGGACAATCTTCGCCGTGCTGGTAACAGGGTGAGGTCAGGTGGTGCGACACTTCATAGCAGTATCGTCCGACCACCGCATCCGCCGTTACGCCGTAGGACACACAATACGCCCGGTTGGCGGCGATGATCCGGTGATTCTGGTCGATGATAACGGCGGGCGATTCCTGGGCGTTGATGAGCGAATCAATTACGGTGTTGACTTTCAAGCTGTCCCCTCGTCCTACGGACGGACTGTTGCCAAGTTTGCAACTTTCTGGGGGCGGTTTTTCTGGGCCTGTGATTTATTGGCGCCCTTTTGATTTCTTATTTATATCTTAAGCACGCGTTAAAGAAAATACCGATGCCATGTCACATTGACATGACAGACTGGTTCCAAATCTTGGAAAGGAGATGCGGGCGGGCCGGCGCCCGCGGGCCGGACGCACCCATGGCAAGCCAGGGTGCGTCCGGTGCGGTACCGCGCAGACTCAATAAACGTCGTGGGTCGTGTTGTACACGTTGAACTTGCCGGTCGGCGATGGGACTCCCGTGATTCGCTTGATCTCCGCCAGCGTCTGGCTGTCCAGGATGATCAGCGATCCATCGGTAGCCCAATCCGCTATCCAGACCTGGCTGCCATCCTGATTGAACTCCATGTGGGTTGCCTTGCCGTTCGTCGCCACCGTGAAGCAGCGGTCGAGGCTGGCGTTCTGCTTGGAGTAGGCGCAGATTTGCTTCTGGCTGGCATCCGTGCTCAGGGCCATATCGAACAGGACCCACGGGGAGTTCGGGTGCGTCTTGAGGAACAGCGATCCCGAACCCGGCAGTGTGATCTCACGCACCACTTTCCAGGCGAACTCCGGATGATTCGCCGGGTCCGCGCCGTAGATCGAGACCTTGTTCTCGCCGAGGTGCGGCGTGGCATTGACCCAGCCGTAGACCGGGTCCTCCCAGTTGGCACCGCGGCCCGGATGCGGCTTGTTCCCGGTGGTAAAGCTCGTCACGAAGCTGCGGTTGGCGACGTCGATGACCACCATCTTGTTGCTGGCGTTGGCCGCCACCAGGAAATAGCGCTTGGTGTGATCCCAGCCGCCGTCATGCAGGTACTTTTCGGCCGGGATCTTCGCCACCAGCGGGAAGCCCGGCTGCGAATAATCCACCAGGCCGACGTAGCCGCTCTCCTTGAGCGAAACCACCCAGAGCGGCTCGAAGGGCGAGGCGACGATCGAGGCGACCCGCACTTCGGGAAGCGTTTCCCCCGTGATGCTGGTCATCGGCAGGTCCTGGCGGACCAGCGGCTCGAGCGTCAGCCCGTTGTACACAACGTATTGCGGCGGCCAGTAACAGCCCTCGATGAGGTAGGCGTCTTCGAAGCCCGCGAACTTGCTGGATTCCACGCTTCTCGCGTCGCTGCAACCCTTGACGGTCGCCACGATGTTGGGCGTACCCGCCCACAGGTCGATCAGCGACACCAGTCCGTCGCGCCCGATGGCGTAGAAGTAACGTCCCGTCGATGACGAGCGCAGAATGTGCACCGCGAATCCGACGTTCAGCCGCGCCACTTCCTCTTTCGTATCGCCGTCGTAGATCGCGATCTGGCCGGCATCCCGCAGCACGGCGCCGAAGTAGTTCTGCCAGTTACGCGCGGTCTGCGGCGAGGTCGGGCGCTGATCCACCGGCACGATGAGTCTCCAGCTCGCCTGGATGTCCGACATCGGCATCGGCGGCGGGGCCGGTGGCGTCATTTGCAGGTATGCCGCCAGCTTGGCGATGTTGTCCTCGCTGAGCGATCCGCTCAGACCCCAGGCCGGCATGCCGCCGGGCGTTCCGTAGCGCACCATGGCGCCCAGGCCGTCGGTGCCAATCTGTGCCGCCCGGGCGGGTTCGATATTGGGTCCGGTGGCGCCCTTGCGGTAGAGACCGTGACATCCGGCGCAATGGTCGAAGTAAACATACTTCGTCTGGTCGAATTCCGCCTGGGTTAACGGGACCCGAGCGCTGGGCAGAAGCGGCCCATTCAGCTGTTGCTTGTGAATGAACGCCTCGAGATCGAGGGCGGCATAATCGCCGAGTCCGAGGTTGGGCATGATGTACGGATACTGACCCAGCAGATCGGCGGTGTAGGCGTGGGTGGCCATGGCTTTCGGTTCGGCGATGAAGGCCTGAACCCACTCGGGCGAGGACGGCACGCTCTTCAGGTCGGGTCCGTGGCCGGGACCGGTTCCGTTGTTGATGGAGTGGCATCCCGTGCAGGACTTCCGGAACAGCACTTCGCCATTGGCCGCATTGCCGGTTCCGTAGAGCAGTTGAGCGCCGGCGCCTGACACGACTCTCAGGTAGGCGGCCAGATTGTCGTAGTCCGTGTCCGTGAGATACGTCAGGAACGCCATGGCATATGCCTTGTGATCGACGGCGCCCGCGATGCTGGAGGCGCTTTTGTTCTTGATGCTCTTTCGGTCGAATCGGCCGCCCGCGTCCGTGCCGTGGCACGCAAAGCAGATTCCCTGGAACATCACTTGTCCCGCCGCGGTGTCGGGGGGAGGGTTATTCCCGCCGCCGCCACCGCCGCCTTTCGCGGCCCAGGCGTTGACCGCCCCGAGCGGCACCAGAAGGCAGGTGGCAACCAGGTACGCCGGTATTTTCATCAACAGGTTTCTAGTGACTGAGATTTTCATTACTGTCCTCCTCTCGACAGAAGATCATTTCCTGACTGAGCCGAAAGTCGGCGGCGCAAGCGGCAGGATTTACCCATGCAGCCTCCCGCTTGCGCTTGGCGGGTAACGAAAACCGGCTGGATGATTCATTCCCAAGTCCAGCGGAGTCTCGCCCGAAAATGCGTCGCGAGAGTCTCCTTCCCGGTTTCGGTTTCGCCTTCAGCAGGCCTTATTGTTCATCCGCGCATGCAACTGCAATCCTCGTACCAATCGGACGGACGTTCAATTTGTCGAAGATTCTGATGGCCCCGCGGATTTTTCTGACATCGTTGTCAACGGCACGTGACAGATGCGTCATACGGCTGATGCGAGAGTGACAGATCTGTCCAGCTCAGTAGCGTTGAGTAATGCGCCGGCGAATTTCACGTCTCAAAGTGGCGGGCGGCAAATCGGAAACGCAATTCGGCGTCGTCGATCCTTGCCCATGCGTCTTGCTTCGCGTGGTCACGTCTTGCGCAACGGTCCAGGAATGATGTGCAAAGCGGCGTGCATCGTGGAAACGCGAGAGGAATCATCGATCGTCCGCCAGCATATGCGCGGATTGCCGCCGCAAAGATCCGGGCTCATCGCCGGCGCACGTATTTCAAGTGACAGAGTTGTCGCAGACCTGACACGGGTGTCGCTGTTGCATTGACAGGCGTGTCCACACGCCGGTCGATGTCGCCGTTTTATGGCTTTTTCAGGCACATGAAACCTTGGCACACGGATTGCTTAAGGAGTTCGCCAAGACCTGAGTCGCGCACAAAAGTCGGGTCCACAATAGAAAATTGGAGGAGGCAATAATGATCGCGCGTTGCGTTCGGACGTCACCAGTAATCATCGGATTCGTGCTTGTTCTCGTCCTGGGATTCCCGGAAACAGGAACGGCGGCACAGGTATCCGTTTCGTCGTCCTCTTCGGGCTTCGTGAGCGGGACTCCGCCCAAGAACTCCTTCAACATCATGATGAACTATGAACTGGGCATGCATTGCACCGGATTCGAGTTCTCCTACTGTTGCGTCCTGCCGCCGTATAACTCGATCCTGGCCCAGGTGGTCAAGACCCAACAAAGCCTGACAAACGGGACGGCGGTTCCCCGGCTGCTCGAAGCCGATCCCAATGTGGGCCTCGATTTTCTCGGCCGGCCCACGGTGCTGCGCGACACCGAGCTGGATGGGAACGGCAATTTCAAGAAGTACGTGCTGAGGTACTGGCACGACGCCCAACCGCGCAATGACGGACGCGGCGCCCCGCAGACGAACACGCTGATCAGCTCGGTCGAGGGCAACTCGCTGCTGATGTGGAACACCGTGCTCGATGCGGCGGCCACGGACAGCAACAACCGGATCATTTACGGCACCCAGGATGGCCAGCAGAACGTGGTGCTGGGCAATGGCAGCGTGTCCGACCCCGAAGATAACTACGCCAACGCGTGGCTGAACCATTTCTATATCTACAGCGATCTCGAAGGCGGCAATCCGAACAACACCAGTCTAGAAAAAGACAAGATTCGCCTGGGCTTGCGGAATTTGAATGCCTCGACCCAGTTCGCGACCGTGCTGCCGCAGAACAGCGGTCCGGCGTTTCATCCCATGGGGCCGGGATCGACGCCCGGCCTGCAAAACGTACTGACCTTCTCCGGTGACAAGGGCACGGTGGTCTACACCCAGATGAAGGTTCTGGAAAATCTCCCGGTCATGCTGACTTCGCCGCGGATCTGGGAGGCGCTGGGTCTGCCGCTCACGCCGTTCGAGGACACCATCAATTTCTTCGGCGACCCCGGGCGCATCGATGAGAGCTCGGTCCGGCCGTTCGTCGCCATGAAGGCGGAGCTGCACAACTACGACCCCACCAAACCGGGCGGCATCGGCACGCCGGTGCTGCAGAACGGCGCGCCGGTGATCGGTTTCGGCACGGCCCCCATCGACATCCCCAACTGCGAGAGCTGTCATGCGCTTGGCAACGGCGCCTCGGTCAATAGCCCACAGAACAATCGTCCGGCGGTTGCGGCGATGGTGCAGAGCGAAATCGACTTCTGGGACACTTACTACAACATTAACGTTTCCGCCGGCGACTCCGACTGGTATTCAAGGCTGAAGGGAGCCGCGATCAGCATTCTCGCGATCCACGACGAAAAGCACGGCACCTCGTTTACCGCCAATTATCCGGGGACGGGTTCCGGACTGCCGCAGGTTACTCGCCTCGGACATGAAAGCGTGATGTGCCAGAAATGCCACGCCGACAACGTGATCGCGAAGGTGAAGTCGGCCACCAATGGCGCGACCGGCAACCTGATTCCGCCCATCACCGAAGCGGTCCACAACAACCACGCCGACCGCGTGTTTTCCGATTCGCTGGGCCGCAACGGCAGCTGTCAGGGCTGTCATCCGGCGCACCGCTCCGACGGCAACCTCGCCGGCTATCCGATCACGAAGCAAGGTCTGAACGCCTACGCCTCCGGAGACAACCGCGATGCCGCCGGCGGCTGCTACGCCCGGCGCGATGTCCACGCCAACCGCAATCGCAATAGCGACGGCGCCGAAACCCCGAGTTACCTGAATGCGGTGGGCCAATGGCTGGCGAGCAATGTTTCCAACGACACCGGCACCGACAAGGGCATTTGGTGCACCAACTGCCATACCCAGTTCAGCCAGGAGATGTGGCGCGCGGAGAACACGCCGGATCTCGTCCACTCCAAGCCCGGCGACCCGGGGAACGTGCGCGAGCCGAAGGTCGGCGCCACGCTGGCCGACGTGGCCAGTGCCGCGGGCGTCTCGCTGTCGCAGGCGATGGCCTGGCTGGACCCCAAGACGAAAGAGGATACGTTCGCCATCTGGAACGATCCGGACGTGGGCGACCACGCTGACGCCAACGTGGCTACGATCGAGATACTGTCGAGCGGCTCGCCCAAGGTCGCATTCGACGGTGACGGCGATCCGAGCGTGCGCATTCTCGACTTCTGCACCACGCCTGATTGTGTCGCCGCGGCCCAGGCCAAGCTGAACGCCGAAGGCAACGGCAGCACGGCGGCGGCCGTCCCGTTCTCGGCGGCGACCGACGGTCGCGATCACTGGCTGTCACCGGGAGAACCGCACTGCGCCGATTGCCACAAGGCGCCGTACGTGGAGCAGAGCGGCAACATCAACGCCTTCCCGCCGTTCAACTATCCGCGCAAGGCCTCGCTGTTCCGCTACTCGCGCGGCCACCGGGACATCACCTGCCAGGGCTGCCACGAGTCGATCCACGGGCTCTATCCGGTCACGCCGGATGTGGATACGACCACCTATGCCCAGGCGGCGAGCATGAACACGGATGGCTCGCATGGACCGCTGAAGTGCGGAGCATGCCACGTGACCAACAGCAAGGGCGTGCCTAGCATGATCAGCAACCTCACCTACAACGGAACGAGGATAGCGAAAAACTTCGACCAGGCGGTCGGGTGGGCGCACACCTTCACCAACGAAGCCGATCCGACGAAGGATCTGTGCCTGAACTGCCACAAGGACAACTCGAAGCTGGTTTCCTCGACGGATGAGAAGTGGCTGATGCATGCCAATGACGGCAAGGTCTCGCGCAAGATCATGGACCAGGTGGAGATCAAGCTGCTCGGCCATGTCTCGGGCGATCCGGCGGCGCAGAATCCGTTGACCACCACGTGCGTATCGTGCCACGAAGAAAGGAGCATCAAGGTCTCCTGCAACGACACGATGTGGAAGGAGCACGTCACCCGCGGGCGCGTCGCGACGACGGTGTGGGAGTACGTGTCAAAGGCGCGGACGGGGTCGACCTGCGGCTGGTAATCCGCCGCGGGCTGAATCGCCAGGAAAGGAAGAGGGAGGGCGATGCCCTCCCTCTTCCGGGAGGTCAAGGCACCCATGCCGTTTCGTGAAACATCATCCGGATTGCCGACGGCGTTTCAAGGACGTAAACGCCGTGACGCCGGTGAATTCAATACCACTACAACGAGCTTGTTATTCCAATGAAGGTCCGCATGAAAACGATTTCCGCAACCGTACTGGCCGTCTGTCTTTCTCTTGGTGTCGTCGTGCCTGCGGCGGCGAGCGTGCCCGCGAAGCCACGGGACGTCACGGCTCCCAAGGACCTCATCGCCAGGGTGGGAAACCAGACGATCACGTTCGGCGAGATCGAAACCATGATCAACAGCTCCGACATGGTCGGCATGCCGATCCCCGCGCCGGGCACGTCGGCGCGGAACCATGTCCGGCTGATGCTGCTCGACAAGATGATCAGCGCCAATCTCCTGTACCTGGATGCCCTGAAGCAGGGGGCGCAGAACAACCCGGTCTATCAACAGGACATGGAGCGCTTCTCCAAGGCCATGCTGGCCGCGCTCTACCGGGAGAAAAAGGAGCTCGAAAATATTAAGGTGACTGACAAGGAAATTCGCGACTACTACAAGAACAACATTGTCGCTGGCACTCCTTTCACCCCCGAAGTCAGAATGGGCATCGAGGCCACGATCAGGAAGGAGCGGTTCACGGCCAGGAAGGCGGCCTTTCAGAAGGAGCTGCGCCAGGGCGTCGCGGTCGCGGTCGATCAGGCGAGGCTTGATCCTAAAGGCGATGCGGCGCGCGCCAGCAACGAGGTTGTCGCCAGCGTCGACCGCGAGACGATCGGCTGGGGCGAGCTGCGCGCGGCCCTGACCGACCCCCGCAAGAGCGAGAACGCGGCGTACCGGGGCGAGATCCTGAACGATCTCATCGACCAGCGCATCGCCGCGAGCAAGGCCAAGGCGGCCGGGTTGGACAAGAGCCCCGTCTATCTTGATCGGATACGGGAGTTCGGCAAGGTCCATCTGGTAAGCATGTACAAGGCAAAACTGCTTCCCGGATTCGAGCCTACCGACAAGGCAATCCAGGAGTATTTCGCGAAGAACAAGGAGAACATCGCGGTCCCGGAATCCCGCAAAATTCAGATGGTGGTGCTAAAAACGAAGAAGGAGGCTGACGATGTCAAAAAGCAAATCACCTCCGGCAAGATCACGCTCTTCGAGGCGGCTTCGAAATATTCGATCGACCCGAACGCGAAGCAAACCCTGGGGGAATTCGGTTGGGTCGCCAAGGGCAGCGGCTTTCCGGATCTCGACCGGCTGGTGTTCTCCCTGAAGCCTGATGAGCTCGGCGGCCCGGTGCAATCTCCGGCAGGCTGGCACCTGGTCAAGGTCCTGGATTCGCGCAACGCCCGATTTAATGACATCAAGTCCGACGAGACGCAGAAGCTGGTGCGCAATCTGCTGATGCACGAGAGGCAAAACGAGTATGTGACAGGGCTGCGGACAAACAACGTTTTTCCGGTCAAGGTTTATCAGGAAACGTTCCAGCGCATCGTCCGCAGAGAAGCGGAAAAAATGGAAGCCAAGCGCAAGAAGGCTGATAAGGCCGAAAAGAAAGCTGAAAAAGCGGTGCCTGCGCAGCAAAGCGCCATCACGGGTGCTGCCACGCCGTAAAGGGGATATGCTGTCGCACGGAGGGTTGTATGCGTTCACCGATGATTCATCGGATCCGTGCCGGAATCGCTGTCGTGTGCCTGCTCTTCGCCGCTGCGGAGGCTGGCGCGGGCATCACGGACCTGGTGCGCCGCGACACGCCTCCGCCCCGAGACTATGTGATCCTTATCAATTACGAACTCGGGATGCATTGCACGGGTTTCGACTTCTCTTATTGTTGCGTCCTGCCTCCGTACAATTCGATCCTGGCGCAGGTCGTCAAGACCGAGAGAAACGGGAACAAGCCGGTGCTGCTCGGTTCCGACCCCAATGATCCCGAGGTGCTGGTTGATGGCGCGAAGCGATTCCGGCTGGCCTACACCCACGAGGACCCCGAGGGGTTTCCCAACACCTATTCCTATTCCAAGAAACTGGCCTATTGGGGCGTGGGATACAAGGGCGGAAAGCTTCCCGACTACGAGTTCAGCAATCTCTATTTCTATAAAGACCTCACCGGATCCAATCCGGAGCACACCACCGCGGACGGCAAGAAAAAACACGTGGGCATCGATACAAAAATCAGGATCAACGAAGGGCCGACGGGCCAGCATGTCGGCAAGGGGTTTCTGCGTTATTCGGGCGCGACCGGGACAGTGGTCTTCACGGATTCCCCCGCCATGGAAAATGTGCCGATCACCCTGACAGCCCCCGGGATATGGGAAGCTCTCGGACTGCCGCTCACGCCGTTCAACGACCAGTTCACGGCGCTGACCACGCTGGATGAAACCATGTATCAGCCGTTCCAGAAATCCGTGGTGACGCTGGTGGACGCCAGGACCGGAGCGCCCGTGGTCGATTCCTCGGGCCAGGTGGTGCGGTTCTTCGGCGTGAACCCCATTGATGTACCCAACTGCACGCGCTGCCACTCGAACGAGCGCGCCAACGGAACGAAATATGTCAAATACAAGGAGGAATACGAGTTCTGGAAGGAAATCCGCGGCACCGGCGAGTATTACGCGCGGATCAAGGCCGCGGCAATTTCAATGATGGAAATTCACGACGACCGTCACGGCACTAACTTTCTGGCGAAATGGCCCGCGAGCCCGATCACGTTCACCCGGCTCGGGCGGGATTCGGTCCTGTGCCAGGATTGCCACGCCGACAACATCACCGGCCGCCTGTCCTCGCGTAAGGCGGGCGACATGGAGCAGCAGGACATTCAGCCCGGGCATCCGCGGCTGCCCGATCCGGAACACCTGATTTCTCCGTTGACGGAGGCGATTCACAAGAGCCACCAGCGTCACAACCCATTGCCCGACAGTCTCGGTTTTGCGGGGGGCTGCCAGCTGTGTCACCCGGCGCACCGCAGCGATCGCACGCTCGACGAGTTCCCGTTGACGGCGGATGGTAAGAATTTTTTTGCCGCGGGCGATGTCCGCGACGCCAAGGGTTGTTACACTCGCCGCGACGCGCATGGCAATCCGCGCCGCAACCAGGACGGCGCCGAAACCCCGAGCCATCTCAACGCCGTGGGCCGCGCGCTGCTCTCCGAGGTCATGACCACCAAGGGAACAGACAAGGGGCTGTACTGCACCAACTGTCATAACATCCTGTCGCGCGAACTGTACAAGGCCGATCATCTGACCGACGCGGTCGGGCAGACCGGGCGGACGCTGCGCAATCAGCCGCTGGACCGGATCGCGGCCGCCCTCGGCGTGTCGGTGGAGCAGCTGAAAGCAGTTTACCTTGATCCGAAAAGCCCGAAGCAGGGCGAGGATGTCACCAGCGGCGTTTACCGAACCTGGGATCGCACCGGCCAGACCCTTGCCGCCATCGGTCGGATCAAGATTGACGAACAAGGCAAGGCAGTACTGACGGCACCCGACGAGGACGGGGACCGCTCGGTGATCCTGGTGGACAAGGATCCGGACGGAACCGAAGGCATGGCGGTGTCGTACGCGACGGCCACGCATGGAAAGGATTATTGGCTGGCGGCCGGCGAGCCCCACTGCGCCGACTGCCATCAGCCTCCCTTTGTCGAAAGCATGGGTGGCGGCGCTTATCCGCTCGACCAGCCCGGCAAGTATGCGCTCATGCGCTACTCCAAGGGGCATGCGGGGATCACCTGCCAGGGTTGCCACGAATCCACTCACGGCCTTTATCCGGTGAATCCGGAGGTGGATGTATCGAGCTATCAGCAGGCGGCGTCGCTCAATCCCGATGGTTCCCACGGGCCGCTAAAGTGCGGAGCCTGCCATGTGGTCAACCGCTACGGCGTGCCGTCGCGGCACCCGGATCAGATCGCCAAGAAGGGGGCCGCCTGGAAAGACTACGACAAGGCGGTCGTGTTGCAGCACACGCTTCGCCAGCAACCGCCGGAAAATTTTCTGAAATGACACATCGTCGCGCGCGGCAAATGCATGTCATCTCGCTCTTGCTGGGGCTCTCGGCACTGTTGCTGACGGCCTGCGGGGAGTCGCGGGTCGAGGCGGTACACGTGGGGGCGACGTACAATTTTCTCGAGGTTCCCGTGGAATACCTGAACGAGCAGACGGAAAAATATCTGAACGCGGTTTTCGAGGACCGCTTCACGTTCGAGGAGGCCGATCCGCTGATGGGCGCGGTCAGGCGCGCCGGGCAGGAGATCGTGCGCGAGGGCGGGTCGCACGTGCTGGCGCGGCCAATCGCCCAGAATTCCAAGGTAATCCAGATCCGGATCGCTCCGGCGCAGGAGGCGCGCATCCGGGAGGAGACTGCGGCCGCAAGAAAAACCGCGGTCAAGGCGCGACTCCGCTTCGCCGGGATCGCGCCGGGCGGATTGCCTCTTTTTGACCTGCTGGCGATCATGAGATGATCAGGCCCGCGTGTGACCACGTCGTTCGTGCGATGAAACGACTGACAAGTATTTTCTGGCTTTTATTGGCGGCGCCCGTGATGTCTGCGATGGCCGACGGCGCGATCGACTTTTCGCTGCCGGATATTCACGGCAAGGTTCACACGCTGTCGGAATACTCGGGAAGATGGGTGGTGGTCAATTACTGGGCGAGCTCCTGCCCGCCCTGCATCAAGGAGATTCCGGAGCTGGTGGCCTTTCATCAACGGCACCAGGATCGCGATGTCGTCCTGCTGGGCGTGGACTTTGAGGATATTCCCCTGTCCTGGCTGAAGGACTTCATGGACAGCGTATTAATGAACTACACGGTGCTGCGATCCGAGCCGTCGCAGAAAACACCATTCGGCATCGTAATCGCCTTGCCCACCACTTTCATCCTATCACCCCGCGGTGAACTCGTGGCGCGCCAGGTCGGTCCCGTTACGGCGGCCGATCTCGACGCCTTCGTCAAACGCATGGCCAACGAGGCGCCCGCCACCAAAATCAACACCAAAATTCATTAGGCATTCCCTCGCGCCAACTCCCGTCGCGGTCCACATTGTTTATTGTTCGTGCCAACGCCACGTGCCCCCTGAACCGTAAATGGCATCGATTGACGCGGTTAACCGGGTGCCGATCGCAGCGCATCGGTGAGTGACGTGCCGCGCAACCGTTCGGTATGAGATGCGTTGACTATTCCGCGTTCAATGAAAAATGCTGATTATCCTTTTGATTTCGTTAACGCTTTTGAAAATGTTGCTCACTAAATGTAGTCAATATGTTTGCGCATCGCGCAGAATTTTGACGGCAGTCAATGTCATTGCTTTTGACGCGCATATATTTTGTTAATTCGGTTCGTGATCGGTCCGGCAACATATTCAGGGTCGTTCAAACTGAACGTCAGTGGATTCACTCGAGGCAGGGCGCCGTCACCACGATAGCGCATTGCCGTCCGCTTTCGCGAGAAGTACCGTGCTGCGGACGTGGCCACCCAACGAGTTCAGACAGCGGAGGAAATGCGCGCGGTTCCCAGTTATCACGGGGCCGCGCGGCTCGACAAACCGCCGTAAAGAACTGACGGCGAAGATCCTTGACGAGTTGAACTCGAAGTGACGAAAAAATTGTTTCGAGAGCAGTATATGGAGTGCCAGGATATGGCCACAATAGTGTCCGTCCGGGATGCTGCTCGCTTCAATAATTTGCGCGTGCCGACCAAGGCGTCAGCA
>JBLMXN010000032.1:0-7954 GCA_050257795.1 Bacteroidota bacterium
GTATCTGGTTCATCATCCATGCCCTCTTGCAAGTAAGAGGGCAAAGTAGATCGCAACCTTGGAAGGCGATGTAACTGTAAGATATTACAGGGTGGGGAAAGCACTTGATCGGAATCGTCGATAAAACACGACACCGCCGCTCGAAGCAAGGCGGAAAGAAGGAGATGATCGCTCTAGCCGAGCTGGGGAGAAATCAGTCCGAGGGAAATCGCGCGTGCAACCGCTTGCTGGCGTCTGACGACCTTGAGTTTATCGGCGGCGTTCTGAAGATGAAAGATGACAGTGCGTTCCGAGACCCCAAGGATATGCGAGGTCTCCCACGTGGTTTTACCTTCTGCGGCCCAAAGCAGGCATTGTTTTTCGCGGTCGGTAAGATGTACGCGGGTCAGCGGGAGGACTTGATGTTGGAAGACGCGCCGCACGGCTTCGTGGAGATAGGCTGAAAACATGGAAACATGAGGCATTGCCGCTGTAATCGAGGATTTCGTCCGCGCGTAATCTTCGCTTGAGGCGAGATTGAGCATCGCGAATTCACCCTGTGCCGAGTGGATCGGGAAGCTGACGCCGCTGTTCAGGCCGAACTCCTGCGCTTCGCCCATGAATTCACGAACCTGCGAGTTTTTGTCTTTCTGAGGCCCGACCTGATCCCAGCAAATCGGAGTCAGATGGCTTGCGCAATGCGTCACCGTGGGATCGATGCTCATGTAGCCCTTGGCGGTATAGCGTTCCCGCCATTCGCGGGGGTAACCATTGACGAAAATAAAGTAGGGTTTGACAAAGGAGGTGGGCATACGCGCCCCGTAAAGGAAACGATCAAAACCAAATTGGCTGCACAACGCCGAACAGGCCGCGTGAATATCCTCGACCGTATTCACCTGCGACAGAGAATCAATCAACTCGTTGAAGTTGGTCGATCGCATCACCAAGCCTCCATGACTGTTGTTATTATCCCTGAAGCTCCTCGATTATCTGCGCCGGGCACGTGCAAGTCGGTGCGACTGCGAAAATAGACTAACCCAACTTGTAAGGTTGAGCAACGTGACCGGCGCGGCTCATTTTGCACAAAGCGGTTTCGGAGGAATATCTCCCCGGCGTCAGGCGTCACGGCCGGCGACGCTCCGTATAACAACTCGTGGATCACGACGGCCAAGACAATAAATTCCACAATCGTACCATGGAAACCAAGGCGCGCAGACCGGTCGCGAAACCTGCCGGTGGTCCCATCGAACGCCTCCATTCCTGTCATACGGATTCGAATTTGCATTCGATTCGCGGCTGTTCCGTCAACGCGACCATGAGCCGAACCAGAAGCCCTCGTCCTTGTCCAGAAACTCCTCCACGGGCATGTAATGCGAGCCGTCGCAGGAGAAGGTCAGCCCCACCATCCCGTTGATCACGTTGAGCGAGCCGGAGCGCAGATAGATGTTCTCATCCGCTTCGCGCAGCAACTTGAATCGCTCGAACACCGGGCGGACGAGCCTTGATGGCACGAGCGTCTGCTCCGGATAACGCCGGCCCGGGTAGGCGAGACAGATGGAAGGATTGATGATTTCCTCGAGCACGTGGACGCGGTAGCGGTACGGGTCGTCGGTCAGCCACAATGTCGCGCGCGAGCTGGAAAAATGCAGCTTGGCGTGAAACACGCCGCGTTCGCCGATCAGCTCGCTCATGATGGCGATAACGTCATCGATCCGCTCGTCCATGGCGCTGCGCGCCCGCTGTTGCTGGAACAGTGTGTCGCGAATCGCGGGATCGCCCTTGATCTGGCGCCAGGCGCTCCGGCCTGACGCGGCGCGCCGCTCGAGCTGCGGCAGATCCCGCAGGTAAAAATCCGCCGCCACGAATCCAAGCATGGACGATCCCTGCGCCACCGCCTGCACGGCGGTGATGCAGGAGCGCCGGTCGTTGGCGCCGAGATAGACCTCGGAGAGGAGAAACCCCTTGTAAGGTACCGCGCTAGACAGATAGGGTCGCCGGGCGAGATTCTGTCCGTACTTGCTGCGGTCGATCGCGTGCCGGCCGACGTTGGAGCTGACCTGCCTGCCGTTCGTGTCGGTGGCGTACAGCAGTTGGCACACCGGCATGCGCGTCAGCGCATCACCGAGGATTTCGTCCAACCAGTCGTGCGCGCGCCACGACTCCGCGCACCGCAGCGCCAGCTCGGCCATGGGCAATTCCAGGCGCGCCGTCAGCAGGGCGCGCTGCGCTTCGATCGTCTCATGCAGCCACGTCATCCTTGTTGCTTGCCGGATAGCAAATCGCTCTTCTGATCCCTTTTGAATAGCAAATATCGTGCTACTTCCCCATGCGGGCTCAGCGCGGTGGCATCGATGACGAAGGAATCGAATTAAACAGATGAAAACCAAGGCGATAGGCGCGGCAAAGCAGTTCACGCGGGAAGTCAGAGACGAAAAAACCGGAAGGCGTGCCGGTGCTTTGCGCACCATGTTAGTGCGGAGGTCCCGCCCGTGAGCACATTTACGGTGAATGGCGCCGGCGCTTGTTATCTGCGCCGTGCCCGGCAGCGCACAATCCCGGGTGGCGGCGCCCCAAGCTTAGAGCATGCCGGGGCGGACTCTTTGGGTCTGCACCCGGGCTCCAGAGACTGGATTCTCCCGATTGACATGCGGCGCAATACGCTGCGCTATTGCGCCCTACGTGAACTACAAAGACCGGTTGCCGGTTGCGCCGCCCTGACCGCCTTTGATATGCGGCGCGAAAATGAAGGCATCGGAGAAGCAGCGGTCCTCGGCCAAGCCCTTTTGCCGGAACGCAGTGTTGGCCGATTCGACCATGCCGACCGAACCGCAGGCATAGACTTCCAGACCGGCCAGGTCCGGAAAGTCCTGCAGGATGGCTTCGTGCACCAGGCCGGTACGACCGCGCCAGTCTTCCCCGGGCGCCGGTTCGGACACCACCGGGATGAATTTGAAATTGTCGTGCTCGCTGGCCCAGCGTTCCGGCAATTCCTTCATGTAAAGATCCGCGGACGATTTCACGCCCCAGTAAAGGCGCATCTCGCGCTTGAGGCCGGCGTGGAAGGCGTATTCCACCATGCTCTTCACCGGCGCGAAGCCGGTAGAGCCGGCGACGAAGATAATTGGGCGGTCGCTGTCTTCGCGCAGAATGAACGACCCGAGCGGTCCCTCGCAACGCAACAAATCGCCCGGCTTCATCGCGTTGAAGACATACGTGGTGAAGGCGCCACCGGGCACGAGCTTGACGTGCAGCTCGATGAGTGCGGATTCGTGCGGCGCGGTGGCGAAGGAAAAAGCGCGCCGCTCGCGGTCCTCGAGCACGATGTTGATGTACTGGCCGGCATGGAAGCGCAGCGGTTCGACGTCGAGCGGCTTGAGATAAACCCGCATGACGTCGTCCGAGAGCGGCTCGAGCTTCTCGACCCGCGCCATGAAGGTCTGGATCGGGATGTCGCTCACGATACCGACGTTCTCGCACTCCAGGTCGATATCGGACAGCGGCGTGGCGCAACACATCAGCGCCTTGCCGGCGCGCCGTTCCTCCGGCGTCAACGCGCTTTCCTGGTACGCGCCGTAATCCACCGTGCCCTGCACGATGGCGCACTTGCACACGCCGCAGCCGCCGCTGCGACATTCGAACGGGAGTTGCACGCCGCTGCGCAAACCGGCTTCGAGGATGGTCTCGCCCGGCCGCACCGTAACCGTCGCGTCGCCCGGCCGCACCGTCAGCTGAAACCCCGTGGTCGCGCCGCGGCGCTTGGGCGGCAGCCACGGCAGAGCCGCGAGCAACAGGGTGCCGATGCCGATGAGCATCCACACCTGTTTCGGCGACCAGGCATAGATCAGCGGATAGATCGGCAGATAAAACCAGTCGAAATTGATGGTGGTCACGACGGTGTCGAGATTCGCCGGACCCTGGCTCCACACCGGCCACACCAGCGTCAACACGATCAGCGCGGCGAGCAGCGGCAGCGCCAGGTAGCGCGGCGGGTTGGTCTCGGCCTTGGCCACGCGCTGGGTGTGTATCCACAGCACCAGCAGAATCGCGAGCGAGATGCCGATGTGCATGAAGGTGAGCAGCGAGAACAGCCGGTCGTTGACGCTGCCCTGGTGCAGGAAATTACGCGCCATCGGCTCGGTCATGATCGGCAGCCAGTCGATCAGCTCGGCGCTGGCGGTGGCCACGAACTGCGCCAGCCGATCCCACGGCAGCAGAAAACCGTTGATGCCGGAGGCGTAAACCAGCCACAGCACCACGATGCCGGTGATCCAGGAGAACCAGCGGAAGCCGCGGTAATGATCGAACGCGAAGTGGCGCAGCAGGTGCAGCCCCATCGCCAGCACCATGCCGTCGGAGGCGTAGCGATGCAGGCCGCGCACGATCTGCCCGATATACCACTGATTGCGCGTGATGTGCTCGACCGAGGCGTAGGCTTCGGTCACGCCGGTGTCGAAAAACGCGTACAAGTACACGCCGCTCGCCACCGCCACCCAGGTCATGAAATACGCAATCGCGCCCAGGTGATACAGCGGATTCAGGCGATCGCCGAAAATGAGATTGAACAGCTTCTCCAGGCGCAGAAACAGCCACTGTCCCGCCAGCCGGACGTATTGCATGCCGATGCTCTCCCGCAGCCACGAATCGAAGGCGCGCTATTCGTAACAAGCGGGCGCGCCGACGGCATTGATTCAAGTCAACACCGCGTGAAGCTGCGCGGAAAACATGGTTATTGCCGTCATGAACGCGGCATGATTTCGAGCCGCGCGAATTGACGCCCATATCCGTCGTGCGTTAGGTTAACCCTTCTTTACACATGCCTTTGGAGGCCCGGTGGCGAAAAAATCCAGCAACCTTCCCGACTTCGAAACCGCGCTGGCGGAGCTGGAAAAAATCGTGGAAAAGATGGAATCCGGCGAGCAGACGCTGGAGGAAGCGCTCAAGTCGTTTCAGCGCGGCATCGAGCTGACGCGCGCCTGCCAACAGGGCCTCAAGGACGCCGAACAGCGCGTGGAAAAGCTGGTGAGTAAAAATGGCGAGTTCGCCACCGAGCCGCTGCATAACGACGACGAGTAAGACCAAGTTGCCTTCGTTTTCCGAACGCCTGCGCCACCTGCAACAACGGGTGGAACGCGCCCTCGATGCGCGCCTGCCCCGCGCCGACGCCACACCCGCGCATCTGCACGAAGCCATGCGCTACGCCACGCTCGACGGCGGCAAGCGCGTGCGCGCGAGCCTGGTCTACGCCACCGGCGAGGCGGTCGGTGCGCCGGACGCGGCGCTCGATACACCGGCGTGCGCGATCGAGTTGATCCACGCCTACTCGCTGGTGCACGATGACCTGCCGTGCATGGACGATGACGACCTGCGCCGCGGCAAGCCGACCTGCCACAAGGCCTACGACGAGGCCACGGCGCTGCTCGCCGGCGATGCATTGCAGTCGCTGGCCTTCGAAATGCTGACCGGCGAAGCGGCGCTGAGCGCGGCGCAGCGCCTGCGCATGGTCGCGCTGCTGGCCGCGGCGTCCGGTTCCCAAGGCATGGCCGGCGGACAGGCGATCGACCTGGCGGCCGCCGGCAAGTCGCTCGCGCTGTCCCAGCTGGAAGACATGCACCGGCGCAAAACCGGCGCCCTGATCCGCGCCGCGGTATTGCTCGGCGCGTACGCACGCGAGGGCCTGGACACCGCCACGCTGCAAGTCCTGGACGAATACAGCCGCGCCATCGGCCTGGCGTTCCAGATCGTCGACGATATCCTGGACGTCGAGGGGTTGACCGAAACGCTCGGGAAAAAGCCGGGAGTGGATCGCGACCGCGGGAAAGCCACGTACACCTCGCTCCTGGGGCTGGCCGAGGCCAAGGCCCGGGCCAAAACCCTGCTCCGGCAAGCCCTCGAAAGCCTGGCGCCATTGGGGGATAATGGCGGGCTGTTGGCCGATCTGGCCGCATTTATCATCGAACGCCGCCAATGAGCAAAAAACTTCCCCGTGACCACCATCTGCTCGAGACTATTAATAGTCCCGAACAACTGCGGCGCCTGGCGGAAGACGACCTGCCCGGGCTGGCGCAGGAAATCCGCACCTTCCTGATCGACACCGTCTCCCGCACCGGCGGGCATTTGTCCGCCGGCCTCGGCACCGTCGAGCTGACGCTGGCGCTGCATTACGTTTTCAACACCCCGGACGACCGGCTGGTGTGGGACGTCGGGCACCAGACTTATCCGCACAAGATCCTCACCGGCCGGCGCGAATACATGCAGACCCTGCGCCAGACCGATGGCATCTCCGGGTTCCCCAAGCGCGAAGAGTCCGAATTCGACACCTTCGGCGTGGGCCATTCGAGCACCTCGATCTCGGCCGCGCTCGGCATGGCCGTGGCCGCGGCGCGCACCGGCGTCGACCGCCAGGTGATCGCGGTGATCGGCGACGGCGCGCTCTCCGGCGGACAGGCGTTCGAGGCGCTCAACAACGCCGGCAACATGGACGCCAATCTGCTGGTGATCCTGAACGACAACGACATGTCGATCTCGCCGAACGTCGGCGCGATGTCGCAATACCTGGCGCGCATCCTCTCCGGCAAGGTCTACAGCCACATGCGCGAGGGCTCCAAAACCGTGCTCTCGACCATCCCGCCGATGTGGGAGCTGGCCAAGCGCGTGGAAGAACACATGAAGGGCATGGTCATGCCCTCGACGCTGTTCGAGGAGCTCGGCTTCAACTATTACGGCCCGATCGACGGCCACAACCTGCACGCGCTGCTGCGCACGCTGCGCAACATCAAGAATCTCAAGGGACCGCGCTTCCTGCACGTGGTCACGCGCAAGGGCAAGGGCTACAAGCCGGCCGAGGGCGATCCGATCGTGTACCACGGCGTCACGCCGTTCGATCCCGCGACCGGCAAGATGGAAAAGAAACCCGCGGGCAAGACCTATACCCAGGTGTTCGGCGAGTGGCTGTGCGACATGGCGGCGCGCGACGTGCGCCTGGTCGGCATCACCCCGGCGATGCGCGAGGGCTCGGGCCTGGTGCAGTTCTCCGAGCGCTTCCCGAACCGTTACTTCGACGTCGGCATCGCCGAGCAGCACGCGCTCACCTTCGCCGGCGGCCTGGCCTGCGACGGCATGAAACCGGTGGTGGCGATCTACTCCACCTTTCTGCAGCGCGGTTACGATCAGCTGATCCACGACATCTGCCTGCAGAACCTGCCGGTGCTGTTCGCGATCGACCGCGCCGGACTGGTCGGGCCGGACGGGCCGACGCATCACGGCGCCTTCGATTTCAGTTACCTGCGCTGCCTGCCGAACATGACGCTGATGGCGCCGGCGGATGAAAACGAATGCCGCCAGATGCTCTACACCGGTTTCCAGCTGAACCGGCCGGCGGCGGTGCGCTACCCGCGCGGCAGCGGCCCGGGCGTGGCCGTCGAAACGGAGATGCAGGCGTTGCCCGTAGGCCGAGCCGAGATCCGGCGCGCGGGCAAGCGCATCGCCCTGCTTGCCTTCGGCAGCATGCTGGCACCGGCGCTCGAGGCCGGCGAGGCGTTCAATGCCACCGTGGTCAACATGCGTTTCATCAAGCCGCTGGACGAGGCGCTGGTGCTGGATCTGGCGAAGACTCACGACCTGCTCATCACGCTCGAGGAGAACGTTGTGGCCGGCGGCGCCGGCAGCGCCGTGAACGAATGCCTGGCTGCCGCCGGGCTGACACCGCGCGTGGTCAACCTGGGCCTGCCGGACCGCTTCGTCGAACACGGCGATCACAAGCAACAGCTCGCCCAATGCGGACTCGACGCGGCCGGCATCCGGCGCTCGATTCTGCGGCATGTCTCCGCGGGAACCGCGGGGCAGCAGGAATCCGCTTAATCTTGACTGGATCGCTCAACTACTCCATCATTGGCGGTCCGTTTTAAAAACAAGCGTAGAGAAGCCCCATGAAACTGAAGAGCAAGACCCAGCCGGTTGAAATCGCCGACGTCCAGAG
>JBLMXN010000033.1:0-4155 GCA_050257795.1 Bacteroidota bacterium
GCTTTACAACCCGAAGGCCTTCTTCACACACGCGGCATTGCTGGATCAGGGTTGCCCCCATTGTCCAATATTCCCCACTGCTGCCTCCCGTAGGAGTCTGGGCCGTGTCTCAGTCCCAGTGTGGCTGGTCGTTCTCTCAAACCAGCTACGGATCGTCGCCTTGGTAGGCTTTTACCCTACCAACTAGCTAATCCGACGCAGGCTCATCTGATAGCGCAAGGCCTTGCGGTCCCCTGCTTTCATCCGTGGATCGTATGCGGTATTAGCCCGGTTTTCACCGGGTTGTCCCCCACTACCAGGTAGATTCCTACGCGTTACTCACCCGTCCGCCACTCTACTCGGGGTTGCCCCCTTTCGCGTGCGACTTGCATGTGTTAGGCATGCCGCCAGCGTTCAATCTGAGCCAGGATCAAACTCTCCAAATAAACTTGGTGTTCCGTTTCCGGAACGAAAACTTCATGCGACCGAACGCGCTGCTGTTGAAGGCAGGCATCGGTCACCTTTCATTGGATGACCAGGCTCGACAAGAGCGCCCACACAAATTACTTGATCTCGAATTTTTAAAGAACGAGGCCGGCACGAACGTACCGGCCAAGGGAGGCGCATTATACGCGTCCCGCCCTCCGCGTCAACGCTTGATTTCAGTTATTTTGAGCCCGACCGGCGGGACTGGGAATTCCCGTAATTCAACGCTCTGATCAGCTTATTTTTGCGCTTGAAATTGGAGGTTTTCTGCGGTTTCGGCGTTGTCAAGCCCGGAACCGCCAAATTCGGTACATCAACGAATACGAATGCGCAGGAATTTGCGCTTGCCGACCTGGAAAACATGGGCCTGGCCGGCGGTGACTTCAAGCGTGGGATCCTCAGCCTTTTCCCCGTCGATGCGCACCCCGCCCTGTTTCATCAGGCGCATGGCCTCGGAAGTGCTGGCGGCCAGTCCGGACTCTTTGAGAATCCGCGGGACCGCCATTCCCTTGCCCTGTCCGGCCAGCTCGAGCTCGGGAATTTCATCCGGCATCTCGCGCTGCCGAAAGCGCTGCACGAACGACTGGTGCGCGCGTTCGGCCGCGGGCTGTCCATGAAAACGCGTCACCATTTCCAGCGCCAGCCGGATTTTCACGTCGCGCGGATTGGCGCCCGCCTGCACCTCGCGGCGCCACTTCTCGATGGTGCTCATGTCCTCCGTCGACAACAGCTCGAGATAGCGCCACATCAGGACATCCGAGATCGACATGAGCTTGCCGAACATCTCCTCGGCCGGCTCGTTGATGCCGACGTAGTTGCCGAGCGACTTCGACATCTTGTTTACGCCGTCCGTGCCTTCGAGCAGCGGCAGGGTGATTACCACCTGCGGCGGTTGCGCAAATTCTTTTTGCAGCTCGCGCCCGACGAGCAGATTGAACTTCTGATCGGTGCCGCCCAGTTCGACATCCGCGTGCGTCGCCACCGAATCGTAGCCTTGCAGCAGCGGATAAAGAAATTCGTGAATCGAAATCGCCTGGCCACTTTTATAACGCTTGCTGAAGTCATCGCGTTCGAGCATGCGCGCTACCGTGTACTTGGCGGCAAGCTGAATCAGCGCGGTGGCCTGCATCTCCCCGAGCCAGCTCGAGTTGAACATGACCAGCGTTTTCTCGGGATCGAGGATCTTGTAAATCTGACTCTCATAAGTACGCGCGTTCTCGATCACCTCGTCGCGCGACAGCGGCGGACGCGTGGCGTTCTTGCCCGTGGGATCGCCGATCATGCCGGTGAAATCGCCGATCAGGAACAGCACCTCGTGCCCCAGATCCTGGAACTGCCGCAGCTTGTTGATCAGCACCGTGTGCCCCAGATGCAGATCGGGCGCGGTCGGATCGAACCCTGCTTTCACGCGCAGGCGTTTCCCCGTCTTGAGGCGCTCGGTGAGTTCCGATTCGAGCAGGATTTCCTCGGTTCCGCGCTTGATCAGGCGCAGCGCTTCGGTCGTTTCAGTCATGGAATGATCCGGAAATCTCAGGTGATTCTGGGCGCGGCAAAGGTTACCATAGCCTCTTCCTCATGGCATGCGATCCTGTCCATCGAGCCGTTCCGTCGGCGGGCGGGAGTTGGTAATACGTTTTCGATTGCGAAAGGGAAATCCACTTGCCGATACGATTGATCCGACGCCTGTCCGTCACCCGCCTTCACGGCGTAGCAGCGACGCCGCCACGTTTCGCCAGCCGCAAGACGTGGCTGTTGGGTTCGGCGATTTTTATTACCACGGTCGCCATCGCTGCCATCCTGCCAAGCGGCAACGACACGCCGGTATCCGCCGAACTGATACCGTCGTCGTCGCCGGACACCGCTGCGCCCACGGCCGCAACGGCGACACCGAACGCCAGCGCGCCACCGACCCGCGTCTGGACCGAGGTCACGGTTCGCCAAGGCGATACGCTGTCCGACATCCTCCAGCGCGAAGGATACGACAGCGCTGAAATCAGCCAGATGGTTCGCACCAACCCGCAGGCACGGACGCTGCGACAGCTGCATCCGGGCGAGACCCTGCGCCTGCGCGCCGCGGATGGCGCCAGACTGGCGGAACTCGTTTATCAAACCAGCCCCGTCGAAGTCGTGCATCTCACCTGGCAACAGGACCGGTTTGATGTCGTCCGCGAAACACGCGCCCTGGAAAACCGGATTGCCTATGTCAGCGGCACCATCGAGTCTTCGCTGTTCGAGGACGGTCAGGAGGCCGGCCTCCCGGATGCGCTCGTCATGAAGCTCGTGGAAATCTTCGGATGGGACATTGATTTTGCCCTGGACCTGCGCCGCGGCGACAGCTTCGCGGTGATCTACGAGGAAAAATACTGGCAGGGACAAAAAATCTCCGACGGCGCCATTCTCGCCGCCGAGTTCGTCAATCAGGGCCAGGTGCACCGCGCCATCGGCCATCGTGACGCCAACGGCAGCATCGCCTACTACGCGCCCGATGGCACGAGTCTGCGCCGCTCGTTCCTGCGCACGCCGGTCCAGTTCAGCCGCATCACCTCGCGCTTCTCCAGCGCGCGGTATCACCCGATCCTCAAGACCTCGCGTGCGCACAACGGCGTGGATTACGCCGCGCCGGTCGGCACCCCGGTGCGCGCCACCTCCGCCGGGCGCATCCAGTCTCTGGGCTGGAACGGCGGCTACGGCAAGTGCATCGTCATCCGGCACAACGCCACCTACAGCACGGTGTACGGGCATCTGTCGCGCTACGCCAGCAAATCGCATGTCGGCGGTTCCGTCGAGCAGGGACAGGTCATCGGCTACGTCGGCGCCACCGGCCTGGCGACCGGCCCGCATCTGCATTATGAGTTCCGGGTCAACGGCGAACACCGCAACCCTTTGACCTATCAATTTCCCGGCGCGGCGCCGATCGCGGCTGAATATCGCGACGATTTTGCCGAGTCAGCCAGAATTTGGGGCGCCCGGCTGAACATTATCGGTGACAGCAGCCGGATGACCGCCAACCGATGATATATAGATAGTCTCTTGTAACTTGTTGCCGCCTGACCGACACTGAAACCATGCATTACATCGGTCTGATTTCGGGAACCAGCGTGGATGCCGTGGATGCCGCGCTGGTTTCACTCCCCGCCAATGGCAAGTTCACGCTCGTGGCCACCCATGCCCATCCCATCCCCGCCACCATCCGCGACGCGATTCAGGCGCTGATGCGCGCCGGCGCCGACGAGATCGACCGGTTCGGCGAACTCGACATGGCTCTCGGTGAACTCTTCGCCGAAGCCGCCAATGCCGTGATGGCACAAGCAGGCGTCGGGAAAAATGATATTCGCGCCATCGGCAGCCACGGGCAGACATTGCGACATCGTCCCCGGGCCGCGCACCCTTTCACCCTGCAAGTCGCCGACCCGTCGGTCATCGCCGAACGCACCGGGATCACCACGGTGGCGGATTTTCGTGCGCGCGACATGGCCGCCGGCGGCGAAGGCGCGCCGCTGGTGCCGGCGTTTCACCGGCATGTGCTGCACACGCCGAAACAAAACCGCGCCATCGTCAACATCGGCGGCATCGCCAATGTCACGTACCTGCCGGCCGACGCCGCGCAGCCCGTCAGCGGCTTTGATACCGGTCCCGGCAATACCTTGCTCGATCAATGGATCGCGCGCCATCACGCGCAGTCTCATGACG
>JBLMXN010000034.1:0-16311 GCA_050257795.1 Bacteroidota bacterium
CGGCTGCATTACGTCTATCCCTACCCGCACGTGGACGAAGTCATCCCGCTCATGGCGGACGGCAAAATCCTGCCGTACCTGGACGTGCCATTCCAACACGCCAGCCCGCGCATCCTGAAGCTGATGAAACGCCCGGCCAGCGCCGAGAACAACCTGGCGCGCATCGAACGCTGGCGCGCGGTCTGTCCCGACATCACGCTGCGCTCGACCTTCATCGTCGGTTTTCCCGGCGAGACCGAGGAGGAATTTGAGGAACTGCTCGACTTTCTGCGCGCCGCCCGGCTCGACCGGGTCGGCGCCTTCGCCTATTCGCCGGTGGAAGGCGCGGCCGCCAACGCCCTGCGCGAGCCTGTGCCGGAAGCGGTCAAACAAGAGCGCCTCGCGCGTTTCATGCAGCTGCAGGAAACCATCTCCGCGGAAAAACTGCAGGGCCGCGTCGGACGGACCCTGACGGTGCTGGTGGACGAGGTGCGCGGCAGCCAGGCACTGGCGCGTTCCAGCGCCGATGCCCCGGAGATCGACGGCGTGGTCTATATCGATGCCGCGAAAGGCCTGAAACCGGGGGATTTCGCGCGCGTGCAGATCACCGCCGCCGACGCCCACGACCTGTGGGCGCGGCCGGCTTAAAGCGCGATCGCGTCGAAATTCCTGACCTGCCGGTGCGGCGCCGTCGCCGCCAGTGCACCGTCCCGTATCAGCCACGCGGTCTGCATGCCCACTGTTTGAGCCGCATCCAGTTCTTCCCTGATGTCGGAGAGGAACAGGATGTCTTGCGGCGCGGCGCCGATGGCTTTGGCAATGTTGCGATAGGAATCCGCCTCGCGCTTGCTGCCTATGTTGGTGTCGAAATAACCGGAGAACAGCGGCGTCAGGTCGCCGTATTCCGTGTGCGCGAACAGCAGCTTCTGGGCCTGGACCGAGCCGGAAGAGAACACGTAGAGCGCAATGCCGGCGGCGATCCATTTTTTCAGGTTGCGCACGGCGTCCTCGTACATGTGCCCCTTGAAGTCGCCTTTCTTGTAGCCGTCTTCCCAGATCATGCCCTGCAGCGTCTTCAGCGGCGTGATTTTTCGGTCCTCGTCGATCCAGCGGATCAGTTGCTCGGCGACCTGCGCCTCGCTCAGGTGCTGTCCGCTGATCCGTCGCACTTCCTCGATTTCGCGGTGCACCGCCGGTTCCTGCGCATGCGCGCGCAGGAACTCCGCCATGCGCTCGCGCGCATAGGGGAACAATACGTCCTTGACGAATGAAAGTGACGACGTGGTGCCTTCGATGTCGGTGACAATGGCCTTGATCATTTTGTTCGCACCAAGAGCTTGGGTTTTTTAAAGCCGCCCGCGCCGGTCCTGGACGGAGAAGCCGAGCAGGGGTTCCTCGACACCGCGCCCGAACGCGATGACTTTGTAGAGTTCGCCCATTTCGTGTGGCGAGGTGAGTTTCTTGACCTGCTGCGTGAGCGCGAGATGCGCGCGGGCGTCTTCCGGATCCGAAGACGCCATCAGCGGTTCCAGTCCGCTGCCGATCAGAAACGCCGCCTGCGAGGTATAGCCGAGCAGCGCGAGGCCGGCGTCGTGTCCGGCTTCGGCGATGGCGGTGAAATCCACGTGCGCCGTAATGTCCTGCAGGCCGATGAGCATCAGCGGGTCGTCATGCGCGCGGTGGCGGTAATGGCACATGAGCGTGCCCCCGGTGCGCTGCGGATGATAATACTCGGCGCGCGGGAAACCGTAGTCGATCAGCAGCATCGCGCCGTGCTTCAGGGCATCGGCGGCGCTGCGTGTCCAGGCCTCGGCCATGAAATTGATTTCGGACGTGTAGCCCGGTGACAGGGCGAGTGGTTCGATGCGCGCGCGGATTCTGTCTTGCGCCGGTTGTTCACGCCAGAGGAAGCGATCGTCTTCCCAGGCAACACAAAGTTTCCGCACGCCGCTGTCCGTGACCTTGAAGCGTTCCACGGGCATGGCGTCGAGCAGTTCATTCGCCAGTATCACGCCGCGAAAATCGGCGGGCATGGCGTCGAGCCAGCGCGCGCGTTTCAACAGATGCGGTGCTTTGCGCCGCAGCGTTTGCGCCTGACGGTCGCGCAATTCATTGCTGAGCTCGAGGATGAGATAACGATCCGGGAGACGGCCCAGCGCTTCGAGTTCGAGCAGCAGATCGGCGGCCAGTGCGCCGCTGCCGGCGCCGGCTTCGAGGATCTCGCCGCCGGCGAGCGCCTGGAGTATCTGGCGGCATTGGCGCGCCAGACAGCGCGCGAACAGGGAGCCCAGTTCCGGCGCGGTGAGGAAATCGCCGGCGGCGCCGAATTTATGCTTGCCGGCGGCGTAATAACCGAGCCCGGGGGCGTACAGCGCGAGCTCCATGAAACGCGAGAACGGGATCGCGCCGCCGGCCTGTGCGACTTCCTCGCGCACGCGGCCTGCCAGCCGCTCGCTGTGCGCCTGTTCTTCGGCGCTGGGCGGCGGCAGGCTGCGCGTGTCGGGCACGGCTGTCTGATCGTTATGGCGCGATGAGTTCATAAATCCGGCTTGGCGCGGAGACGGTCAACCGGTATCGTGTTGAGTGGCGAACTATACTGGGTATTTCATGACAAGACGAACGAGCGGCAGCGAGTAGGGCTATGGGAGACAACGCTCTCGAAGGGAAAGTCGCCCTGATCACGGGCGGGGCGCATCGCATCGGTGCCGCCATCGCGCGCCTGCTGCACGCCCAAGGCATGAAGCTCGTGGTGCATTACCACACCTCCGAGCGCGCGGCGCACGCCTTGCAGGAAGAGCTGCAGCGGGATCGCCCCGACTCGGTCATGCTGGTGCGCGGCGATCTCAGCAACGGCGAGCGCTCGGCGAAGAACCTGGTGTTCGAGACCGTCGAGGCATTCGACCGCCTCGACGTGCTGGTCAACAACGCCTCGCGCTTCTATCCCACGCCGGTGGGCGAGGCGACCGAGGCGCAGTGGGACGACATCGTCGACACCAACCTCAAGGCGCCCTATTTCCTGTCCCAGGCCGCGGTGCCGCATCTGCGCAAATCCGGCGGCTGCATCGTGAACATCGCCGACATCTACGGCGACCGCCCGCTGATCCGCTATCCGGTCTACAGCATCGCCAAGGCCGGCGTCATCATGCTGACCAAGAGCCTGGCGCGCGAGCTCGGTCCGGAGATCCGCGTCAACGCCATCGCCCCCGGCGTGATCCTGTGGCCGGAAAGCGAGCTCGACGAGATGTCCAAGCAGCGCATCATCTCGCGCACGCCGCTCAAACGCTCCGGCGACACCGACGACATCGCGCGCACGGCGCTGTTCCTGGTGCGCGACGCCGGCTTCATCACCGGCCAGCTGCTGGTGGTCGACGGCGGCCGCTGGGTGGTGTTGTAGCCGACGCGGTTTTATTCTCCCGGATCGAAATCCACTTCCCGGATCTCCGCTTTCCCGGTGTCGAACTGGCGCCACATTTCGCGATAGGTATGGCGCGTTTCCGGGTCACGCCGTTCGGGCGCGATGTCGGCGAGCGGGCGCAGCACGAAGGCGTAACGCCGGATGTCGGGATGCGGCAATTCGATCCGGCCGTCGTGTCGCACGGTATCGCCATGCAGCAATAAATCGAGATCGAGCGTGCGCGGGCCGAAACGGACGCCATCGCGTTGACGGCCGCAGTGCGTCTCGATTTCGCCGAGTACTTCCTTGACGCGCTCGGGCGTTTCTTCGGTGTCGAAGCCGGTCACGAGGTTGTAGAAATTCCCGCCGTCGAAGCCGACCGCCGCGCTTTCATACACCGGCGAGACGGTCAGCGTCCCGTAATGCGCGGCCAGCTCGCGGACGGCGGTGCGGAGGTTGGTTTCCCGGTCGATATTGCTGCCGAGACTGACGTACACCCGGGGCATGGCTTACGCCGCGCCGCGCTCGATGATCACGCCCACGTCGCCGGCGCCGCGCACCGCGCCTCTCTTGTTGACGCGCACCCGCACCCACTTGAGTCTGAACTCGGCGAGCAGGATCTCCGCGACTTTCTCGGCCAGGGTCTCGACCAGCTGGAATTGCGAGTTGCCGACGAAATCCAGGAGGCGCTTGGCCACGGCCTTGTAGTTGAGGGTGTCGTCGATGTGATCGGTGGCGGCGGCGCGGCGGATGTCCGCGGCCATGTCGAGGTCGAAAATGACGGTCTGCCTGATGCGGCGTTCCCACTCCCAGATGCCGATGACGCACTCGATCTTGAGGTCGTGGAGGTAGATAATGTCCATAGGGCGCAATATAACAAAACACCGCGCAGAAGTGCGCCAGGGACGGCGCGCCTACGGAGCTGAGGACGCACTTTAAACGATGTGGCTTTATTCCTTTCCCGTTCTGGCCTACCTGCTCGGCTCGGTTTCGAGCGCGGTCGTCATCGCCCGCCTCATGGGGCTGCCGGACCCGCGCAGCGTCGGTTCGAAGAATCCGGGCGCGACCAACGTCCTGCGCTACGGCGGCAAGAAAGCGGCAATCCTGACGCTGGCGGGCGACGTGCTGAAAGGCGTCATACCGGTGCTGATCGCGCACGCCATGACGGCGGATGGCGTAATCATCGCGCTCACCGGTTTCGGCGCCTTTCTCGGGCATCTGTTTCCGGTGTTCTTCGGCTTTCGCGGCGGCAAGGGCGTGGCGACTGCGCTCGGCGTGTGGCTCGCGATCAATCCGTGGGTCGGTCTGGCGCTGCTCGTGACCTGGATCGTCATGGCGCTGCTGTTCCGCTATTCCTCGCTCTCAGCGTTGACCGCATCGGTGGCGGCGCCGTTCTACGTTGCGTGGTTGTCGCCGGGGCCGGCGTATCTCGCGGTCATGCTCGTCATGAGCGCGATCCTGATTTTCCGGCACCGCTCCAACATCCGCAATCTGGTCGCCGGCACCGAGACCAAGATCGGCGCGAAATAAACGAATGTCGACTGGATCGCTCTGACTTGAACCGCGCGTTCGCGGCGGATCAGGCAACAGGGGTGAGTTCTTCGATGCGCCAGCGCGCCCGTGCGCCGAACGCCGGCGGCTCGTGCTGTCCGGCGGCGAGGCGCAGGCAACCGGCGTAGGCAATCATGGCGCCGTTGTCGGTGGAGAATTCCGGGCGCGGGAAGTAGACACGCACGCCGAGCTTCTCCGACAGCCGGTGCAGGCGCTCGCGCAGTTTTTGATTGGCGCTGACGCCGCCGGCCACCACCAGCTGTTTCGCGCCGGTCTGCTCCAGGGCCCATTCGCACTTGGTCGCGAGCACGTCCACCGCGGCTTCCTCGAACGATGCCGCCACGTCGGCGACGAGCTGCGATGTGAGCGGCTGGTTTTGCACCGCGGTCACGACCGCGGTCTTCAGACCACTGAAGCTGAAATCGAGCCCGGGATGCGCGCCTTGGGTCTTGCGCCGATCCGTCATGGGGCGCGGGAATTTGAACCGTTTCGGATTGCCGTCCTGCGCCGCTCTGGCGATCGCCGGACCGCCCGGATAGCCGAGGCCGAGCAGCTTGGCGGTTTTATCGAAGGCCTCGCCCGCGGCGTCGTCGACCGATTCGCCGAGGATGCGGTAGCGGCCGAGCGTCTGGATGTCGGCGAGCAGCGTATGGCCGCCCGACACCAGCAGCGCCGTGAACGGAAACGCCGGCGGGTCCGGTTCCAGCATGGGCGAGAGCAGATGTCCCTCCATGTGGTGCACCGCCACCGCCGGAACGTTCCAGGCCAGCGCCAGCGAATGCCCCAGCGCCGCCCCCACGAGCAGGGCCCCGGCCAGCCCGGGGCCTGCGGTGTAGGCGATGCCGTCGATCTGCTCCGGTCGGGTGTCGGCTTCCCGCATGACCGTCCGGATCAGCGGCAGGGCCTTGCGGATATGGTCGCGCGAGGCCAGTTCCGGGACCACCCCGCCGTAATCGAGGTGCAGGGCGGTCTGGGAGAACAGCCGGTGCCCCAGCAGGCCCAGGCGGGAGTCGTAGAGGGCGACCCCGGTGTCGTCGCAGGAGGTTTCGATGCCAAGCACGCGCATAAGGGGCGATTTTACACGGGCAAGTCCGTAATTCCGGCCTATGATGTACAAATTGTCCAAGAATCTATAGAATCGCCGCCTTTCCGTATCTGACCGGCCTGTGTTAACAGGCCTATTTTGCGAGGGAAAAGATGCCTTCAGTCCGGGTTAAAGAGAACGAACCGTTTGAAATGGCGCTGCGCCGTTTCCGCCGCTCTTGCGAAAAGGCCGGCGTGTTCACCGAAATGCGCCGCCGCGAGCACTACGAGAAGCCGACCGAAATCCGCAAGCGCAAGGCCGCCGCCGCGCGCAAGCGCGAGCTCAAGAAGCTCATGCGCCGCAGCAACCCGCGTCCTCCCGCGCCTGCCGCCACCCGTCCCTGATTCCCCGCCTTGGGCGATGAGCCTTAAGGACAAAATCAAAGATGACATGAAGCAGGCCATGCGCGACAAGAACGAGTCGCGCGTGGGCACGCTGCGCATGCTGATCGCCGCGATCCAGCGGCGCGAGGTGGACGAGCGCATCCAGCTCGACGACGCGCAGGTCATTGGCGTGATCGAGAAACTGGTGAAGCAGGGCCGTGAGTCGATCGAGCAGTACGTGAAAGGCGGACGCCCGGAACTGGCCGACAAGGAATCCGGCGAGATCGCCGTCTTTCAGGCCTATCTGCCGCAACAACTGAGCGAGCCGGAAGTCGACAAGCTGATTGCCGAGGCCGTCGCCGCCAGCGGCGCGACTTCCGCCAAAGACATGGGCAAAGTCATGGGCCTGCTCAAACCCAAACTCGCCGGCCGCGCCGACATGGGGAAGGTCGGCGCGAAGGTGAAATCCAAGCTCGGCACCGGCTGACCGTCCGATTTCCCCGGTAAAACGGCTTCCGATTTCATTCCGTTTCCGCCCCCGGCGGGCCTGTTTAGAATACCCCCATGGCCGGCCGCATCCCCAAATCCTTCATCGATGAATTGTTGATGCGCACCGACATCGTGGATGTCATCGATACGCGCGTGCCGTTGCGCAAGGCCGGCAAGGACTACAAGGCCTGTTGCCCGTTCCACGAGGAAAAAACCCCATCATTCACGGTGAGCGCCGACAAGCAGTTTTATCACTGCTTCGGCTGCGGCGCGCATGGCTCGGCCATCGGCTTCCTCATGGACTACGACCACATGAGTTTCGTCGAGGCGGTGGAGGAGCTGGCGGCGCGCGCCGGACTTGCCATACCCCGCGAGGCCGGCGTTGTCGCGAGCGAGAAAAAGGATAACGGCGCCGATCTGCTGGGACTGATGCGGGAGGCGGCGCGTTTTTACCGCCAGCAGTTGCGTGAGCATCCGCAGTCGAACCGCGCGGTCGAGTACCTCAAGCGCCGCGGCATTACCGGCGAGATCGCGCATGAATTCGGCCTCGGCTTCGCCCCGGACGGCTGGGACAATCTGCTGCGCGTTTTGGGCCAGGACGAAACCAGCCGTGAGGCGCTGGCGCGCGCCGGTCTCGCCGTGAAGAAGGACAGCGGCGGCTACTACGATCGCTTCCGCGACCGCGTCATGTTTCCCATCGAAGACCACCGCGGACGCATCGTCGGCTTCGGCGGGCGCGTGATCGACAGGGGCGAACCCAAGTACCTGAACTCCCCGGAAACGCCGCTGTTTCACAAGGGGCGCGAGCTCTACGGCCTGTACCACGCGCGCGAGGCCATCAAGCGCGAGAACCGCGTCATGGTGGTCGAGGGTTACATGGACGTGGTGGCATTGGCGCAGTTCGGCATCGACTTCGCGGTCGCCACCCTCGGCACCGCCACCACGCGCGACCACCTGGAGCGGCTGTTCCGCCATGCCCCCGAAGTCATCTTCTGTTTCGACGGCGACCGCGCCGGACGCGAAGCTGCCTGGCGCGCGCTCGACAATGCGCTGGCCGTGTTGCGCGAGGGTCGACAGGCGAGTTTTCTGTTCCTGCCCGAGGGTGACGATCCCGATACCTTGGTGCGCAGGGAAGGGCGCGAGGCCCTTCTCACGCGGATCAAGGCGGCAATTCCTTTGCCCGATTATTTCTTCAGTTCGCTCGTGCAGCAGGTGGATTTGAGTCGTCTCGACGGGCGCGCCCGGCTGGTGGAACTTGCGCGCCCGCTTCTGTCCAAGATGCCCACGGGTGTGTTGCGCCAGATGATGCTCGACCGGCTGGCGGAGCTGAGTCGTATCGATGCGGGAAAATTATCGGTACCCTCCGGGAATCCCGAGAGCCCTGTCGCATCTAATCCAGCAACGCGTCCAGTCACGGGTGGCCGGCGCGAACCACCTTCGGTGGTGCGCCTGGCGATCGCCATGCTGTTGCAGCATCCATCGTTGGCCGAGCGGGTTCACGACGAGCCTGGATTCGCCAATCTGGATCTGCCGGGGATGAATCTTTTCTTGGCCGTGTTGCAGGTGCTGAAAAGTACACCTAGGCTCAATACAGCTTCAATTGTAGAGAGCTTTCGTGATAGTGAGCACCAACACAATATTGCCAAATTGGCGGTTTGGCAGCATCCCGTGCTGGAACAAAATGTGGAATTGGAATTTACCGGCTTAATGGATCGACTTCGGGAAATTTCGGCGAAACAACGTATAGAACGGCTATTGCAAAGGCAGCGAAGCGGGGAAGCAAGTCAGGCAGAAAAGGCGGAATTGGCACGATTATTGATGGAAAAGCAGGAAACCGCTCGCTCATTTCCATCCCGCCATTGAAATGTTTGGGAGCGGCAACCATTTAAGCTATACTTTCGCGTTTTTACGTTCCGACTCAAGGCATTAGAAGGTACTCGACCCCGTGGCAAACAGAATGGATCAAGAAACACAGCGTTCCCAGCTCAAGAAGCTGATCATTCAGGGCAAGGAGCAGGGCTTTCTCACGTATCGTGAGATCAACGACCATCTGCCCGAAGATGTTCATGACACCGACCAGATCGAGGCGGTGGTGAACATGATCAATGACATGGGGATCGCGGTTTACGACGAAGCGCCCGACCCGGAAACGCTGCTGCTCAAAACCACCGAAGCCGTCCCGCCGGAAGACGAGGAAGAGGCGGCCGAAGAGGCCGAGCAGGTCGTCACCTCGGCGGTCGACAGCGAATTCGGACGCACCACCGACCCGGTGCGCATGTACATGCGCGAGATGGGCACGGTGGAGCTGCTGACGCGCGAAGGCGAGATCGAGCTCGCCAAGCGCATCGAGGACGGCGTGCGCCAGACCACCGAAGCCATCGCCGCCTGCCCGGCCGCGATCGCCGAAGTCGTGCGCATGATGGATCTGGTCGAAGTCGACCAGATGCGTTTGACCGACCTGGTCGTGGATTTCGTCGATCCGAACGCGACCGACCTGCCGCTGCCCGAGGCGCCGAGCGAGAAGGCCGCCGCGGATGCCGATGACGATGAAGAAGAGTCCGGCGACGGCAGCAGTGACGAAGACGAAACCGGTCCGAACCGCGAAGAGGCGCTGATCCGTTTCGCGCGCATCCGCAAGCTGCACACGAACCTGCTCAAGGCCATCGAGAAGAAGGGCTACGACAGCAACGAAGTCAAGCGGATTCAGGCCAGGCTCGCCGACGAGTTCATGCAGATCAAGTTCGTCTCGCGCCAGATCAATCGCCTGGTGGAATACGTGCGTTCGCTCGTCGAGCACGCGCGCGAGCAGGAAAAGGTCATCATGGACATCTGCGTCGGCAAGGCGCGCATGCCGCGCAAGACCTTCATCAAGATTTTCCCGGGCAACGAGACCAACAAGCGCTGGGTCAAGAAGGCCGCCAAGTGCGGCGAGGGCAATGCCTCCGTCATCGAGCACAATACCGACGCCATCCAGGCGGTGCAGGACAAGCTCAAGTCGCTGGAGGAACGCGCCGGGCTGCCGATCGGCGAGCTGAAGGAAGTCAATCGCCGCATGTCCATCGGCGAGGCCAAGGCGCGCCGTGCCAAGAAGGAAATGGTCGAGGCCAACCTGCGCCTCGTTATCTCGATCGCGAAGAAATACACCAACCGCGGCCTGCAGTTCCTCGATCTGATCCAGGAAGGCAACATCGGCCTGATGAAGGCGGTCGACAAGTTCGAATACCGCCGCGGCTACAAGTTCTCGACCTATGCGACTTGGTGGATCCGCCAGGCGATCACGCGTTCGATCGCGGATCAGGCGCGCACCATCCGCATTCCGGTGCACATGATCGAGACCATCAACAAGCTGAACCGCATCAGCCGGCAGATGCTGCAGGAAATGGGGCGCGAGGCCACGCCGGAAGAGCTGGCGAGCCGCATGGACATGCCCGAGGACAAGATCCGCAAGGTGCTGAAGATCGCCAAGGAACCGATCTCCATGGAGACGCCGATCGGCGACGACGAGGATTCGCATCTCGGGGACTTCGTCGAGGACGCCAATTCCGTGGCGCCGCCGGATGCCGCCACCAACAGCGGCCTCAAGCACGCCACTTCGGAGATCCTCGAGACGCTGACGCCGCGCGAGGCCAAGGTGCTGCGCATGCGTTTCGGTATCGGCATGAACACCGACCACACGCTGGAAGAGGTCGGCAAGCAGTTCGACGTCACGCGCGAGCGCATCCGCCAGATCGAGGCCAAGGCCTTGCGCAAGCTGCGGCACCCGAGCCGTTCCGAGCACCTGCGCAGCTTCCTTGATTAATTGATAATGTCGCATAACAAAAAGGGCCCTTACGGGGCCCTTTTTGTTTCCGTTGGACCACAAATGGCGTTGTCATATAACACAATCAGGATTGTGCTTTTCAGTATGACAGTTTGAGCAAAGCAGGAGGCACTTCTTGGCCTCTATCATCACCGCGTCCCACCTCCGATTCGATAGAGTCCGAATATCGAGCTGAAAATCTTTTTCGTGAGGGTTGGGATGGTGAAATTCGAGCGCGGCGTAGTTTTTGTTGTAACCGCAATATTCGCATTTCGCACCTTTCAGGCGAATGAGTTCCAACTTCCGTTCACGTCCACGAAGCTGCTGCGCTTGATAGGACTGGTGCTTATTATTGGTGTCGGCATTCTTGCATCGACGGGAACAAAATCTTCTTTGACGTCCCCGTAGCGGCTTATGACATGTTGTGCATTTTTTATAGCCATCTGTAGACCCTTAGAAATACAGATCATTAAACTTTTAATAATCTATAGAACGACTCACAAATGGTCTACTCTGCTGGTACAGATGGGTACTTAGTGTTTCCAAAGCTGATAGAATGTCGGAGTTGGGCCTGTAGCTCAGTTGGTTAGAGCGGGGGACTCATCACAATGGTGCGCTCATGTCGAAAGGCATGAGATGAACGGGATGAATTCAGGGAAACCGTAGCACCCGATTGATTCCAGTCGGGGTTGTCGGCAACCCTGAGCCAAGCCGGGCGTACACTCCCGGAAGGTGCAGAGACTACCTGAGGACTCTAGTGTCCTTAATTACAGGCTTTGAGCGTCCCGCGCCCTAACGTCTTGCTAGTCGCGGAAGAGTCGAGGGCGGTGAGATAGTCCGCTCCTGCCGGAAACGGCGGGGTACAGTGAATCCCTTGGTCCCAGGTTCGAGTCCTGGCGGGCCCACCAAATGATGCACGAAGTTTTGCAGCCGGTTTTCCCAACCGGCTTTTCTTTGTTTCCCATCAAGCGGACATACTGAGTAGATGCGTCGGCGTGGAGCTGCATGAGCCGCATCGATTCATGAAAACACTGGCGACTTGCTGCTAACCGCTGCGTGTTTTGCTCAATCGACGGGTCGGTCCCGTTTGTCTGGAACTCGACGCGGATTCCTTGAGAGTCCGCGTGCCCGGTATGTGAGTTTTGCCCCAGCGCACCAGGGCGATTAGTACGTTGCCCAGGTCCTTTCCCTTTTCGCTGAGTCCATAGGCGTAACGCACCGGGCGCTCCTGATACACCGAACTCACGATGATCCCGGCATCCTCGAGGCGCCGCAGGCGGTCCGCGAGTATGTTGGTCGGGATTCCCTCGGGCGAACCGAGCAGCTCACCATAGGTGCTCTTGCCGTGCAGCAGGTCGCGGATGACGAGCAACGACCATTTGTCGCCAACCAGGTCGAGCGTGCTGGCAATGGGGCAGGGTGACCGCCGAAACGCGGTCGGCTTATTCGCGCTTGCTTTCATTCGTCGCCGGTACCGTCAGACAAGTAACTTGCATATTGCAAGTCATTATGCTACGGTGGCCTGACACTTGCAAAACGCAAGTGACTATGAAAAAGGAGGCATCATGTCAAACACCGTATCGTTTCGCTCCTGCCAGCCAAACTCGGTCGCCAGCCCGGGCGCGGCCGTGGCGGCGGCCGTGCTGGTGCTCTGGTTCGCGCTGGTCTTCCTGCTGGGCGCGCGCGGGGCGTTTGTCACCCCGCCCGGGACGCCGCCACTGCCGATTCTCATCGGGTTCCTGGCCCCGCTCCTCGTGTTCTTCGCTGGCTGGCGGATATCCCGACCATTCCGCGCGTTCGTTTTGGGTATCGATCTTCGTCTCGCGACGGCGATTCAGGCGTGGCGGTTCGCCGGTTTGGGGTTTCTGGCCCTGTATGCCCAAGCGGTACTGCCCGGACTCTTCGCCTGGCCTGCGGGGTTGGGCGATATTGCAGTCGGAGTCACCGCGCCGTGGATGATTCTTGCGCTCATCCGCCAACCCGGTTTTGCCGCCGGCAAACCGTTTAGGGCCTGGAATCTGCTCGGAATATTGGATCTGGTCGTGGCCGTTGGCACCGGGGTGCTCGGGTCCGGTCTTGCTGTCGGCCTTGTCGGTGAAACCACCACCGGTCCGATGGCGCATTTGCCACTCGTACTTATCCCGGCCTACTTCGTGCCCATTTTCATCATGCTGCACGTAACGGCGCTAATTCAGGGGCGGCACTTGTCCGCGCATTCAAATAAGCATGCATAACCGAGGAAATCTGGACGCTTCCGGCTCTGGACGTGGCAGTAGTAGGCCTTATATAGGTTGGCAATGACCTGATTTCAGTGGTCATTGCCAGCCAAATGCCTTTTAGAGCCCTGCTAATCCTGCAATCCGACCAGAATTATCGCGCTTGTCTTGAAATTAAAACGACTGTTTGATACATATGTTTTAAACATATTTTTGATTTTGTGGAGAGACAGTGAGCGCGGCACAGATTGATAAGGCGCCGGATACCCGGCTCAGGCTGATTGAGGCCGCCAGCGACATTTTTATCGAGCAGGGCTTCAAGGCCGCCAAGATCCGCGACATCGTGGAGCGCGCCAGGACCAACCTGGCGGCGATCAACTACCACTTCGGCGGCAAGGAAGGGCTGTATGCCGCGGTGATCCAGCACAATGCCGCCTTGGCCATCGAAGACATTTCACCGGCGGCGCGCGAGGTTGGCACGCCCGAGGCACAGCTGCAAATGTACATCCGCACGTTTCTCAAGCGCCTGCTCGACGACAACATCCAGTCTCGCATGAGCAAGCTGATCGCACAGGAGGTGGTCGAACCGACCGCCGCTTTCGATCTGGTCCTCGATCAGTTTGCAATCCCGCTGCACAAGACGCTCAACGCCATCGTGCGCGCCATCCTCGGGCCGGACGCGAACGAGGAAAGCGTGCGGCGCAGCAGCATGAGCATCATCGGGCAATGTCTCTACTATCAGAAAGCCCGGCGCGCGGTGCAACGGATCGACCCCGATTTCAGCTACAACCCGGCGAGCATCGAGCGTCTGGCCGACCACATCACGGAATTCTCTCTCGGCGGCCTGCGCGCGCTGGCGCGGAAACACCCTGCCTGAAGCGAAAAATGTTGCGAGCCATGCAACCGTCATCCTGTCGGACCAGCACCCGGTTATTCCTGATCGCCGCATCGGCTGGCGTCGCGGTCATGGCGGGCTGCGCGTCGATCCCGTCGCAGGAGGCGGCGACTTTACCCACACCGGAGTCGTACAAACTGGATCAGCAGGCGCAGGCGGCGCTGGCTTCGGATTCGTTTGCGCGCGGCGATTGGCCGAGCGGCGAGTGGTGGCGCCAGTTCGGCGACCCGCAACTCGACCGGCTCGTAACGCAGGCGTTGGCGGACAACCCGGATATCCGGATCGCCCGCTCGCGCGTGCAAGTGGCGGAGCAGACCGCCGCCGCGGTGCATGCCGGCAACCTGCCGGAACTGAGCGGCAACGCCAATGTGACGCGCCAAAAGTACAGCGAGAACTGGATCATCCCGCCCGCCATCGCCCAGACTCCCGTGACCCAGGGACAGATCTCGCTCGACGCCCGCCTCGATCTCGATCTGTGGGGCCGCAACCGCGATCTGTACCGGGCGCGCCTGGGCGAGGTACAGGCAAGCGCGGCCGAGCAGGCCGAGACGCGCTTGGTGATCAGCGCGGCGCTGGCACGCGCCTATTTCCGCTGGCAGGGCAATCTGGCGCGCCAGGCGCTGGCGCAGGCGGCGGTGGGTGAACGCCAGGATTTCGCCAGGCTCGTGCAGCTGCGCGCCGCGCACGGGCTCGAGACGCAGGCGGCGGTGGACCAGTCCGAGGCGGATGTGGCGCGCGAGCAGGCCAACGTCGTGGCGCTCGATCGCGCAGCGCAGGCCGACCGGCGCGAAATAGCGGCGCTGATGGGGCAGGGGCCGGACGCGGCTGACGCCATCGCGGCGCCGGCCAGCCGCTTCGATGAGCCACTCCCGGTGCCCGCGATCCTGCCGATCGACCTGTTGTCGCGCCGGCCGGACATCACGGCGCAGCGCTGGCGCGTCGAGGCGGCGGCGCGCGAGGTCGGCGCGGCCAAGGCCGGTTTTTACCCCAATATCAATATCGCCGGTTCGATCGGCCTGCAAAGTCTGGAATTGAAAAACCTGTTCAAGGCGGGCAGCAGCTTCAGCGCTATCGGTCCGGCGATCCATCTGCCGATCTTTGCCGGCGGGCGCCTGCGCGCCAATCTGGGCGCGGCGCGTGCCGAGTACGACATCGCGGTCGAGCAGTACCATCGCGCGCTCGTCAACGCCACCCGCGAAGTGGCGGATCGGCTGGCGGCGGTGCGCTCGCTGACGCAGGAATGGACGCATCAGGCGCAGGCCCTCGCGCACAGCGAAGAGGCCTATCGCATCGCGCGCTTGCGTTACCAGGAGGGCATTGCCGATTACCTGAGCGTGTTACAGGCGCAACGCGACCTGCTGCGCCAACGCGACGTCAACGCTCAATTGGACGAGGCCCGGATGGAGGCCGCGCTCGGGCTGGTCAAGTCCCTCGGCGGCGGTTATGTCGCCACAAACGCGCCGCCTGCGCGCTCGTAGCATCGGGAGAAAACGCATCATGTCGGAGAACACGGATCAAACTGCACCACCCGCCGCCAAAAACGGTAACGGTCGGCGCAAGCGCCTGCTGCTGCAACTCGGCGCTGCCTTTGTCGTCGCGGGCCTGGCGTATTCGATTTATTGGTGGCTGGTCGGGCAGTACCACGAATCCACCGACGACGCCTATGTGGCCGGCAACATGGTGAACATCTCGCCGCAGATTGCCGCCACGGTCACCTCGATCGAGGCCGACGAGACCGACCTGGTGCGGCAGGGCCAGCCGCTGATCAGGCTCGATGACACCGATACCGCGATCGCGCTCGAAGCCGCCAAGGCCAACCTGGCCGACACGGTGCGCCAGGTGCGGCAACTGTTCGAACGTCTGCCGCAGTTGCGCGCCAGCGTGGCGTTGCGCCAGGCCGACGTCGCCCGGGCCAGGGAAGACCTGAGCCGGCGCGAGGCCCTGATCGCGGAACACGCGGTGTCGAACGAGGAATTGCAGCATGCGCGCACTACCTATGATACGGCGCAGGCGGCCTTGAGCGCGGCGCAGCACGAGCGGGCGGCGGCCGCGGCGCTGGTGCGCGGCACCGACGTCGAGCGCCATCCGCTGGTGCTGGCGGCCGAGGCGAAGCTGCGCGAGGCCTATGTCGAGTGGCAGCGCCACGTGGTGCTGTCGCCGGTGAGCGGTTACGTGGCCCAGCGCAGCGTGCAACTCGGGAGCCGCGTCACCCCCGGCATGCCGCTCATGACCGTCGTGCCCCTGGATCAGCTGTGGGTTGAGGCCAATTTCAAGGAAGACCAGTTCCGCGATATCCGCCTCGGCCAGCCCGTGACCATGGTCGCCGACCTGTATGGCGGATCGGTCGAGTTCCACGGCAAAGTGCTCGGCGTGGGCGCCGGCACCGGCGCGGCGTTCGCGCTGCTCCCGCCACAGAACGCCAGCGGCAACTGGATCAAGATCGTGCAACGGGTGCCGGTGCGCATCGGCCTCGACCCGCGGGAGCTGGCGGACAAACCGCTGCGCGTCGGTTTATCCATGCAGGTCGCGATCGATACGCACGATCGCGCCGGCAATATCCTGGCGCGTACCCCGGTCAGCG
>JBLMXN010000035.1:0-12007 GCA_050257795.1 Bacteroidota bacterium
GTGCCAGTTTCCGGCCCATGCGATTCAAGCCCCGGTCCGCCTGCTTTAGGGCGCCCGGGCGCGGTTCCAGAACGTGCGTTTCTCATTCCCGGCGTTCGTTTATGCGCCGGCCTCTTATAACTGGGCGCCTGCCGGCACTATCCCTTGTTCCACATACCGCCACAGGGCGATCAGCAGGCGGCGGGCGCCACGATGCCGATGCGCTGCAGCCGTTTACCGTGTGCATGGCGAATTGTTAAATCATACCGCCGCTGTTGTCTGAAACAATCTGTCCCACGCGAATTAATCCTTGCCCGACCTTTATCGGAACCATCCCGGGGATCGGGCGAATCCACTCAAGGAGCGGCGTGACAGCCCGTCGAATCGTTGATTGGCCGTGTGCCAGTTTTGTGCCAGGGCAAGGCAGGCTGAGGCAGGGTGAGATGCGATTGAGGCAGGAGTTGGGAAATGGCAAGCGATGCAAGTGATTGATTGATAACAACCGGCTGTTTGGCCCGTCGTTCTCAAAATCTGGTGGTGGCAACACCGTGTCGGTTCGATTCCGACCCTCGGTACCAATTACTTTTGTGAGCGATACAAAGTCGCTCGCCTCGCGGTCACGGAAACGTCAGAACTGGCAAGACGCTCCCGCCTCGCTCGATCCCGGCCCCGAATCGGCCCAGGCGCCAATCCTATTCCGGTACAACCTCGGCGGTTTACCTGACGTCACCCTGCAACGGAAGACAGTCCGTGTTCATTGGCCGGCGCCTCTCCTGGACGATCCCGCGCGTACCGGCGCGCCGCCCCGTTCGCTCGCCGGCTGACGGTTACTCTTGGCAATGCCGACAATCAGGGAATCGATGCCTTCTTTGTGGATCTGGTCCGCATAGGTGCTGTGATAGGTGGTGACGAGGCTCACGCCGTCGATGGCGATGTCATACAGTTTCCAGACCGAGTGTACGCGGTAGAAGCTGTAGTTGATGTGGACGTTCGGCCCGCCGCTGGCCTGCCTGATCTCGGTCCTCACCACCGCCGTCTTGTCCCCCGGCTTGCCGAAAAACGGCAGATAAATGATTTTCTGGTCGCGATTCTTGCGCAGTGCGGTGCCATAGGTCCGCACCAGGAGATAACGGAATTCGTGGGTGAAGCGTGCGCGCTGTTCGTCGTTGATGTTCCGCCAGGCGGGTCCCAGAACCGCTCTGGCCATGCCGCGGAAATCGATATGCGGCAGCACCTCTTCGCAGAAATCGATCATGGCGTAGAGCCGGTGCGGGTCGTCGGGATCGGCGCTGCGATCCACCGTGAGCAACTGGTTGATCTTGTCGATGGTCGTGCGTAGCAGCTGATCCGGCATCACCTCCGCCGCCGCCAGCGCGACGGGGGTCCACAACATGAGCACGAAGACACAAATGATTTTCTTCATGACGGATCTCCTGCTTTTCGATCGCGTCAGACGTGCGGTGCTTGCCGCGATGGATGACATGGGTCCGGCCGGTTCCTGACCGCTCGCCGCCTTTGCCGTCTCGGATCCGCTCCGACGCGTGACCCGTTCCGACGCCGCCACCGGGCCAAACGTCAGGGTGCGACCATTATTTATACTCCCGACAGCTCGGCCCGACCATTCGAATTTCGCCCGCGATGATGTCGCCCGATGGCGACATCATCCGCATCCGACAAAGCCTGAACTGTCTTGTTTTGCATTGACGCGCCAAATTGCGCATCGAGACTGCCGCGATGTCGCCGCGCGGCGACATCGTCATGCTCTTTCGGGAATGCCGGAACCTTTTCTCCCCGACGCATACACATTTTGTATCGACATTGATATCGCCTGCAGAACAGGCGCGGGGGTTACGGGCGTTGTGACTCGCCGGAGGCGATCGATCTCCGGGAGATCCGCAAACGTGATGTTTCTCGAAATTTCGGCAAAGGAATTTTCGGAAATTCCCAACGGAAAAGGAGGACGCCATGTTTCACCATCGCCATACCCTGTTCCCGTTAATGATCCTCATCGCGAGCCTGTTGGTCGGCTGCGCCGGTTCGAGCCGGCAAGAGAGCACCGGCGAATATCTGGATGACAGCGCCATCACCGCCAGGGTGAAATCCGCCTTCGTCGACGACAAAGCCGTCAACGCGCTCGACATCAAAGTAACGACGTACAAGGGAGTGGTCCAACTGAGCGGGTTCGCCAACACGCAACAGGAAATCGACCGGGCAGTGGTGCTGGCGCACGATGTTCCCGGGGTCAAATCGGTCAAGAACGACATCCGCCGCACGCCGCAGAACACCAGCGAGTACGTGGACGACAGCGTCATCACGGCCAAGGTGAAATCCGCCTTCGTGGCTGATAAGGAGGTCAGCGCGCTCGCCATCAAGGTGGAGACGTTCAAGGGGGTGGTCCGGCTGAGCGGGCTGGCCGACAGTCAACAGGAAATCGACCGAGCGGTCGGGCTGGCGCGCGATGTCCCGGGCGTCAAATCAGTCGAAAACATTATCCAGCTCAAGTAGCCGGTGATTGATCCGGCGCGGTGGTTCTTGAACGCAGGCAACCGGCGAGATGCGCCGGATCGATTAATGAGCATCAAACGGATGATCTCATCTATCTGGAGACAAGGAGAAAGCCATGCGTATCAGCAAACTGTTTTCTCTTATCGGCTTATCGGTTGTGATTTTGCCCGTCCCGCTGGCGGCGTGTGCGGACCAACCAGGGGTCTATCTTGGCGCATCGTGGGGCGGATACAGGATCAACGAAAGCGATTTTCATGACAACGACAACCTGGTCAAGGGATTCGTCGGCGGTCAGTTCACCGACTGGTTCGGCATCGAGGGCCAGTGGACCGACTTCAATCGGCTGGATAACGGCAACTCCCGGTTCGATGCCGACGGCAAAGGCCTGGCGGCGGTGTTCTCGCTTCCGCTGGCGTCTGCGTCGTCGTTCTTCGTGAAAGGCGGACAGTTCTGGTGGGACTCGAATTCGGCGCTGGGCGGAGTGGTTGGTGACAAGGACGGCAACGATCCGTTTTGGGGCGCCGGATTCAAACTGGGTTTCAACAAGAACCTCGCCATGCGCCTGGAGTACGAACGCTACGACGTGTCGAAGATCAAACTCGACACCGCCACGGTCGGTCTCCAGCTCAATTTCTGAGGACGCGGAACCGACGGCACCGAGATCTCGTGGCGGGCACGGGCATCGGCGACCAGTCCTTCCCGGTCGACGTTCCTGTCCGCCATGCGGATCGACCCGGGTCACGGCCGGCAGGTGCGCCCAACTTAAAGGAGGTATTCATCATGGCAACTTATGATCCCGAGCGTCGAACGGTGCTGCACGGCATGGCCGTGCTGGCGCTTGCCCTGGCTGGCTGCCAGAAAAAGGCCGTTTCCCCGGCCCCGAAGACGCAAGCTCCCGAAGCCGCTGTCCCGGCGGCTCCAGCGCCAAGTCATGAGGCAGGTCCGACCCCCGGGTCGGGAGGCGCGTCGCAAGGCGGATCGGCCGATGGCGCGCCTGCTCCGGGCGGGAAACTGAGCAAGACGCAGGCAGGATATCAGGACCAGCCCAAGGGAGACCAGCAATGCGCCAACTGCATGCACTTCATCGCCGAGTCCGGTACCTGCCAGGTGGTCGAAGGCAAGGTGAGCCCCAACGGTTGGTGCACGCTCTGGGCGAACAAACAGGGCTGAGCCGTCAGTGCTCGGAAATACACGCACGCCGGTGACCGGGGACGAACTCGCGAGCTACCGATTACGAATCGGCGATGGGATCTGTCTGAAGCGGCCCGACCGGCTGGTCGACGCACCCGGAATCGCACGATCACCCTGGTGCCGAATTCGGACCAGGATGATGTAGTGACCGACCTTATGCTGGCGGCACTTTGTGTCGTCGGCATAAGCCAACATTGACGACGAACCAGAAGCATCAGGGTGTCATCGGTCTCGAGCCATCGCCGCCAAGCTCTTGATCTCCGCGAGCCGCTCGCGTGCCACGGCGCGGCCGGCGGCGATCGCCTCGCGCCCGCGATAGAACTCCATCCGACCGATGCGGCCGACCGCGGGCAGCAGCATGAGATCGGGCGGATGAGTCGCGGCGCGCAAGCGCACCATCTCCGCCTGGGTGAGAAGCAGCACCTGATCCAGCACCCGGCGCGCGGTCCACGGCGATTTCGCACTACTCCGCTTCTGATATTTTTCCAGCTGCACTTCCAGCCACGCCTCGAGTCCCTGCGCGCGCATCATCCATGGTTGCCGCAGCAGCTGCCGCACGTGCTGCGGCCATTGCCGCGAACGTGGCGGAAGTTTACGCCGCGCGACCTGGCGCGCGGCGGCGTGCACCGCCACCGCCAGCACCGGTCCGCCGAAACGTTGGCGCGCGACGTCGAACGGCACCGGGTTGAGCACGCCGCCGTCCACGAGCAAGCGATTGCCGACGCGATGCGGCGTGATCAGTCCCGGAATTGAGATGCTCGCGCGCACCGCGTCCACCAGCCCGTCACGGTCGAGCACCACCTGTTCGCCGGTTTCCAGGTCGGCGGCCACGGCCGCGTAACCGAAGGCGAGCTCCTCGATGCGATGCGCGCCCAGCCTCGCGTTCAGGAAATCCATGATCTTCCTGCCGGAGACCACGCCGCCGGTCGGGAGATCCGGCATGAAAAGCTGCAGCGTCTGTTTCCAGTCGAAGGCGGTGGCGAGAACAGCCAGCTCGTCGACCGGCATGCCGCTCGCAAAAAACGCGCCGATCTCGGCGCCGATGCTGGTCCCGACAACGGCGCGCACCGGAATCGCGTTTTCTTCGAGCACCTGCAATACGCCGATGTGCGCGATACCGGGGGCCCCGCCGCCGCTGAGCGCCAGCACCAAACCGGCGTCGCGACTTGCAGATTTGTCTCGATCGACCATGGGCTCGCCGTCAGCGCGTCAGAATCACCGCGCAATCGAGTTCCGTCAGCAGCTGCTCCAATGTACCTGACTTCAGCAGGAGATTCGCTGCCAGCACCAATGTGCCGGTGGCGCGCCGGCGCGCCGCTTGCGCCACGTCCGCGGCGTCGGCGTCCATTAACGTGACGTAATCCACCGCCAGCCCGCTCCCGGCCAGGTGTCCGGCGGCCTGTTGCCGCAGGCGCTGCGCGTCGTCCGCGTCGCGGGCGACAACCAGCACCGTCAGGGTGGCGCTTTCCGTTTGCGCCAGGCGCCGCGCCAGCAACAGCGCGCGCGCGGATTCGGCCGAACCGTCGTAGACGCTCGCGATCGGCGGGCCGACCGGGGTGCCGGGCGTCAGGAGCAGCACCGGGCGCGAGGCGGAGCTGGCGATCACGCGCGACGTGGAACTCGCGCGCCACGCCCGCGGCCGGCCCATGCCCAAAGCGAGCAGATCGACCTCGGTCGCGGCCTCGAGCACCTGCGCCGTGACTTCCCCGCGCACGACGCGAAAGGAACAGCGCACGCTCTGCCGCTCGGCCGCGGCGATCAGGGCCGCCTGCGCGCGTGAAGCCTGGGCGCGCAACGAGCGCTCCATTTCGAGGCTTCCCAGGCGACGCCGGCGCGCCGAAGGAAAACCGACCTCGCGCGCGAATGGCAGCGCCGCCAGGTTCAGCAGATTGACGTCTTCGACGAAAAGCCCGATCAATTCCGCTTCCAGGTGCGAAGCCAGCGCCACCGCCGCCTCGAGTGTCGCAAGACTGGAAACCGAGGCGTCCAGCGCGACCAGGATGCGCCGGATGGACTCGTCGGATGACCGGGGGGAGTTCACTCGTCCTCTTTCGCGGCTTCGGGTGGCGCCCCAAAGGCGCGTGCCTGCTCCGCGAACACCAGCAGTTTCACTTCCACACGCTGGTTGATGGTGTCGTCAGGGAAAAGCCCCTCGTCATCGCGTTCGCCCGCGGCAACGCCGGTGAGCAGCTCGATGCCTTCGTCCACGGTGGTCACCGGATAGACGTGGAATTTACCCTGGGCGCAGGCCTCGACGACGTCGTGCCGCAGCATCAGATGCTTGACGTTGGCCGCCGGGATCAGCACCCCCTGGTCGCCGGTGAGGCCGCGCGCGCGACAGACGTCGAAGTAACCCTCGATCTTCTCGTTCACGCCGCCGATGGCCTGGATTTCGCCGTGCTGGTTCACGGAACCGGTGACGGCGAGCGATTGCCTGATCGGCGTCTCGGCCAGCGCCGACAGCAGCGCGTACAGTTCCGCCGAGGACGCGCTGTCGCCCTCGACCTCGCCATAGGTCTGCTCGAACGCCAGGCTTGCCGACAGCGACAACGGCCGGCCCGCGGCGTAACGCGCGCCGAGAAATCCGGCCAGGATCATCACGCCCTTGGAATGGATCGGCCCGCCCAGTTCGATCTCGCGCTGGATATCCAGCACCTCGCCCTTGCCGAGGCGCGCCTGCGCGGTGATGCGGCTCGGGTGACCGAACATGAAATCGCCGAGCATCACGACCGAGAGGCCATTGACCTGTCCGACGCGCCCGCCGGTCGTGTCGATCAGCAGCGTGCCGCGGCGGATTTCCTCCTGGATGCGCTCGCGCACGCGGTCGGAACGGTACACCTTGGCATCCAGGGCGCGTTGCACGTCTTCGCCGGTGACGACGTCGCGCTTGGCCTGGCGCGCCCAGTAGTCGGCCTCGCGCAACAGATCGCTGATGTCGCGCAGGCGAATCGAGAGCTTTTCCGTGTCGGCGGCCAGGCGCGCGCCGTGCTCGATCACGCGCGCGCAGGCCTGACGGTCGAGCGCGAGCAGTCCCTCCCGGCGCGCCAGTGTCGCGACCAGCCGCGCGTACAGCATGTCGCTGTCCTCGCGGCGCGCCATGTTGTCCTCGAAATCGGCCGCGACCTTGAACAGCTCGCGGAAGTCCGGATCGTAGTAATACAGCAGATAATACAGCAGCTGCTCGCCCACCAGCACGACCTTGACGTCGAGCGGGATCGGTTCGGGTTCGAGCGAAACGGTGCTAACCAGGGACAGTGCCTGGCCGAGCGATTCGATTCGCGCCTGGCGCGAGGACAGTACGCGCTTCAGACCCTCCCAGGCATACGGCTGCATCAGCACCTTGCGCGCGTCGAGAATCAGATAACCGCCGTTCGCGCGCAGCAGCGCGCCCGGCTTGATGAGCGTGAAGTCGGTCACCAAGGCGCCCATCTGCGCCAGATGCTCGACCCGGCCGATGAGTGCCTGATAGCTCGGACTGTCTTCGTAGATCACGGGCGCGCCGCGGGTGGCGCAGTGATCGATCAACACGTTGACCTGGAAGCGCCGCAGCGAGGCCGTGCCCGTGAGCGAACGCGGAATCGGTATCCCGAGGAATGTCATCTCGCCGCCCTCCTCGGTGCGGCGGAAGTCGTCGGAATTTTCGATGACCGCTTCCTGCGCCTCGTCGAGGTAACGCACGACCTCGGGAAGCGCCGCGTATTTCTTCCGCAGTTCGTCGAGCAGGTGCTCCACGGCGGACATGGTCACGTCGCGATCCAGGTCGCGCAGGCGTTGCTGACCCTCGCGGCGCCATTGCGGGAACTGATGGATGATGCGGGCCAGCTGTTCTTCCAAGGTGCTCACCACCGCCTCGATGCGCTTCTGCTCCGCTTCGGGAAGCTTCCGGAATTCCTCGGGGTTCAGCACCTCACCCTTGCGCGTGGGCGCGAACGCCATGCCCGACGGCGTGCGGATGAGCGCGATGTGGTGTTCCTCGGCCTGCTTGCGCAGCTCCTCGAAGGCCTGCTCCTGCCGCTCCTTCAGTTCCTGCTCGAGTTCCTGATGGCGCGCGCGGTACTCCTCGCTTTCGAACGCCGCCGGAATGGCGCTGCGCAAATCCTCCATGAGCCCGGCCATGTCGTCGCGCAACTGCACGCCTTGGCCCGCGGGCAAGCGCAGCGCCCGCGGTTTGTGCGGCTGCTTGAAGTTGTTGACGTAACACCAGTCGGAGGGGACCGACTCCGTCGCGGCCCGGCGCTCGAGGAACTGGCGCGCCACCGTGTGACGCCCGGTGCCCGGCGCCCCGAGAACAAAGAGGTTATAGCCGTCGCGGCGGATGCCGATGCCGAACTGGATCGCGTCCGTGGCGCGCGGCTGGCCGATGACTTCCGCGAGGTCGGCAAGCTCCGCGGTCGTCTCGAACGTCAGGCGATTCGGATCACAGTGCGCACACAGCGACGCGGCATCCAGGGCCTTGATAGCGGTCATGTCTCTCCTTTCCGCCGGCAGTCGCGCTGAAACGATTCGTCGCCGGCGGGAAAGTCATGAATACGAAATCAGGGTAACGCCGACGCCGGGACCTAATATTGAGAAAGATCAAATCGGAATGCCGGCAGCACGGGCGCGCCACCGAACGGAACGGCCGGGCAACAGCGCCCGGAAGTCAGGCAAACAGGCGGTCAGGCGACCTGGACCGGGATGGAGTTGCGCGTGTGGGTGATGCGGTTGCGTCCGTCCACGTACACCAGGCGCGGCTTGAAGGTGGCAAGTTCCTTTTCCTCGACCTCCGCATAGGCGCAGATGATGACGATGTCACCCGGATTGGCCTTGTGCGCGGCGGCGCCGTTGACCGAGATGATGCCCGAACCCTCTCGGGCGCGGATGGCGTAGGTCGAGAAGCGTTCGCCGTTCTTGAGATTGTAGACTTCGATGCGCTCATACTCGCGAATGTCGGCGGCGTCCAGCAGACGGCCATCGATCGCCACCGAGCCCTCGTAATCGAGCTCGGAATGCGTGACGGTCACGCGGTGCAGCTTGGATTTGAGCATCTGGCGGCGCATGGCATCTCCGGTCATCCCTATATTATCGGGCCTCACGCACCCGGTTTCAAATGCGTTAAAGAAGCTATCAAAATGAAATAGATCGCCAGGACGCCACGGACGCCAGGGATTGGAATTCTAAAAGAATCGCCTTTCCTGGCGACCCCGGCGTGCTGGCGTTCATGGTCATATTCGGTTGGCTCGAGACTCTCAGCGCTCGAATTCGAGGTTGTCGATCAGGCGCGTACGTCCGAGCCACGCCGCCGCCAGCGCCACGAGCGCACGGTCCTCCGGCCCCGGACGCTGCAGATCCACCGGGCGGCGCACGCTGACGTAATCGGGCTTGAAACCGTCGGCCTGCAGATCGATGACGGCGTTCTCCTCCACCACCCGCAGATGCATGCCCTCCTCGCACACGCGATCGCGCAAGCGGACGAGCGCCTCGTACAGGTGCGGCGCGCGATGTCGTTCGTCGGCGGTGAGATACTGGTTGCGCGAGCTCATGGCCAGCCCGTCAGCTTCACGCATCGTGTCCACGCCGACGATTTCGACCGGCAGGCCGAGATCCGCCGCCATGAGACGGATGACCAGAAGCTGCTGATAATCCTTTTTGCCGAAAACGGCGACGTCAGGCGCCACCAGGTTGAACAGGCGGTTCACCACCGTGGCCACGCCACGAAAATGTCCCGGCCGGAACGCCCCGCACAGATCGTCGCTCAGACCCGGAACCTCGACAAAGGTCTGCGCCGCGGCCCCGCGCGGATACATCTCCGATTCGGTCGGCATGAACAGCACGTCCACGCCGGCGGCCATCAGCGCCACCTTGTCGTGCCCGGGCGTGCGCGGGTAGGTATGGAAATCCTCGCCCTGTGCGAACTGCAGCGGGTTGACGTAGACGCTCGCGACCACCACCGGCGCGTGACGGCGCGCCTCCTGCATCAGGCGCAGATGGCCGGCGTGCAGATTACCCATGGTCGGCACGAAGGCGATGCGCTTGCCGGCGGCGCGCACGCGCGTGATCTGCTCCCTCAAGCCGGCGGCGCTGTCGACCGTGATCATGCGGCGTGGAAGCTGTGTTCCGGTCCCGGAAACTCGCCGGATTTGACGGCGGCGATGTAGCGTTTCACCGCGTCTTCGATCGAGGCCGCGCCCTGCATGAAGTTTTTGGAGAATTTCGGGCTCGGGCGCGGGTAAATGCCCAGCATGTCATGCAGCACCAGCACCTGGCCGTCGCAATCCACGCCCGCGCCGATGCCGATGGTGGGAATCTCCAGATCGGCAGTGATCGCCTTGGCGAGCTCGGCGGGAATCGCTTCCAGCACGATCAGTCCCGCGCCCGCCTGTTGCAGCACTTTGGCGTCGTGGCGCATGCGCTCGGCGGCGGCCGCCTCGCGACCCTGCACGCGATAGCCGCCGAGCTGATGCACCGATTGCGGCGTCAGCCCAAGGTGCGCGCATACCGGGATGCCGCGCTCGGTCAGGAACCGCACCGTCTCGGCCATCGGCTCGCCGCCTTCAAGCTTCACCACCTGGGCGCCGCCGCGCTGCATCAGGCGCCCGGCCGAGGCCAGCGCCCGTTGCGGACTTTCCTGGTAGCTCATGAACGGCAGGTCGCCGATGAGCAGCGCGCGCGTCGCGCCGCGCGCGACACAACGGCAGTGATACACCATGTCGGCCAGGCTCACGGGCAGGGTCGTCTCGTTGCCCTGCATGACCATGCCGAGCGAGTCGCCGACCATGATCATGTCGACGCCGGCACGATCGAGCAGCGCGGCAAAGCTGTAGTCGTAGCCGGTGAGACAGGTGATTTTCTCGCCGCGGCGCTTCATCTCCCGGACGGCGCTAAGGGTGACGGGTTTCACAGGCTGGCGGCCAGAGGATTGAGAAAATGGCGGCCGCTGCGAATCTTGCGGATGTGCGTCAGCAGCATCTGGAAATCCGCGTCGCTGTCGACGATGTTGATGCGCTCGGCGTTCACCACCAGCAGCGGCGCCGCGGTGTAATGGTGGAAAAACTGGGTGTAGGCGTCCACCAGGGTCTGCAGATACTCGCGCTCGATGAGTCGTTCGTATTCCACACCGCGCCGGCGCACCCGCTCCACCAGCACGTCCACCGGGGCCTGCAGGTAGATCACCAGGTCCGGCGCCGGCAGGCTCAGACTCATCTGCGCATAGACCTGCTCATACAGCCGCAGCTCGTCGTCGTCGAGGTTGGCGCGCGCGAACAGCTTGTCCTTGTCAAGCAGGAAATCGGCAACGTAGCCGTTGCTGAACATGTCGCTCTGCCTGAGCGGCTCGATCTGGCGCGCGCGCTGGAACAGGAAAAACAGCTGGGTCGGCAGCGCGAAATGTTTGCGCGACTGGTAGAAGCGCTCGAGGAACGGATTCTCCTCCGGCCGCTCTAGCAATGGTGTCGCGCCAAAGGCGTCCGCGAGGCGCATCGCCAGGCTGGTCTTGCCGACGCCGATCGGACCTTCGACCACGACATAACCGGGGTTTATGGCATTCATGCGCTGGTGTATCTCGCTTGCTTGCGTATCGTTTCTAGGCATCCATCTTCTGTATTCGCTGGCCGGCGCAGGCTGCCAGCAGGTTGCGCAACGGGCCATGGCCGGGAATGACCAGGTCCGGTTCCAGCTCGAATAAAGGATACAGGACGAAGGCGCGTTCGTGGAGTCTGGGGTGCGGCACGGTCAATTCCGCGCGGTGGATCGCTGCGTCGCCGTACAGCAGCAGATCGAGGTCGAGCGTGCGCGGACCACCCTGCTCGCCTTCCCGCACGCGTCCGTGGGTCTGTTCGACCTCGAGCAGGCGACGCATCAGCGCCACCGGCGCCAGGCGGGTACGCACGCGGCAGACGGCGTTGACGAAATCAGGCTGGTCCTGTCGCCCCACCGGCGCCGTGCGGTAGAGCGAGGAACAGACCTCGACGCGGGTCTGCTGCAACTGCGCGAGCGCGGTCATGCCGCCGCGCACCTGCGCGACGGAATCGCCCAGGTTGCTGCCCAAGCCGATGTAGGCGCGCGCATCGTCCCCTACCGGCTTACTCATGCCGCGGCGCACCTTCGGATGCCGGACGGCGGCGGCGTCGCCGGCGGCGGCGTTTTTTCTCAGCACCCCCGGCCGGCGCGACTTCTGCGATCATCGCGCGACGTTCAGTGTCGCTGGCCGTCTGGAACCGGGTCCACCAGTCGGCCAGACCGCGGTCGGCTTCGCCGGTCTCGGCCCGGAGCAACAGGAAATCATACGCGGCGCGGAAACGCTTGTTCTCCAGCATGCGGAACGCCTGTTGGCCGGCGCGCCGCTCAAAGCGGC
>JBLMXN010000036.1:0-5494 GCA_050257795.1 Bacteroidota bacterium
GACCGAACACCCCGATCGCCCGCATACCCCAGTTGATGATGCTGTAGACCGGATCGAAGATCCACAGCCAGCCGATCACGCCGAGCGAGATCGGCGCCACCCACGGCAGCAGGATCAGGAATCGCACCAGCCACTTGCCGCGGAAATTCCTGTTGAGCGCGAGCGCCAGGATTTTCGCCAGCACCACCACCAGCACCTGCGATACCAGGGTGAACACGATGGCGTTGCGCAGCGACTCCCAGAACGTGGGGTTGTCCATGATCAGGCGGAAATTCCGCAGGCCCACGAAGTGCAGCGTGCGGCTGCCGACCGTGGCGTCGCTCAGGCTGTAGTAGATCGCCAGCAGGAACGGGAAGCCGACGAGCGCGACGATGTAGATCACCGCGGGCGCGATCAGCAGGCGCCCGAGCCAGCGTTCGTCGTCGATAAAACGCCGCAGGCCGCGCGCGCGCACCGCGCCGGCGCTCATGGCGAACCGACCTGCGGCGGCGCGGCGCGGCGTCCGCTGGCGCGGTCGAAGTAGCGCAGATCGCGGTTGCGCACCACGAATTCGTGGCGCTCGTCCTTGCGCACCGCGACGCTGACGTTCGACGGCAGGCGCGAGATCACGTGCGCTGCCGGGAACGGCGATTCCAGAATTCCGTAGACCAGGCGGTCCGAACCGAGGTATTCGATGCGCGTGACCTTGAACGGAAACCGCGTGACGTCCTGGTCGCCGTGGTAGATTTCATGCGGCAGGAAATGCTCCGGCCGGAAACCGGTGATGGTGCTCTCGCTCTCGATCAGGTTCATCGGCGGCGCGCCGATGAAGGTGGCGACGAAGGTGTCGGCCGGGTCGTCATAGACCTGCTGCGGCGTGCCGAGCTGGTGGATGCGCCCGTTGTTGAGCACCGCGATGCGGTCGCCCAGGCCCATGGCCTCGACCTGATCGTGCGTGACATAAATGGTGGTCGTCCCGAGCCGGCGCTGGAACTGCTGCAGCTCGTCCCGCGCCGAGGTGCGCAGCTTGGCGTCGAGATTGGACAACGGCTCGTCCAACAGGAACACCACCGGCTCGCGCACCACCGCGCGCGCCAGTGCCACGCGCTGGCGCTCGCCGCCCGAAAGCTGGCGCGGCTTGCGCTGCAGCAGCCGCTGGATGCCGAACAGGCCGGCGGCCCACTCGACCTTCTTGCGGGTCTCCTCGCGGTGCATGCCCTGGGCCTCGAGCGGAAACGCGATGTTCTTGAAGACCGTCATGTGCGGATAGAGCGCGTAGCTCTGGAACACCATGGCGATGTTGCGCGCCCGCGGCGGCATCTGCGTCACCACGTTGCCGCCGATCAGGATGTCGCCCGAGGTCGGCGCCTCGAGGCCGGCGATCATGCGCAGCAGCGTGCTCTTGCCCGATCCCGACGGACCGAGGAACACCAGAAATTCCCCCTCCTTGACCAGCAGATCGACCGAATCGACGGCATTGCTCCCGTCAAAGCTCTTGGTGACAGCACGTGTTTCTACGGTAGCCATGAATTTGTTTTTCAGTTATCGCGCGTCGTCGCGTCGCGCCTTATTATTCGCCCCGCGGGGCGATCCGTGCAACCGGGGCCCCTTGCGGAGCCCCGGCCGACAGCTTCACGGAAGATTCCGGGCGTTGTCCGCCCGATCAGACCATCCCTTTTTCACGCCATTTTGCGAAGATCCGCTCGCAACTCGCAGTGGCTTCCTTCACCGCCTGCTCCGGACTCATGTCGCCGGTGGCGGCCTTGGCGAACATTGTGTTGAGCACCCAGGTATTGAATGTCTCGTCAACCGCGGCGTTCGCGTAACCCGGATATCCAACGTTGGTCGCCCATGTGAGTACGTCGCTCAGCACGTTGTATTTGCCCGCCGGCTTGGCCGGATCGTCGGCCAGCAGTTTCTTAAGGTCGGGCACGGTGCTCGCGAAACACGGGAAGTTGTAGTACTTGCTGGCGGCGAAGCCATCGTGGAAGTTGTCGATGTAATCGACCAGGAACTTCTTCGCGCCGTCGATGTTCTCGGCGAACTTCCAGATCACGTAGCAATCCATCACGTGCTCAAGGCCGATTCGGCGCACCGGTCCAGCGGCCGCCTTGGCGAGCCCGATATTGTCGCCGATCGGCAGATTCTTGGTCTCGGCTTCGCGTGTGATCGAGATCGCGTTCAGCACCACCGATACCTTGCCGGCGATCATCGCGCGGTTGTTGGACGACGGGTCCCACGCGAGCACCTCGGGCGTCATGGCCTCCTTGTACATGGCCTTGACGAACTTCACGGCATTGAGCGTGTGCTTCGAATTCAGCGCGACCTTGCCGTGTTCGTCCTGCACCGAACCGCCGAACGCGTACAGGATGGCGCGCATCGCCATGGCGGTGTCCAGTTCGGCCGACAGACCGATGCCGAGCGGAATGCCGGTTTTCTGCTTGATCTTGCGCCCGCCTTCGCGAATGTGCTCCCAGGAGTCCGGCTTCATGCCGATCTCGTCCCACAGGTCGAGTCGGTAGTTGATCGGGTCGGGCACATAGCTGTCCGAGAAGGCGAAATACTTTTTCGTCTTCGGGTTGTACGTGCTGTGGACCGCGAGCGGGATCGCCTTGCCGTGCTTGCGTTCCACCTCCTCGTAAATCTCGCGGTGATCGATGACCTGATCCTCATACACCGGTGGCGGTGACAGAAACATGAACAGGTCATGCCCCTTCTGCGCCGAAACTTCGGCCGCCGCGCGCGAACTGAGCGCCGGGATGCCGACGTGGTCCACGATCACCTCGGTGTCGTTCTTCTCGCCCCACTGCTTGATGTAGGTGTTGTCGAACCACTTGTCGTACGCGGGCACGAAGTGATTCCACTGCAGGATCTTGAGGGTTTTCTTGGCGGCGCGTGCGGGGCGGGTAATGATGAAGGGACCGACGCTTGCCGCCAAACCGACGGCGCCCGCCGTCTTGATGAACCGGCGCCGGGAGGCGCCCTTTTCGTTCTTTTCGTCTTTGCTGTATTCGTCCGTCATGGCCGTCTCCTGTACTTTCGTGTTGTTAACGAAGCCTTCCCACCACAGACTACGCGGGATGATCGTACTCCTAAGCGCTGTTTGATCCACTTGTTAGAGGGGTAATACGGCAATAAAGTTGACTGCCGGGGGTCTGAACTGTCAATTGCCGCCGTTCATAATCGAACATTAATATTCATCATAATGTGTGATTTACAAGGCATTTTGACTTTTGAATCCCATCTGGCCGGCGCGCTACCGCGGTCCCACGGAGCCAGCGGCGAAAACACGACGGTATCCGCCGCCGGACGGAGCGACATTACGATAGGATGGATCGGATTTCCCGATACCGTCCCGGAGACGGCAAGCACGGTGAACGCCCGCGTGGCCCGCGAATGAGTCAGCTGCCTGCACAAATTTGCCGTTGGCATCTGTTTCCCGATGCATCATCCCTGTTCGCACAGATCACCGACGCGGTGACCCGGCTCGCCCGTGAAGCGATAGCGCAGCGCGGAACATTTCACATTGTGCTGGCCGGCGGCAACACACCCCGGTCGCTGTACGAAAAACTGCGCGCCGTCGAAACCGACTGGTCCGCGTGGCATATCTATTATGGTGACGAGCGCTGCCTGCCGCCGGGCGATCCGGAGCGCAACAGTTTCATGGCGGATGCAGCCTGGCTGAATCACGTCGCGATTCCGCGTCCGCAGATTCATCCGATTCCCGCCGAGCGCGGCGCGATCGACGCGGCGCGTGATTACGCGGCGTTGCTGCGCGAGGTGGACGTATTCGACCTGGTACTGCTCGGCCTCGGCGAGGACGGGCACACCGCCAGTCTGTTTCCGGAGCATGACTGGGGCGTCGAGCCGGAGGCACCCGCGGTGCTGGCGGTGCACGATGCGCCCAAACCGCCGCCCGCGCGCGTGAGTCTGAGCGCGTGGCGCCTGAACCGCGCGCGGCACGTACTGTTCCTCGTGACCGGCGAGGCGAAGCGCAGCGCGCTCGCGGATTGGCGCGACGGCAAGCCGATCCCGGCGCGCGCCATCACACCGCCGGCCGGGGTCGACATCTGGCTCGAAAGCCGCGCGGCGCCGTCCTGATCGGGAAATACCCGGAGGATTCCAGCGTCATTGCGCTGGCATGAACCCATTGAACGCGCGCGGAACCTGGCATGGCGGCGCCTGTCTAGATCAGCATGCACCGGGACGCGAGCGACAGACAGGGACCAATCGCGTGTATGCTAACGGACTCGACACGAACCGGCACATACACATCGAACAATGATCGCTTCGCTGCTCACCGCTTCACGAAACCCGGAGCCCGCGTGAAAACCTCCGCGCAATCTCCTTTCGAAATCGGCGTCGTCGGACTCGGCGTCATGGGCTCGAACCTGGCGCTGAATCTGGTCGAGCACGGCTTTCCCGTCATCGGCCTCGACCGCAACGTGCCCAAGGCTGATGCCTTCCGCGAAACCGCGCATCGCCTGCGCGCCGACGTCGCCGCCGACGGCACCACCGAGATCGCCGCCTTCGTCTCGAAACTGCGCCGCCCACGCGTGGTGTTGCTGCTGCTGCCGGCGGGACCGGCAGTGGACACGATGATCGAGCAGCTGCTGCCGCACCTGCAACGCCAGGACATCCTCATCGACGGCGGCAATTCGCATTTCAGCGACACTGAGCGGCGCATGCTGCAGCTGGCCAAGAGCTGCGTGCAATTCGTCGGCATGGGCATCTCCGGCGGTGAATCCGGCGCGCGCCACGGACCGAGCCTGATGCCGGGCGGATCGAAGGCGGCGTGGGAACGGATGCAACCGATGCTGGAAGCAATCGCCGCCAGGGTCGGCAACGATCCCTGTGTCGCCCGGCTCGGGAGAAACGCCGCCGGCCATTACGTGAAGATGGTGCACAACGGCATCGAATACGGACTGATGCAGCTGATCGCCGAAAGCTACGACCTGATGAAACGCGGACTCGGCCTGACGCCGGAAAAAATGCAGGCGGTGTTCGCCGGGTGGGCGCGCGGCGAGATGTCCGGTTTCCTGATCGAAATCACCGCCGACATCCTGACCCGGCGCGATCCCGAAAACGACGGCTATCTCGTCGACAAGATCCTGGACGCGGCGCGCCAGAAAGGCACCGGCATGTGGACCTCGCAGGAGGCAATGGCGCAGCAGGTGCCGGTACCGGTGATCGACGCCGCGGTGTCCATGCGCGGGCTGTCCGATTACAAGGAACAGCGGGTCGAGGCCAGCCGGCGCTTCGGCGACACCCGGTTGCTGAGCGACGTTAACCGGGATGTTGTCCTCGCGCATCTCGAGCGGGCGCTGTACGGCGCCATGATCCTGACCTACGCCCAGGGGCTGCATCTGTTGCACCGTGGCGGACGCGAACGCCATTATGGCATTCCGCTCGGGGATGTTTGCCGCGTCTGGCGCGGCGGATGCATCATCCGCGCCAAATTGCTCGAGGAGCTGCGCGCGGCGTATGTACGCAATCCGAAACTCGACAACCCGAT
>JBLMXN010000037.1:0-5135 GCA_050257795.1 Bacteroidota bacterium
ACGGCAGGCCGCCGAGCTTTTCGGCGATGCCCATGGCCACTGGCGCCGTCACCGATTTCGGCGCGAGCGACAGCAACGTCTGCTTCGAACCACCGAACATCCAGGCAATGCCGACGGCGGAGATTGCCGCCGTCAGCGAACCGGCAATGAGCCCGCCTAGCAGCGGCAGCCACATGCGCTTGAGTTTTCCCAAATTGAAATAAAGCGGCACAGCGAGCGCCACCGTCGCCGGCCCGAGCAGGAAGTGCACGAACTGCGCGCCTTCGAAGTAGGTGGAATAAGGCGTGTCGGTCACGGTCAGCAACGCCATCAGGGCCAGAACCGCCAGCAGCACCGGATTGAGCAACGGATGCATGTGGGCGCGGCGGTAAATCCAGTCGCCGGCGACATAGGCCACCAGTGTGATGGTCAGCCCCAGCAGTGGCGTGGTGGCGAGATAGACCCAGATGTCGGTGAACCGCGTCATGTCCGTTTCTCGTCAGGGCTGCCGGCATGCGTGAGGCGCGCGAGCGCGCGAACGGTCAGTGCCGTGACCGCGACCGTGACGACGGCGCTCAGCACCAGGGAAACCGTAATCGGCAGCCATTCGCGTTCGACGCGATGCAGATGCTGCAGAATGCCGACGCCGGCCGGCACGAACAGCAGCGACAGGTGCTGCAGGATCGCCTGGGCGGTGTCGCGCAGTTCCCGCGGCAGCCAGCGCGGGAAAAACAGGGCGAAAAACAGCAGCCCCATGCCAAGCACCGGTCCGGGAACCGGCAAGCGGAAAAGCTGGGTCAGCGCTTCGCCGACCAGCTGGAACAACAGGAGCACGGTAATGGCGTGCAGCACGGTGGTCCCTCCCCTCGCGGTACCGGTGGTGCGACTATATCACGCCGTCGGCTGCGGGCCCGACGCAAGCCGCGGTTTCTGAATCAATACGTCGCGCCGACACGCCGGGGCTCCGGCGTCTGGCGCGACAGCGCAGACATCAATGCAGACCGAGACGGCGGAACAGCCGGACCTTGATGAGATCGAGCAGGAGCAGATAGAGCAACACCGCCGCCAGCAGCCCCGCGACCAGCGCCGGACTCAGCGCCGCCATGAAGATGCCCTGGGTGGCGAGCACGCTCACCGCGACGACGTCGAGCATCGAAGCAAGCAGCAGCCAGCGGCTGGGGCGCGATTGCCAGAAATGGCGGCTGGTGCGCACGAGATAGACGTTGCCCTGACCGGTGAACACCAGCATGAGAAAAATGAGCGTCTGCAACGGCGGCAGCGGCAGATGCAGCAGGTCGCGGCCGAAGAAGAACACGGTGAACGACAGCGCCAGCACCAGCAGCGCTAGCACCGCGGCGACGAGGATCAGCCGGCGCACGTCCCAGCGCACTGGCCGCGCCGCGGGCTCGGCGTGGTCGGTGGCGATGGTCATGGTGACGAAGTCGTTGGTGAACAGCAGCAGCACGATGAGCAGCGGCGTCACCACGAACACGCCCGTCAGCATCACGCCGATGCTCAGGAACAAGGCGATCTCGATGGTCTTGATGATCTTGTTGAGCGTGTAGGTCAGCATGCGGCGGTAGATGCGCCGGCTTTCCTCGATGGCGACCATGACGTCGGCAAGCCCGGGGTTGGTGAGCACCAGGCTCGCGGCGGCCTTGGCTACGTCGGTGGCGCTGGACACGGCGATTCCGACCTCGGCCTGCTTGAGCGCGGGCGCGTCGTTCACGCCGTCGCCGGTCATGCCGGTCACGTGACCGGCGCGTTGCAGGTTCTTCACCAGGTGAAACTTGTCCTCCGGCAGCACGCGCGCGAACACGTCGCAGTCGCGCGTCGGATCGCCCTGGCCCTGGCGCAAGACTTCGGGCGCGCACGCGCGTTCGCCCAGCCCGAGGCGGCCGGCGACCGCGCGCGCCGTGGAAAGCGCATCGCCCGTCACCATCACCACGCGCACGCCGAACGCGCGCAGATCCTGAATCAGCGCGCTCGAATCGGCGCGCGGCGGATCTTCCAGCGCCACCAGACCGACGAGGCGCAGCGCGTCCACGCCCGCGGCCACGGCAAGGACGCGGTAGCCGCCGGCGGCGAGCGTCTCCATGTCGCGGTCCAGGTTCGGCGCGCCGGGAATCAGCGCCGCCACCGCGCGCACCGCGCCCTTGACCACGCGCAGCTCACCGTTGTCGCGGTACACCGCCTCGGCGCGCTTGGTCTCGGGATCGAAGGGAATGAACCGCACCCGCTCGGGCAGACCGGCCAGCACTCCACGGGCGCGCGCAACTTCGAGTATCGCCAGATCAATCGGATCCTGGGTGGCCTCGTCGCAGGCGAGCGCCGCCAGCCGCAGCAATTCGGCCTCGCTGCTCGGGGCGAACGGCGCCAGCCGCGCGACGGTGAGGCGGTTCTCCGTGAGCGTGCCGGTCTTGTCGCTCGCCAGCACATCCATCGCCGCCGCCTCTTCGATCGCGGACAGGCGCGCGACCAGCACCCCGCGGCGCGCCAGCGCCTGCGCGCCAAATGCCTGCGCGACCGTGAAGGTGGCCGGCAACGCCACCGGCACGGACGCCACCAGCAGGATCAGCGCGAACGGCAGCAGGTCGTGCAGCGCCAGGCCGGTGGCGATGGCGTATAGGAAAAGCGCCACCACCAGCACCACATCGAACGTCACGAGATAGCGGATGATGCGGAGTATGAGCTGCGTCAGATGGCTTTCCGTCTTGGCGAGCCCCACGAGCTCAGCGGTTCGGCCGAAGTAGGTATGCGCGCCGGTGGCGGTGACCTCGCCGGTCGCCTCGCCGCGGCGCACCGTGCTGCCGGCGTAGATACTGGCGCCGGCGCCGGCTTCCACCGGCAACGACTCGCCGGTGAGCGCCGACTGGTCGAGCAGCACCGCGCCTTCGCTGAGGCGTATGTCGGCGGGCGCGAGGTCGCCCAGCCGCACGTGCACCACGTCGCCCGGCACCAGTTCCTGCGCGGCAATGGTCTGCCAGCGACCGTCGCGCAGCACCCGCGCCGTCACCGACAGGCGCTGCCGTAGCAGCGCGAGCGCCCGGTTGGCGCGGCTTTCCTGGAAGAAACTCAGGAGGGCATTGAAAACGAGAAGGATAGCGATGACAGCGGCCTCATCCGCCTTGCCCAGGGCGAGCTGCAGCACGACGGTGGCCTCGAGCATCCACGGCACCGGCGACCAGAACTTGCCGAGCAGCACGCGCCACGGATGCGGGCGCGCCTCCGGCACGGCGTTGGGGCCATACTGGCGCAGGCGCGCTGCGGCTTCTGCTGCCGTGAGCCCGGCCGCGCCAGTCACGTGGTTTTTTCCGGCGCACAAACAAGACCAGTTGCGGCCACTGAACCCTCCGATTCACGAGGAATGGAAGGAAAATATTCTATGGCACCGGGATACGTCTGGCGATCATGTACGCTTGCGCGTAACCAAGAAATATCGGAGTACGGAAACAAGCTCCTCGGAAAGCTAACGTGAGGCTCAGACGCGCTGTCACGCGTCGCCGGCACCCGCTTGTCGGCCATCCGCTTTGAATGCTTCATGGAACGTGACGGTTCCCCGCGGAATGTGTCCATCAAATGATAGAGCGAAGAAAACCTCCTGTGGCACTCCCTCGTGCACAAGTCCCGGCACGTTCCTGAACCCGAATTTTGTGTAGTAATCCGGGTGCCCCACGAGACACACTCCTTGAGCATTCAGGCTTTTCAGCCGTGACAAACCCTCCTCGATCAACGCTTTGCCTATACCCTGCCGCTGGTGCTCCGGCAACACTGACACCGGTCCAAGCCCGTACCAGTTTCTAGTGCCGTCCGAAATGGTCACGGGCGAGAAGGCGATGTGTCCTACGATCCGGCCATCAACTTCCGCGACCAGCGATACTGTCAGGGACCTGGCGGCGCGTAGTGCCGCGATGATGAACTGCTCGGTGTGACCGCTGATCTCCAGGGTCTTGAATGCGGTGGCGGTCACATCCGTTATCGCGTCAACATCCGCGGCCGTCTCGCGCCTGATAGCGACCTTGGGATTCATAGAGTCCGCCTTGATTCTTTACTATCGGCCAACGTTTCAGTTCAGCCGCCCGTAGGTGGGCTTGGCAGCCGGCATACGATCACTTCGTAGCCGCACCGACAAGGCACTCACCCGGCACCTCGAATCCGCCTGACGATTCGAAACTACGCATCGAGCCTTCTATTTCGTTCCACACGGACTCGCGTTCCTGAGGGGGCAGGTGAGCCATCATGGCATTGAAACCACCGAATGCCTCTCGGGCGACCTGTACATACGCGGCCGCGCTGGTCGATTGATGGGGCACCGGCACGGCGCGGACCTCGGGATTGGCAAATCCGGCTTCACGGAAGATACCGTCGAGCACCCCGGGACCGCCAAGGCTGAACGGTCCGGGTTGCCCCGGAACGGGAGGCGGGAGTTGCGCGCGCCGGCGGATGATGGAAGCCGGCACAGCACCCCAACTGTTTCGATCGGGCGTGGAAAAGACCACGACGGCGACCCGACCGCCAGCTCTCAGGGCGCGGCGCCACTCGCGTAGCGCTGTCACGGGGTGCGGCATATACATCAGACCAAGCCGACACAGCACCGCATCAAAGGAAGCGTCAGGGAGATCCAGTTTCTCGCCGTCCATGGCGCGCGTCTCAATCTGTTTGAGTCCACGTTCACGGGCGACCTGGAGCGCAAGCTCAACGATCCCTTCGGAGATGTCGGTCGCCAGCACGTAACCGTTAGGGCCAACTCGTTCGGCGGCACTGACAGCCGGTTCGCCTGCGCCGGCGGCGATGTCGAGGATGCGCTGACCTGGCTGAATCCGGGCCAGGTCGAGCATCTGGCGGGTAACTTCGCCATACCAAAGATCCAGAGTGGGATTCCAGCGTCGCCATGCTGCGCCATCCTTGTTCCATTGCTCTCGCTGCGCGTTCTTGTACTTCGCTGCGTCGAATGAGGGTTGCTGTTCGGCCACGCAAGTTCTCCTCTCGGTTAGACCTTAATGCTGCTTCGCGGCGTGGGACTCAGACTGCTAACGCCCGAATTAAGCCGCGCCGCGAAGCGGCGTCGGCTTGAATGAGTTATTAGGCATGGATCGGATTTTCCACACTTTCTGAGTCGCCCGGTATCCCCTCATCACCGCGGCATCAGCGCGAAC
>JBLMXN010000038.1:0-13544 GCA_050257795.1 Bacteroidota bacterium
CGGTCGGTGGCTTTCTGCACCGCCTCCTCCGCGCGCTTGTCCTCGTCCTCGGTGATGAGCTTCTTTTTCAGGGCGTCCTTGAGGTGCTGGTTGGAGTCACGGCGCACGTTGCGGATCGCGACCTTGGCGTTTTCCCCTTCGGCCCGCACATGTTTGGAAAGTTCCTTGCGCCGCTCCTCGGTCAGCGCCGGCAGCGGCACCCGGATCACGCCGCCCGAGGCCACCGGATTCAATCCGAGATCGGAATCCCGGATCGCCTTCTCGATGGCCGCCGCCTGGCCTTTGTCAAAAGGCGTCACCGTGAGCGTGCGCGCGTCGGACGTCGAGACGTTGGCCACCTGATTGAGCGGCGCCTTGGAGCCGTAGTATTCGACGCGCACGTTTTCGAGGAGTCCCGGGTGCGCCCGTCCGGTGCGGATCTTGCCGAGATCGTTCTTCAGCGTCTCGAGCGACTTGGCCATCCGCGCTTCCGAGTCTTTCTTGATCTTGTCGACGGATTCCGTCATGGCTGGTCTCCTTTCACGAGTGTCCCGACGTTTTCGCCCAGGCAAACGCGCAACAGGTTGCCCGGTTTGTGGAGGCTGAATACGCGCACCGGCATGTTCTGGTCGCGGCACAGCGCGATGGAAGCGGCATCCATCACGCCGAGCCGCTTCTCCAGTACTTCATCATAGCTGACCACGTCGAAGCGCTTGGCATCGGCGTGCTTGGCCGGATCGCGGTCGTAAACCCCGTCCACCTTGGTCGCCTTGAGCACGATGTCGGCGCCGACTTCCATACCGCGCAGGGTCGCGGCGGTGTCGGTGGTGAAAAACGGGTTGCCGGTGCCGGCGGCGAACACCACCACGCGTCCGCGCTCGAGGTGACGCATCGCGCGCCGGCGGATATAAGGTTCGACGACCTGATCGAGACGCAGCGCCGACTGCACGCGCGCCGTCACGCCGGCCTGCTCCAGCGCGTCCTGCAGCGCCAGCGCGTTGATGATGGTGGCCAGCATGCCCATGTAATCGGCGGAGGGCCGGTCCATGCCCGCGGCTCCCGGCGCCACGCCGCGGAAGATGTTGCCGCCGCCGATGACGATGGCGAGTTGCACGCCGGCCGCGACCACGGACTTGATCTCGGCGGCGACGCGCGCGATGACGTCACGGTTGATGCCGTAGGCGTCGCCGCCCATCAGCGCCTCGCCGGAAAGCTTGAGCAGCACTCGGCGGTAGGCGGTGACCCCGGATGCGCTCGTCAAAACTCAGCCCCCTTTGACGGTCGCCATCACTTCGGCGGCGAAATCTTCCGAGCGCTTCTCCATGCCCTCGCCGACTTCGAAGCGGCTGAAGCGCACCGCCGTCGCGCCCTTGCTCTTGAGCAGCTTCTCGACGGTGGTGTCGGGATCCTTCACGAACGGCTGGCCCAGCAGGGTGATCTCGTTGAGGTACTTGCTGACCCGGCCCTCGACCATTTTTTCGACGATGTTCGCCGGCTTGCCGGACTGCTTGGCCTGCTCGGCGAAAATCTCCTTTTCCTTGGCGATCGCCGCGGCCGGCACCTGGTCCCGGGAGACGTATTCGGGGCGGCTGGCGGCGATGTGCATCGCGAGATCCCTGGCGAGCGTCTCGTCTCCACCCTCGATCTCGATCAGCACGCCGATCTTGCGGCCGTGGACGTAACTGCCGATGTGGCCCTTGGCGGCGGCCATGCGCTCGAAACGGCGCACGTTGATGTTCTCGCCCAGCTTCATGACCAGGCCTTCACGCACGCGCGCCACCGTCTCGGGCGCGCCGTCCGTGAGCGGCAGCTGGTACAGCGCCTCGACGTCGGACGGCTGGCGCTTCGCCACGCACGCGGCGGCGGCCGCGGCGAATGCGGCAAAGTCGTCGCCCTTGGCGACGAAGTCGGTTTCGGAATTGACCTCGGCCATCGCGGCGGTCTTGCGGTCCGGACTCAGGAAAATGCCGATCGCGCCTTCCGCGGCGATGCGTCCGGCCTTCTTCTCGACTTTGGCGCCGGCCTTCTTGCGCAGCAGATCGGCCGCGGCTTCCATGTTGCCGTTGGTCTCGGTGAGCGCGGCCTTGCATTCCATCATGCCCAGCCCGGTGCGCTCGCGCAGTTCTTTTACCTGTTGTGCAGAAATGCTCATATGTATTCCCCGCTCGTCTCGAACGGCGGTTTTCGCCGCCGTCATAAAACCAAGGGGGCCGAGCCCCCTTGGTACACCGATTTACGACTCGTCGCCCGCGCCTTGCGCCTCGACCTTTTTCCCTCGTCCGCCGGACTTGGGCTTGGCGCGCGTGCCGCGCTTGGCCTTGGCGTCGGCCATGGCGGCGTCAGTTTCCGCCGGCTCGCCCTCGGTCGCGCCCTCTTCGGACGCGGCCACCGCCGGTTTCTTTCTGGCGATGACCTTGATCTTGGCCGGCTCTTCCTTCACTTCGATGAACTCGTCGTCAGCGGCGACCAGGTTCTCCTGGCGCTGCGCCTGGCCGGCGATGATCGCTTCCGCCGCCGCCTGGGCATACAGGCGGATGGCGCGGATGGCGTCGTCGTTGCCCGGAATCACGTAATCCACGCCGTCGGGTTTGCAGTTGGAGTCGACCACGCCGACGACCGGGATGCCGAGCTTGTTGGCTTCGGACACCGCGATATATTCATGACCGACGTCGACCACGAACAGCGCGTCGGGCAGGCCGGACATTTCCTTGATGCCGCCCAGGCTCTTCTCGAGCTTGACGCGCTCACGATCGAGCGTCAGCAATTCCTTCTTGGACAGTTTCTGGCTGCTGGTTTCATCGGCCAGCACGGATTCGAGCATCTTCAGGCGCTCGATGGATTTCTTCACCGTGCGGTAGTTGGTCAGCATGCCGCCCAGCCAGCGGTGATTCACGTACGGGCTGCCGCAGCGCGCGGCTTCCTCGCCGACGATCTCGGTGGCCTGGCGCTTGGTCCCGACGAACAGAATGGCGCCGCCGTTGCCGGCGAGCTTGGTCAGGTACCCCATCGCCTCGTTGAACAGCGGCAGGGTCTTTTCCAGGTTGATGATGTGGATGCGGTTACGTTCCCCGAAAATATAGGGACGCATCTTGGGGTGCCAGAAACGCGTCTGGTGGCCGAAATGCACGCCGGCCTCCAGCATCTGGCGCATGGTGACGTTGCTCATGTGCTCTCCTTCGGGTTTTTCCGCCGCGGACCCCATGCCTCAATCCAGCCACTTACCAGAAGTAAGGACCGGACACCCGGATGCATGTGACGGTGCCGCGTGTGGGTTTAGGTTGAACTGTGAACTGCGGGCGGCTTTATACCATAGCCGGCGGATTACGACAATGTTTTCATGGGTTTGGACGAAAAAACCTGCGCGAAAGGGCTTTTTAAAATGCTTCTATTACCGGAGAATACGTCCAAGACGACAATCCCCATGCCCGTTACCATCAAATCCCCCGAGGAAATCGAGAAAATGCGCGTCGCCGGGAGGCTCGCCGCCGACGTGCTGCGCATGATCCGCCCGCATGTCCAGCCCGGGGTCACGACCGGCGAGCTCGACCGCATCTGCCATGACTTCATCGTCAACGAGCAGCAGGCCATCCCGGCGCCGCTCAATTACCGCGGCTTCCCCCGCTCCATCTGCACCTCGGTGAATCACCAGGTCTGTCACGGGATCCCGGGCGAGAAAACGCTCAAGAAAGGCGACATCGTGAACATCGACATCACGGTGATCAAGGACGGCTACCACGGCGACACCAGCAAGATGTTCTTCGTCGGCGAACCGTCGATCCAGGCGCGGCGCCTGGTGCAGGTGACGCACGAGTGCATGCTCCAGGGAATACAAATGGTGAAACCGGGGACGCGTCTCGGCGACATCGGCCACGCGATCCAGAACCACGCCGAGGCGCACGGCTTTTCGGTGGTGCGCGAATACTGCGGCCACGGCATCGGGCGCGAGTTTCACGAGGACCCGCAGGTGCTGCATTACGGACAACCCGGCACCGGCATGGCGCTCGTCCCCGGCATGACCTTCACCATCGAACCGATGATCAACGCCGGCAAGAAGGAAGTGAAACTGCTGCCCGACAACTGGACCGTGGTGACGCGCGATCATTCGCTGTCGGCGCAGTGGGAGCACACCGTGCTGGTTACCCAAAACGGTTACGAGATACTCACGCTCGTACCCGGCGACGATCCGTGATTTTGAGAAATATTTCAAACCGCCAGGGCGCCAGGGCCGCCAAATCCAGCCGTCCATGGCGCATAATTGCGGGCTTCGATACCCCCCGGCCCGCACGTCCCTGTGCGGGCGCTCGCCGGGACGAAGACACGTTAAGTGTCTTCGTCCGTTTCGGCTCGCCCTGGCGTCCTGGCGGTTCACAATCGTATTAATTTTAATAGAACCCTGAGAGCGAACGTGGCCAGCGCCAAGGACACCCTCTTCAACAGCCGCGAATTCGACCGGGCGCTCGCCGACACCGACAATCCCCTGCCGCTGTTCCGCGATGCATTGCGCACCGGACGCGACATGCTGCGCCAGCAGTTCTTCGAACACAGCGGCGCGACGTCGCTGGTCTCCAAACACGCCTGGCTCATCGACGAGTTGATCGTGCGCGCCTGGCGCCGGCACCTTTCGCTGTTGCCGGCGAAGATCCCGGTCGCCCTCGTCGCCGCCGGCGGTTACGGACGCGGCGAACTGCACCCCGCCTCCGACATCGACCTGATGCTGCTGTTCGACAAGAACGATCCCGCCAGGACGCGGCCCTTCATCGAGTCGCTGGTGCGGTTCTTCTGGGACATGGGCCTGGAAGTCGGCCACAGCGTGCGCACCCTCAAGGATTGCGTGCGCGAGGCCAGGAACGACATCACCGTCGCCACCAACCTGATGGAAACGCGCCTGCTGGACGGCGACGACGCGCTGTTTCAGAAAATGCGCCGGATGACGCACGCGTCCAAAATCTGGCCGAGCCCGAAATTCTTCGCCGCCAAGCGCAAGGAACAGATCATCCGTCATCACCATTTCGAGGACACCGCCTACAACCTCGAACCGAACGTCAAGGACGGGCCCGGCGGGCTGCGCGACATCCAGACGATTTCATGGGTGACGCAGCGGCATTTCGACACTGCGTCGCTGCACGACCTGATCAAGCTGGGTTTCCTGACCGAGGAGGAATACCGCGCGCTGATCGCCGGACGCAATTTCCTGTGGCACGTGCGCGCCGGTCTGCATTATCTCGCCGGGCGCCGCGAGGACCGGTTGCTGTTCGACCATCAACGCGCGCTCGCGAAACACTTCGGCTACGTCGACAAGCCGGGCATTCTGGCGGTCGAGCAGTTCATGAAGCGCTACTACCGCACGATCAAAGAGTTGTCGTTGCTCAACGAAATCCTGCTGCAGCACTTCGACGAGGTCATCCTGGCGCGCCGACGCAGGAAGATCCAGCCGATCAACCGGCGGTTCCAGTCGCACATGGGCTTTCTCGAGGTCACGCATCCGCGGGTATTCGAGCGTAAGCCGTACGCCATGCTCGAGCTGTTCCTGGTCATGCAACAGCACCCGGAGCTGAAGGGCGTGCGCGCCGATACCATCCGCCTGCTGCGCGCCAATCTGCACAGGATAGACAAGGCGTTCCGCAAGGACCTCGGCTGCCGCAGCCTGTTCATGGAGATCATGCGCCAGCCACGCGGGATCACGCACGAACTGCGGCGCATGAATGCCTACGGCGTGCTCGGTGCCTACCTCCCCGCCTTCGGCCGCATCGTCGGCCAGATGCAACACGACCTGTTCCACGTCTACACCGTCGATGCGCACACGCTCATGGTGCTGCGCAACCTGCGCCGCTTCACCGTGCCGGAGTTCCGCCACGAGTTCCCGGTGCAGAGCGAGATCATCCAGAAGGTCGCCAAGCCCGAGCGGCTGTACCTGGGTGCCCTGTTCCACGACATCGCCAAGGGCCGCGGCGGCGATCACTCCGAGCTCGGCGAGAAGGAGGTCGAGGCCTTCTGCCGGCTGCACAACCTGAGCGAGTACGACACCCGCTTCATCGGCTGGCTGGTGCGCCATCACCTGCTGATGTCGCAGACCGCGCAGCGCGAGGATATTTCCGACCCCGACGTCGTGCTGCGTTTCGCGCAGCAGGTCGGCGACCGGGAACATCTCGACAACCTGTACCTGCTCACGGTCGCCGACATGCGCGGCACCAGTCCCGCCGTATGGAACGCCTGGAAGGGCCGGCTGCTGTCGCAGCTCCACAGCGCGACGACGCGCCTGCTGCGCCGCGGCCTCGCCGAACCAATCGACCTCGAGGCGCATGTCGCCGACCTGCGCAATTCGGCGCTGGAGCGACTCGAACCGGCGGGCATTCCGGAGGAACAGGTCAACCGTTTCTGGCAGGAAGCCGACGCGGAGTATTTTCTCCGCCACGACGCCGACAGTCTGGCGTGGCACGCGCGGGTCATCGCCGGCGCGCATGCCACCGACCTGCCGCTCGTGGCCACGCGCTACAGCCCGGAGCTCGGCGGCAGCGAATTCCTGATCTACACGCCGGATCGCGACGATCTGTTCGTCATCATGACGGCGGGCTTCGACCGTCTCAATCTTTCGATCGTGGACGCGCGCATCCACACGCTGCGCAACGGCTTCGCGCTCGACACCTACGTGGTGCTGGACCACTCCGCGCAGCCGGTGAGCGACCCGCGCGCGCTGGCGCACCTGCAAAAGGCGATGCGCGACCAGATGCTCAACCCGCAGCCGGGGCGCGACCCATCGACAACACGCCTGCCGCGTCAGCTCATGCATTTTCCGATCGAGACGCGCGTGTCCTTCGGCCCCTCGCCCAAGGGGCAGCTCACCATCATGGAGGTCGTGGCGCAGGATCGGCCCGGACTGTTGTATCAGGTGGCGCTGGCGTTGAAACAGTGCCGCGTGAACCTGGTGACGGCCAAGGTCGCCACCTACGGCGAACGCGCCGAGGATATCTTCTTCGTCAACAACCGCGATAATCACCAGCCGCTGACCGACAAGGATCAGTTGCATTGTCTCGAGTCGGAGATCGTGCGCCGCCTCGGTCAGGCAACCGACGCGGAAAAAGACCGGGTCATATCCATTTGACCAGGGCCCAGTCGCCCAATATGTAGGTTGGGGGTGAGCAACGCGAACCCCAACGTTGCAAAGATATTTTTTGTTGGGGTTCGCTACGCTCACCCCGACCTACATCGGCATTAACCGCCGAGATAGGCGTGCTGAACTTTGGGGTTCTTGAGCAGCGCGGCGGCCGCATCGGCGAGCACGATCTTCCCGCTTTCCATCACGTAGCCGCGGCGGCTCACCTCCAGGGCCAGCTTCGCGTTCTGCTCCACCAGCAGCAGCGTCACCCCCTCTTCCGCGATGCGCCGGATGGTCTCGAAGATTTTCTGCACCAGCATCGGCGCGAGTCCCATGCTCGGTTCATCGAGCAGCAGCAAACGCGGACGGCTCATAAGCGCGCGCCCGATCGCGAGCATCTGCTGCTCGCCGCCGGAGAGTGTGCCGGCCGGCTGCGCGCGGCGTTCCGCCAGGCGCGGGAACAGGTTGTAGATACGATCGCGGTCGGCGCGCACGGCGGCACCGTCGCGGCGCGCATAGGCGCCGAGCTTGAGATTCTCTTCCACCGTGAGGCGCCCGAAGATGCCGCGCCCCTCCGGCACCAGTGAAATCCCGAGGCGAACCAGCTCATGCGACGGCCGGCCCGCGATCGGGGCGCCCTCGTACAAGATTTTTCCCCGACTCGGCGCCAGCATGCCGCACAGGGACTTGAGGGTGGTGGTCTTGCCGGCGCCGTTGGCGCCGATGAGGCAGACCAGCTCGCCGCTCTGCACCTCGATGTCCACGCCCTTGACGGCCCGGATTCCGCCGTAGGCGACTTCGAGACCTTGCACTTGCAGGAAACTCATGCTGTGCCGCCCAGGTACGCCTCGATCACGTGCGGGTCGCGTTGCACCTCGGCCGGCACGCCTTCGGCGATTTTGCGGCCGTAATCGAGGACGGCCACGCGGTCGCACAGGCCCATGACGAGACGCACGTCATGCTCGATGAGCAGCAGCGTCATGCCGTGGTCGCGGATTTTCTGCAGCAGCGACCGCAGTTGCACGGTCTCGCTGGCGTTCATCCCCGCCGCCGGTTCGTCCAGCGCCAGCAGCCTGGGCTCGGTGGCGAGCGCGCGCGCGATTTCGAGCCGGCGCTGATCGCCGTACGACAGGTGTTTCGCGAGCATCTGCGCGTGCACGGCGATGCCGACGTATCCCAGCAGTTCGTGCGCGCGCTTCTGGATCGCCGCCTCTTCCGCGCGCGTGGCGCGGTCGCGCGCGACCGCGCCGAGAAGGCCGGCGCGGGTGCGCACGTGCCTTCCGACCATGACGTTTTCGAGCGCGGTCATGTTGGCGAACAGGCGGATGTTCTGGAAGGTGCGCGCGATCCCGCGCGCCGTCACCTGATTCGGCTTGAGACCGGAAACGACATGGCCGTCGAGCGTGATGCGGCCGGCATCCGGTTGGTACAAGCCGGTCAGGACATTGAACAAGGTGGTCTTGCCGGCGCCGTTCGGGCCGATCAGGCCGTAGATTTCGTTCGTGCGGATGTGCAGCGACACTTCATGGAGCGCCGCCAGACCGCCGAAACGCTTGGACACGCCATGCACGGCGAGCAAGGCCCCGTCCATGGCTTTCGCTTTGGATTCAGCGCTGGGTGTCATAGAGCGATGTCTGTTCCTGGGCCAGGACCGCGGCGTCGGAACCGAATTCCCGGCGCCGGCGCGCCGACGGCACCAGCCCAGCCGGGCGCAGGATCATGATCAGGATCAGCGCCAACCCGAAAATCAGCATGCGCAGGTCGGACGGATCCACCCATATCCGCCCGAACAGATATTCCTGCAGGTTGCCGAGATAACGCAGCGCTTCCGGGAATACCGTCAACAGCACCGCGCCGAGGATCACGCCGGGGATATTGCCCATGCCGCCCAGCACGATCATGCACAAGATGATGATCGACTCGAACAGGTTGAAACTCTCGGGGCTGATGAAACCCTGGAAGCCGGCGAACAGGCCGCCGCTGACGCCGCCGAAGGAGGCGCCCATGGCGAACGCCATGAGCTTGACGTTGCGGGTGTTGATGCCCATGGCCTCGGCCGCGACCTCGTCCTCGCGGATCGCGATCCAGGCGCGGCCGATGCGGGAGTTCTGCAAGCGCAGCGAGACGAACACGATCAACAGCGCCAGGGCCAGGAACAGGTAGTAATAGGTGTAAATCCCCGGGAACGTCAGGCCCAGGAAGCTGTGGCTCTGACTGAAGGAAAACCCGCCGAGCGCGATCGGGTCGATCAGGTTGACCCCCTGCGGGCCGTTGGTGATGTTGATCGGGGCGTTCAGGTTGTTGAGGAAAATGCGGATGATTTCACCGAAACCGAGCGTGACGATGGCGAGATAGTCGCCGCGCAGGCGCAGCGTGGGCGCGCCGAGCAGGATGCCGAAGACGCCTGCCACGCCGGCACCGAGCGGCAGCAGCACCCAGAACGGCAGATGCAGTCCGAAATGCGGCGAGGCCAGCAGCGCGTACAGGTAGGCGCCGACGGCGTAAAACGCGATGTAACCCAGATCGAGCAGGCCGGCATAGCCGACCACGATATTGAGCCCCAGCGCCAGCATGACGTACAGCAGCGTGAAGTCGAGTATGCGCACCCACCCACGCCCGAGCGCCGCGCCCGTCAGAAACGGCAATACCAAGAGCACCGAAGCGAGCGCGATATACGCCAACCACGCCGCGCGGCGGTCGTGCCTCCACTTTTGCCAGCGTTCGGTCATTCCAACCTGCACAAATACCAAACCGGCAGTAGCCCGGATGAAGCGCAGCGGAATCCGGGGCAAACGCGTGAATCCCCCGGGTTCCGGTCCTTCGGACCTTCACCCGGGCTACAACGAGACTTGTCCGACGGGGAATTTGGAATCCCTGTCGTCTTGGCGTTTGATTGCATATTAAATGGTTTCTTACGCACGCTCGACCACCCGCTCGCCGAGCAGGCCGGAGGGACGGAAGATCAGCACCAGGATCAGGACGAAGAAGGCGAACACGTCCTGGTAGTTGCTGCCGAGGAATCCCCCCGTGAGCGAACCGACGTAACCGGCGCCGAGGCTTTCGATCACGCCCAGCAGCAGGCCGCCCAGCATCGCCCCGGCGATGTTGCCGATGCCGCCGAGCACCGCCGCGGTGAAGGCCTTGAGGCCGAGCATGAAGCCCATGTAATAGTGCGCGAGGCCGTAATAGGCGCTGACCATCACGCCGGCGACCGCGGCGAGCGCGGCGCCGATCGCGAAGGTCAGCGAGATGATGGTATTGACGTTGATGCCCATGAGGCCGGCGATGTCCTGCGCCTGGGCGGTGGCGCGCATGGCGCGCCCGAGACGCGTGCCCTTCACCAACGCCAGCAGCCCGGCCATCAGCAGGCAGGACAACACGACGATGAAAATCTGTAGATTGCTGACCACCGCGCCGCCGACGTTATAGCGCTCGATCGGCAGCAGCGGCGGGAACGTGATGTACTGCTTGCCCCAGATGAGCATCGCCAGGTTTTGCAGCACGATCGACACGCCGATCGCGGTGATGAGCGCCGCCAGCCGCGGCGCGCGCCGCAGCGGGCGATAGGCGACGCGCTCGATCAGAAAACCCAGCGCCATGCAGGCAATGACCGCGACGGCGAGTCCGATCAGCACGATGCTGACGCCGCCGAGGCCGGTGTCGCCGCCCGCGAGCGCCCCGATGACGGCGAGGCAGACCATGGCGCCGAACATCGCCACCTCGCCGTGCGCGAAATTAATCAGCTCGAGGATGCCGTACACCATGGTGTAGCCCAGCGCCACCAGGGCGTAGATGCTGCCCAGGACCAGGCCGTTGATCAGCTGCTGAGTGAGGACGTCCATCTAGTTATTATGATCGGACGATGACGCGTGGACACAGAAGAAAGTGGAAAAACACGACCGCGAACCAGCCGGCGCTTCCCATCGGCGTTCAGCCGCGTTCATCGGCGGTTCCATGGATCAGTGACTATTTCTTCTCCGCTGCCGGCGTCGCGCCGGTGTCACCCAGGACGGTTTCCAGAACCTCCCATTTGCCGTTCTTCACGCGATACAGTGTGATCGCGCCGCCGCGGATGTCGCCCTTGTCGTCGAAGCTGACCGGACCGGTCACGCCGGCAAGCTGAACGCGGGAGAGATAAGGCAGGTATTTCGCCGGGTCGGCGGAATCGGCCAGCTTCATCGCCTCCACCATCACGTGCGCCGCGTCGTAGGCGTAGGGCGCGTAATTCTGGATCACGCCGTATTTGGCGTTGAACTTCTCCCGGAACTCCTTTCCGCCCGGCATGCTGTCGAGCGGAAGCCCCGGCGACGACGCGGTCACGCCCTCGGCGTCGGCGCCGCCGAGCTGGATGAAATCGGCCGTCTGTACCCCGTCGCCGCCGAGAAACTGCGCCTTCATTTCGAGGCTGTGCATCTGTTTCACCATCGGCACCGCCTGCGGGTACATGCCGCCGTAGAAGACCAGGTCGGGCTGCTTGGCCTTGATGGAGGTGAGGATCGCGAGAAAATCGGTCGAGCGGTCGGTGGTGAACTCGCGCGCGACGATCGTGCCGCCGGCGCTCTTCGCCGCTTTCTCCACTTCGTCGGCCAGCCCCTGGCCGTAGGCGGTGCGGTCGTCGATGATGGCGATGCGCTTCGCGCCCAATTTTTTCACCGCGTACTCGCCCAGCACCTTGCCCTGCTGGCGGTCGTTGGTCATCACGCGAAACGCGGTTTTGAATCCCTGGGCGGTATAGGCGATGGCGGTGGCGGAAGGCGAGATCTGCGGGATGCCGGCGTCGGCATAGACCTTGGAGGCGGGAATGCTGGTTCCGGAATTGAGATGGCCGAGCACGCCGGCCACGTGTTCGTCCACCAGCTTCTGCGCCACGATGGTGGCCGTGCGCGGGTCGGCCTGATCGTCCTCGCTCTCGAGCACGAACCTCACTTTCTTGCCGCCGAGCGTGACGCCGGTGGCGTTGATTTCGTCGAGCGCCAGGCGCGCGCCGTTGTCGTTGTCTTTTCCCAGCGTCGCCTGGGGACCGGTCAACGGGGACACGGAACCGATGCGCACGACCGTCGCGCCCGCGTCCGTTCCGGCCGCGGTGGTTTCCTTCTTTTCGCACGCCGCCAGTCCCAGCGCGAGCGCGCCGATTACCACCGCTGATGTCGTTATTGTTCGGATATTCAAGCGCCGTCTCCTGGTTGTCCTGCCGTGTCTGTCGGCGGCAATTCTAGCTCAAATTGGCAGGATGGTCGCCGGGAAATCCTGGCGCGTCCAATCGAAAACGAATCGACGGATCTAACCGTCACCCTGGCTGACGGGAATATGGAGCTTGAAACCGACCGGGGCGACGTTGCCCCGCAGGTCGTTGAAAAACCGCAAGGCATCCACGTTGACGTTGTACTGCTGGGCGATCGAGGTGAGCGTTTCGCCCCGGCGCACCACGTGCTCGCGCGCCGCGGTGTTACCCGGTTTCTGCGCCTGCACCGGCGCCGCCGGCGCGACCGTGGCATGAGCCAGGTAGCGATTGATGCCGCGGAAAATGCCGTCCGCGATCTGGCGCTGGAACGCCGGGGTGCGCAGCTTCTTTTCCTCGGACGGATTGGAGATGAACGCGGTTTCGACCAGCACCGACGGCACGTCCGGCGACTTGAGCACCGCGAAGCCGGCCTGCGCCACGCGCCGCAGGTGCACCGGCCCGACGCGCCGCAGCTCCGCGAGCACGTCGTCGCCGAGGGTGATGCTGTCCTGCATGGTCTTGTTGTGCGACAGATCGAGCAACACGTGCGCCAGCATGTCGTCCTTGTCGCTCAGGCTCACGCCGCCGATCAGGTCGGAGGCGTTTTCCTTGTCGGCCAGGAATCGCGCCATCGCGCTGGTGGCGCCGCGCTCCGAAAGCGCGTACACCGAGGAACCGTGCGCGCTGCGCCCCGGGACCGCGTCGGCGTGAATCGAGACGAACACGTCCGCTTGCTGCCGGCGCGCCTTCATGAAACGCTGGCGCAACCCCACGTAATAGTCGCCGTCGCGGATCAGAACCGGGCGCATCCCGGGCGCCTCCGCGACCTGCTTCGCCAGCGCACGCGCGATCGCGAGCGTCACGTCCTTCTCGCGTGTGTGATAGCGCCGGCCGATGGCGCCCGGATCCTCGCCGCCGTGCCCGGCGTCGATCGCGACCACGAGTTCGCGCCGCGCGTTCTGCGCCTGCGCCGTGCGCTCGGCCGACCTGGCTTGCGCCTCTTCCCGGGCGCTCTCCTCTTCCGCCTTGACGTCGTACAGATCGATCACCAGACGGTTGCCGTAGGGTCCGGCCGGCTTCAGCATGAAACTGCGCGGACGGGTCTGGGCCTTGAGATCGAGCACGACGCGCAGCCGGTTCGATTCATCGCCACCGACGCGCACGCCTCCCAGCAGCGGACCGCTGGTGTCGACCGACGGCAGCGTGCCCTGCAGGCGCGCGTTGTCGAGGTCGATCACGATGCGGTTCGGA
>JBLMXN010000039.1:0-3210 GCA_050257795.1 Bacteroidota bacterium
GGCAGGTTTTCCTTGGACTCCGGCGCGGCTTCGGGCAGGCGGATGCGCAGCTGCGATTCGCTCGAGAAGCTCGTGGTCACGATCAGGAAGATCAACGCCATCAACAGCACGTCGATCAACGGGATCAGGTTGATCTCGGGTTCCTCGTCGGGCGTGGGACGGAAATTCATGATTCGGCCTTGTCAGCCCTGCTCGCGCTCGCCGCCGTCGCGCCGGTGACAGGCGTATTCGCGGGCATATACTCCGCAGCGGGCAACGTCGCGCTCACTCCGGCGGCCGCGAGCGACTCGCGACGGTCGCATCCCCATTTCATGGGGCCCCTGCTTCCTGCTCGCGCTCGCCATGCAGAATTTCGACCAGCTTGATGGCCTCGGCTTCCATATCAATTAACAGGTCGTTCACGCGTCCGCGGAAATAACGATAGAACAGCAGGCTCGGGATCGCCACCGCGAGGCCGGCGGCGGTATTGATCAGCGCCACCGCGATACCCTCGGCGACGATCGAGGGGTCGCCCACGCCGTGCTGGCCGATGCCGGAAAACATCTGGATCATGCCCACCACCGTGCCGAACAGCCCGAGAAACGGCGAAATCGCGGCGATCGAGCCGAGCGTGCGCAGGTAACGTTCTAGCTCCGGCACCACGTGCCGCCCGGCGTTTTCCACGGCCTCGTTGACGACCTCGCGCTCATGCTCGCGGTTCACCAGCCCGGCGGCCAGGATCTTCCCGAGCGGGGAACTCTCGCGCAGCGCCGTCAGGCGCGCCGGGTCGAGCTCGTCGCGCGTCAGCCATTGCTGCACCTGCGCCAACAGATTGGGGGGGGCGATGTATTTTTTCTGCAACGACCACAGGCGCTCGCCGATGATGGCCAGGGCCGCGACGGAACACAGGATGATAGGCCACATCGACCAACCACCCGCCTTGATGAGCTCGAACATGCGGTTATTCCGGGGGAAATAGCTGAAAAAGTGCGGCTAATGTACCAGACGGGGCGAAATCCTCAAAGACGGAAGCCCGCGTCAATCGGCCGCGTCGGCATACCAGTAACGCCGGTGTTGCGCGCGATAGTCCGACGTCTCCAGGCCGGTGGCACGCAGGTGAAATTCCAGCGCCCCCGCCGCCGGCGACCCGCGCATGACGATGCCGCGCGCGGCGTAGCGCCGCACCACCGCCGGATGGGGATGATGGTAACGGCTGCGGTACCCGGCGGGAAACAACACGTAACGCGGCGCGACCGCGTCGATGAACGCCGGCGTGGACGAGGTTTTGCTCCCATGATGCGGCGCCACCAGAATATCCGCGCGCAGCCTCTCACCCCAGCGTTCGATCAACCGCCGCTCGGCCCCGGCCTCGATGTCGGCCGGCAGCAGCACGGTGCCGTAACGGCTGCGTACCTGCAGCACGCAGGAATCGTCATTGACCGGTCCGGCGTCCGCCTCGCCCGGATTCAGAATCGTAAATTCCACGCCGTCCCATTGCCAGGTTTCACCGGCGCGGCATGGCCGCGCCGCCGGCAACCGTTCCGGCACGCTGCTCAGCACGGCGTCCACGGGAAACGCGCGAAGGACTGACCCCGCCCCGCCGATGTGATCGTTGTCGCCGTGACTGACGATCAGCATATCCAGACGCCGGATTCCGGCGCCGCGCAAATACGGTTCGACCACGGCTTCGCCGGTGTCGAAACCGCCGAAGCGCGGGCCGGCGTCGAACACCAGCGCGTGCGATGACGTGCGCACCACCGCCGCCAGGCCCTGACCCACGTCGAGCAACGTGAACCAGGCTTCGCCCGCGGCCGGCGACGGCGGCTGCATCAGCAGCATCGGCGCCATCCACACCGCACCCACCCAGCGCGCCGGCCAGCCGCGCGGCGCAAGCAGCAACGCCGCGCCGACGACGGCACACGCCAGCGCCCACGGCGGCGGCGATTGCGCCCATTGACTGAATTCGTGCTGCGCCAGAAATACCAGCACCTGCCACAATCCGTGCAACAGCACAGCCGCGAGCTTGAAAAAAACGCCGGCGAGCGCATCCGGCAACACGCCGAGCAGCAACACACCGGTCAAGGTCAGCGGCACCGCCAGCAGGTCGAACACCGGCACCGCGATCATGTTCGCCAGCGGCGCCACCAATGACACCTGCTGGAACAACGCCAGCGTCAGCGGCAGCATGCCGAGCGCGATCGCCCACTGAATGTATCCCCACTTGCGCCACCACGGCGTGCCCGCCGCGCCATGCATGGCAAAGAGAATCACCGCCACGGCGGCGAACGACAGCCAGAAACCCGGCGCCATCACCGACAGCGGGTCATAGAGCAGCACCAGCAACGCCGCCAGCGCCAGCAATTGCGACGGCGCAAACCGCCGGCGCAGCAGAACGCCCGACATCGCCACCGCCAGCATGATCAGCGCGCGCTGCGTCGGCACCGTGAAGCCGGCGAGCGCGGCGTACCCCGCAGCCGCGATCAGCGCGCACACGGCACCGAACATGGGCGCAGGCCAGCGCAGCACCGTCGTCCCCGGCAGCGCCCACAACCAGCGCGCGAGAAAAAACACGATGCCGCCGACCAGGCTGATGTGCAGGCCGGAGATGGCGATCAGGTGCAGCGTCCCGGTACGACGCAGCACCTGCCACTGCTCGGGCGGGACGCCGCGGGCATCGCCGTTGGCCAAGGCCACCACGATACCGGCAAGCGGATGGTCCGGCAGCAGCGCGCGGATGCGTTCGCCCAAACGCTCGCGCAGGCGATTGATAGCGAACCAGGCGCTGCCCTCGTCCAGGCGCCGCGGAGCGACGTCTTCGCGCACGTAGCCCTTGGCGCGGATGCGGTGCTGGAACAGATAGCCTTCGTAATCGAAGCCGCCGGGATTCTGGTAACCGTGCGGGCGCTGCAGTCGCACCTGCAGCCGCCAGGTTTCGCCCGCGTGCGGGTGAAAGAACCGGTCCTGACTGTGCAGCAGGATATGCGCCGGCACGTGCACCGCTGCACCGTCGAGCTCGGCGCGCACGACCTCGAGCTCGAAGCGCTGGCCGAACTCGGCCGGCTGCGGGATATCGGCGATGCGGCCGATGACCGCGAGATCGCGGCCTTCCAAATCATGCGAGAGCTGATCCTGCAGGATCAATCCGGCGCGGAAGCTGATCCAGACCACGCCGGCGACGAAAAACAGCGGAAGCAGCCACAGCGGCCGGCGCAGGGACATCCACGCGAGCGG
>JBLMXN010000040.1:0-10254 GCA_050257795.1 Bacteroidota bacterium
CGACGAGACACGCGAGATACAGCTCGCGCGAAACGACCGAGGGGGTTTCGATCAGCACGCGATCCACCGGCTTTCCGCCCGGGCCGCTCTGGTGCGTCACCAGGCGCGCGCCGATCAGGTCAGAGGCAGCGCGTTCGAGGGCCTCGCGTCCGACGACTTTCTTCACGCCGCCGGCCTTGCCGCGGCCACCGGCGTGGATCTGCGCCTTCACCACCCAGGTGTCGCCGCCGAGTTCTTCGCCGGCCGCCAGCGCCTCCGCGACGGAAAACGCCGGCCTGCCCGGCGGCACCGGGACACCGGCTTCCGCCAACAGAGTCTTGGCCTGGTATTCATGCAAATTCATGGGATGGAGGGTTCGATTGTCAATAAATGCGTTTTTATGGAAAAAGAAATAATATCTTCCAGCGACTATATATGATCAACCGCCTTACATTCCATAGCAGGGTTGCCCATGAGCATTTGTGGGCTCGTCCGAAGATGTGATGCATGAGCGCAAGGTCAGGCATGCTACAGGTTTTTTCATCAAATCATGGGTTGATCGCTTCATCGTGCACAGCACAGCCCGGCCCGGCACGTTTAGAATGACGGTATATGTACCTCAGCATCGCAGAAAGCCTAGAGCAAATCCCGGCCACCGACTGGAATGCGCTGGCCGGCGACGCCAATCCCTTTTTGCGACACGAATTCCTGCACGCGCTCGAAGCCACCGGCTGCGTCAGCGCCAGAAACGGCTGGCAACCGCGGCACCTGGTGATACACAGCGACGGCGCGCGGCGGGGCCGGCTTCTCGGCGCGGCGCCGATGTACCTGAAAGATCATTCGTACGGCGAATACGTGTTCGACTGGGCCTGGGCCAATGCCTATGCGCGCGCGGGCCTTTCCTATTATCCCAAGCTCGTCGTCGGCGTACCGTTCACGCCGGCGACAGGCCCGCGCCTGCTGGTCCTGGCGGGCACCGATACGGCAGCGATAAAAAAACGCCTGGTACAAGGCGCCCTGGATGTCATGCAGCAAAGTGCCGCTTCTTCCCTGCACTGGCTGTTTCTCACCGAAGACGATGCATGCCAGCTCGATGCCGATAACCATCTGATGCGCACCGGCTACCAGTTTCATTGGACCAACGCCGGATACCGCGCTTTCGACGACTTTCTATCGACGTTCACGGCGCAGAAACGCAAGAAGATCAAACGCGAACGCCGTTACGTCCAGGAGGCCGGTATCGCCATGGAAGCGCTGAGCGGCGGCGCCGTTACGGCGGCGCATTGGGACGTGTTTTACGAATTTTATCATTCTACCATTCGCCAGCACGGCGCGATCCCGTATCTCTCTCGCGACTTCTTTCATCGCCTGGGCGAAGCCATGCGCGAACAAGTGGTGCTGATATTCGCGCGGCGCGGCGTGGAATACGTCGCCGGCGCGCTCAACCTGCGCGGTGCCGACACGCTGTACGGCCGTTACTGGGGCAGTCGCGGCGAGTTCCACAGCCTGCACTTCGAGACCTGCTATTACAGCGCGATTGAATACTGCATCGAGCGCGGGCTCAAGCGCTTCGAGGCCGGCGCCCAGGGCGAGCACAAGCTGGCGCGCGGGTTCACACCGGTGGTCACGCGCTCGGCGCACCGTCTCGTGCACCCGCAGTTCAATCGCGCGGTCGCGGATTACCTCGAGCGCGAACGAATCGATGTCGCTTCGACCATGAATGAACTGAACGAGCACGTGCCGTTCAAAAAGGGATTGACGCTGGAGTCGTAAAGGCCATGTTCGTGCTCAAACCCGCTTCCGAGGATCTGCGCTTCCCGCCGGTGGAACTCGCTTCGCCCGAAGGCCTGCTCGCGGTCGGCGGCGATCTGCGCGCGGAACGCCTGCTCGAGGCCTACCGCCACGGCATCTTTCCCTGGTACAACCCGGGTCAGCCGATCCTGTGGTGGTCGCCCGACCCGCGCGCGGTGTTGTTTCCCGCAAGACTGCGGATTTCGCGCAGCCTGCGCAAGACGCTGCGCCGGAAAAGATATACCGTGACGCTCGACACCGCGTTTCGCGACGTGATCGAGGCCTGCGCCGAACCGCGGCGCCAGTATCCCGGCGGCGGGACCTGGATCACGCCGGAGATGATCGAGGCCTACGTCCTGCTGCATGAGCGTGGATTTGCCCACTCCGTTGAAGTCCGGCATGGCGACCAGCTCGTCGGCGGCCTGTACGGCGTGGCGCTCGGCAGCGCCTATTTCGGCGAGTCCATGTTCAGCCGCGAGAGCGACGCCTCGAAGGTCGGCTTCGTCCATCTGGTGAAACAACTGGAACGCTGGGGCTACCGTCTGATCGATTGTCAGCTGCCCTCGGAGCATCTTTTCAGCCTCGGAGCGGAACAGGTCCGCCGCCGCGACTTCCTGGCGCAGCTGGAAAAAGCGCTGGCCGATCCGGATCACGCCAGACACTGGCGCCTCGATCCCGATCTGGTGGTATCCTAAGACGATCGCGCGCCGAATTCCGTCATGACCAGTCACCAGAAAGCGCCGGAGATATTTCTCTCGATGCCGCATCCGTGCAGCTACCTGCCCGGTCGCACCGCCACGTCTCTCTTTCTCGATCCGCGCTGCCCGCTCGACAGCCGCCAGTACGCCGGCTTCATGCGCCTGGGGTTCCGGCGCAGCGGCGATCTCATCTACCGTCCGCACTGCCGCGACTGCAACGCGTGCATCCCGGTGCGGATTCCGGTGGGACGTTTCCGGCCCGACCGCGGCCAGCACCGGGTCTGGCAGAGGAACCAGGACCTGTCGGTGACTGCGTGCGCCCCGGTATACCGCGAGGAACATTTCGAGTTGTATCGGCGTTACCAGGCACGGCGTCATCCCGGCGGCGGCATGGACGATCCGGATCCAAAAAAATACATCAGCTTCCTCGGCAGCCAGCACATCGACACCGTTTTCTACGAAATCCACGATCGTACGAACCTGCTGGGCGTGGCTGTAACCGACGTTCTCCCGGACGGCCTGTCGGCGGTGTACACCTTTTTCGAGCCGGAGGAAAAACGCCGGGCCCTCGGCGTGTACGCCGTGCTGTGGCAGGTCGAGCAGGCCAGAGCGCGGCAGCTACCCTGGCTCTATCTCGGCTACTGGATACGCGAATGCCGGAAAATGGCCTACAAGGGCAACTATCGCCCGCTCGAGGTGCTGCAGAACGGCCGCTGGATTTCCGTCGACGATCCGCAAAGCTGGACCGGCTGACCCGACGAGGCAACGCCGGTCGCGCGCCGGATCGACAATGATGATTTTTTCCCGCTGCCAGGCAGGTACGGCCGGAAACCGCTTTACGCCCGCGCGCGACTACGGCATCATACGCCGCCAATAAATTGCAGCAGGAAATCGCGTGGCGAAGGAAGAACACATTGAAATGGAAGGGACCATCACCGAAACCCTTCCGAACACCTTGTTCCGGGTCAAGCTCGACAACGGTCACGTCGTCACCGCGCACATTTCCGGCAAGATGCGCAAGAATTACATCCGCATCCTGACCGGCGACCGGGTCACGGTGCAACTCACCCCCTACGATCTCACTAAGGGCCGAATCACCTTCCGCGCCCGGTAGAAAGAAAGCGCGCGTAGCGCGCCTCGGCTCGCCTCCCTCTTCCCTCGCGGGAGAGGGATGATGGAGAGGGGGCGTTGACTCCGGCGCCAATCCTAATCACCAAGGACAAAAAAAGCCGGCACGTTTTCACGTGCCGGCGTTGTCGGTGCGCCCGGGAAATCAGGCTGTGGTCTTGTCGGCAGCCGGGACGAAATCGAACGCGAGGCCCGTGTCGTTCGCCGTCACCTTGACGTGACCGCCGGAAGACAGGCTACCGAAGAGCAACTCATTGGCCAGCGGTTTCTTTACCTGTTCCTGGATCAGGCGCGCCATCGGGCGCGCACCCATGGCCGGATCGTGGCCGTGCTTGGCGAGCCAGACGCGCGCGGCGTTGTCGAGCTCGATCGTTACGTTCTTCTCCGACAACTGCGCTTCCAGTTCGAGGATGAACTTGTCCACCACGTGCGCGATGGTCGTTTCGTCGAGCGGCTTGAACTGGATGACCGCGTCTAGGCGGTTGCGGAACTCCGGGCTGAACAGGCGCTTGATCTCCTGCATCTCGTCGCCCATGTGATCCTGCTTGGTGAAACCCATGCTCGACCGGTTGAGGCGTTCGGCGCCGGCATTGGTCGTCAGAACCAGAATCACGTTGCGGAAATCGGCCTTGCGCCCGTTGTTGTCCGTGAGCGTGCCGTGGTCCATCACCTGCAGCAGCAGGTTGTAGACGTCCGGGTGCGCCTTCTCTATCTCATCGAGCAACAGCACGGAATGCGGGTGCTTCACGATTGCCTCGGTCAGGAGGCCGCCCTGGTCGAACCCGACGTAGCCGGGGGGCGCGCCGATCAGGCGCGAGACTGTGTGCCGCTCCATGTATTCCGACATGTCGAAACGGATCAGCTCGAGCCCGAGAATGCGCGCGAGCTGGCGCGTGACCTCGGTCTTGCCCACGCCCGTGGGTCCCGAGAACAGATAGGAGCCAACCGGTTTTTCGGGGTGACCGAGACCCGAGCGCGACATCTTGATCGCGGTCCCGAGCGCCTCGATCGCCTGATCCTGACCGAACACCACCATCTTGAGATCACGCTCGAGCGTCTTCAGCGCCTCGCGATCCGAGGTCGAAACGGTCTTGGGAGGAATGCGCGCGATCTTGGCGACGATGTCCTCGATGTCGTGCACGCCGATGGTCTTCTTGCGGCGGCTCGGCGGAAGCAGTTGCTGGCCGGCACCGGCCTCGTCGATCACGTCGATGGCCTTGTCCGGCAGATGTCGGTCGTTGATGTAACGGTGCGACAACTCCACCGCGCTGCGCAACGCCTGGAAGGTGTAACGCACGCCGTGATGCTGCTCGAACCGGTTCTTCAGGCCACGCAGGATCTCCACCGTCTCATCCACCGAAGGCTCGGTGACGTCGATTTTCTGGAAGCGGCGCGACAGCGCCCGGTCCTTCTCGAAGATGTTGCGGTATTCCTGGTAGGTGGTCGAGCCGATGCACTTGAGATCGCCGGAGGCCAGCACCGGCTTCAGCAGGTTCGAGGCGTCCATTGCCCCACCCGACGCGGCACCTGCGCCGATGATGGTGTGGATCTCGTCGATGAACAGCACCGCGTTCTCGTGCTTCTTGAGCTGCGCGAGCACCGCCTTCAGGCGCTTTTCAAAATCGCCGCGGTACTTGGTGCCGGCAAGCAGCGAGCCCATGTCGAGCGCGTAGATCGTGCTCTGCGAAAGCACATCCGGCACCTCGCCGTCCACAATCTTCTTCGCCAGTCCCTCGGCGATGGCCGTCTTGCCCACGCCGGCCTCGCCCACGAACAGCGGATTGTTCTTGCGCCGGCGGCACAGCACCTGGATCGTGCGTTCCACTTCCTTGTCACGGCCGATCAACGGGTCGATCTTGCCGATCCGCGCCTGCTCGTTGAGGTTGATGCAGAACACATCGAGCGGACTCTTCTCGGTGGCAGCAGCTTCCTCGCCCTCTTCCTGCGCCGGCAGCTCGTTCTGGTTCTCGCCCGGCACCTTGGAGATGCCATGCGAGACGTAATTCACGACGTCGAAGCGGCTGATGTTCTGCTTGTGCAGGAAATAAACCGCATGCGATTCCTTCTCGCCGAAAATGGCGATCAGCACGTTGGCGCCGGTAACTTCCTTCTTGCCCACGCCCTGGACGTGCAAGACTGCGCGCTGGATCACGCGCTGAAACCCGATGGTCGGCTGGGTGTCGATCTTGCTCCCGGCCGCGAGCTTCGGCACGTTTTCTTCGAGGAAAGCCGTGAGACTGCGGCGCAGTTCCTCGATGTTGCTGCCGCAGGCACGCAGCACGCGCGCCGCCGACGGGTTATCGAGCAGCGCGGCCAGCAGATGCTCCACGGTGATGAACTCGTGGCGCCTTTCGCGCGCGCTCTGGAACGCGCTGTTCAATGAGAATTCAAGTTCCTGCGACAACATACCCACCGCCTCCGGGCTTTAGCCCCTGATCGCAAATCTTCCCTATGCAGAAGCTCTTCCTTAACTCGTCCTTATTCCGGCTCCATCGTGCATTGCAGCGGGTGCTGGTGCTCCTGGGCATATGCCATCACCTGCCGTACTTTCGTCTCCGCTATCTCCCGAGTATAGATGCCGCAAACGCCCATGCCTCGCTGGTGCACATGCAGCATGATGCGGGTCGCGTCTTCCCGATTTTTGGCGAAAAACCGTTCCAGAATGACTACCACGAACTCCATAGGAGTATAGTCATCGTTGAGCAGGATCACCTTGTACAGCTGCGGCTTCTGAAGCTTGGGCTTGGCTTCCTGAACGATCGGGCCGTCGAGATAATGCTGGGGTTTGTCGCTCATAATCGAAAGATTACACCATACTCTTTTTCGGGAAGACCTGCCTTCCGCCCCGGGAAATCAACTACATTGTGCGACCGGCGGGCAAAATTTCAACCCCAACGACTGTGGCACGAATTTTGAGGCCAGCGGCCGGCTCCGGTCCAAATTTCGTGCTCCGCCAGCCGCGTGGGACGGTACTTGCTTGACTTGAGGGGAAAAAGAGAAGGATGATGGCTCACGCTGCGCCGCTGTCTCCGGCGCCGTCCTGGGACACCGGCGCGGTGATTTTTCATAACCATCGGCGGGAAAACGGCTACGGCCGCAGCAAGGAGGGGGATGTATGGCATTAGGCACCGTGAAGTGGTTTAACGCCAGCAAAGGCTATGGGTTCATTACACCCAGTGACGGCGGCGATGATGTGTTCGCGCATTACTCCGCCATTGAAATGGAAGGGTACAAGACCCTCAAAGAGGGCCAGCAGGTGGAATTCGAAGTCCAGGAAGGTCCCAAAGGCCCTCAGGCTTCCCGCATACGCTCCCTATCCAAGTAGTCGGCGTTATTCCGGTTTCAAGCTCTTGCTGAACCCGGCATAGCCGGGTTTCTTTTGTCAACGCCAGCCCGCCTCACATGTGGCGGATGACAGCTTCGCCAAACTCCGAACAGCTCAGTTGCGCCGCGCCAGGCATCAGGCGCGCGAAATCGTAGGTCACGGTCTTCGCGGTGATTGCTCCCTCGACTCCCTTGATGATGAGATCGGCCGCCTCGACCCAACCCATGTGACGCAACATCATCTCCGCCGAAAGGATCAGCGACCCGGGATTCACCATGTCCTTCCCGGCATACTTCGGCGCGGTGCCGTGGGTCGCCTCGAACATGGCAACGGTGTCGGACAGATTCGCGCCCGGCGCGATGCCGATGCCACCCACCTGCGCGGCGAGCGCATCGGAGATGTAATCGCCGTTGAGATTGAGCGTGGCGATCACGCTGTACTCCGCCGGTCGCAGCAGGATCTGCTGCAGGAAGGCGTCCGCGATCACGTCCTTGATCACGATCTCTTTCCCGCTCTTCGGATTTTTCATCCGCATCCACGGGCCCTGCTCGATCAGCTGCGCGCCGAATTCGCGCTGCGCCAGCTCGTAGCCCCAGCTTTTGAACCCGCCCTCTGTGAACTTCATGATGTTGCCCTTGTGCACCAGCGTCACCGAAGAACGGTCGTTGGCGATCGCGTACTGGATCGCGCGGCGCACCAGGCGCTCCGTGCCCTCGCGCGACACCGGCTTAATGCCGATCGCGGAAGTTTCCGGAAAACGGATTTTCTTCACTCCCATCTCGCGCTGCAGGAAGGCGATCACCTTCTGCGCCTCGGGTGAACCGGACGGCCACTCGATACCGGCATAAATGTCTTCCGAGTTTTCCCGGAAGATCACCATGTCGGTTTTCTCGGGTTCTTTCACGGGACTCGGCACGCCCTTGAAGTAGCGCACCGGCCGCAGGCAGACGTACAGATCGAGCTCCTGGCGCAGCGTCACATTGAGCGAGCGTATCCCGCCGCCGACCGGCGTGGTGAGCGGACCCTTGATCGAGATGACATAATCCTTGACCGCCCGTAACGTCTCTTCGGGCAACCAGGTGTTGTTGCCGTAAACGGTGACCGCTTTCTCACCCGCGTAGACCTCCATCCAGGCGATCGAACGCTTGCCGCCATAGGCCCTGGCCACCGCCGCATCCACGACCTTCTTCATCACCGGCGTGATATCGACGCCGGTGCCGTCACCTTCGATATAAGGAATGATGGGCCGGTCCGGAACGCGCAGGGAGTGATCGGCATTGACGGCGATTTTCTCGCCGGCGGGGACTTCGATATGAGAAGAAGACATGGGACGACTCCGCTGAAAATTGCCGCGCATTCTATCACCAGCGCCGCTCTGGTGTGGGAGTATGGGCCGGCACGGTACACTGCGCCCATGGCCCGACTGATTCTGTTCAACAAACCCTACGGTGTGCTGACGCAATTCACCGACGCCGCCGGACGCGCCACGCTCGCCTCCTATATACCGATTCCGGGCGTTTATCCGGCCGGACGGCTCGACCGCGACAGCGAGGGTCTGCTCCTGCTCACCGACGATGGCCAGCTGCAACAGCGCCTGTCCGACCCGCGGCACAAGCTGCCCAAAACTTATTGGGTCCAGGTCGAGGGCGTACCCGGCGGCGAGGCGCTGGAACGACTGCGCCACGGCGTGTTGCTTGACGGATGCCGCACCCTGCCGGCCAAGGCGCGCGCCATCCCCGAACCCCGACTGTGGCCGCGCGATCCGCCGATCCGGTTCCGCCAATCCATCCCGACCTCGTGGCTCGAGCTCGTCCTCACCGAAGGCCGCAACCGCCAGGTCCGGCGCATGACCGCGGCCGTGGGCTGCCCCACGCTACGTCTGGTGCGTCACGCGATCGGCCGGTACACGCTCGAAGGTCTGGCGCCGGGCGAATGGCGGGAAGTCGAGCCGTAAGGCATGAGGAGCCAGGAGTCAGGAGAACCAGCGCCTCACTCCTCACACCTCACTCCTCGCTGATATGATTCGCACATGATCTGGAAACCGAACGTGGTGGTCGCGGCGATAGTCGAACGCGACGGAAAGTTCCTGCTGGTCGAGGAACGCGCGGACGGCCGCCTCGTACTCAACCAGCCTGCCGGCCATCTCGATGAAGGCGAGAGCCTGACCGACGCGGTGGTGCGCGAAACGCTCGAAGAGACCGCCTGGCACTTCGCGCCTGAGTCGCTGCTTGGCGTCTATCGCTGGCCGCATCCGACCAAGGGCATCACCTATCTGCGTTTCGCCTTCATCGGCCAGGTCACGCGCCACGATCCGGAACGCGCGCTCGATCGTGACATCGTGCGCGCGCTGTGGCTGACGCCCGAGGAAATCCGGGCTGAACGCGCGCGTCATCGGAGCCCGCAGGTCGAGCGCTGCCTCAACGATTATCTTGCCGGACGGCGCTATCCCCTCGAACTGCTCAAGGACCTGGGCGACATCGCCGCACCCTCTACCGCCCATAGCACCGGTTAGCACTGCATGAAAATCGTAGTCGGCATCTCGGGTGGCGTGGACTCCGCCGTGGCGGCGCTGCTGCTGAAGCGCGCCGGACACGAAGTCACCGGCCTGTTCATGAAGAACTGGGAAGAGGATGACAGCACTGGACACTGCGGCGCCGAAGAAGATCTCAAGACCGCGCGCGCGGCGTGCGATCACCTCGCCATTCCGCTGCGCACGGTCAACTTCGCCACCGAATACTGGGACCGCGTGTTCAGTTATTTTCTCTCGGAATACCGCGCCGGGCGTACGCCCAATCCCGACGTCCTGTGCAACAAGGAAATCAAATTCAAGGCGTTCCTCGATCACGCGCTGACACTCGGCGCGGACAAGATCGCCACCGGCCATTACGCGCGGGTGGCCAGTGACGCCGGGCGCTATCGGCTGCTAAAGGCCCGCGATGCGAACAAAGACCAGAGTTACTTCCTCTACCTGCTGGGCCAGGAAGCGCTGGCGCACACACTGTTCCCCGTCGGCGACTTCGCCAAGACGGAAGTGCGACACCTCGCGCGCGAAGCCGGATTGCCCAATCATGACCGCCACGACTCGACCGGCATCTGTTTCATCGGTGAACGCGATTTCAAGTCGTTCCTCGCGCGTTATCTTCCGGCACAATCCGGAGAAATGCGCACGCTCGCGGGTATACTCAAAGGCAAACACGACGGCGTGATGTATTACACCATCGGCCAGCGTCACGGCCTGGGCATCGGTGGCGGCGGAGAAGCGTGGTACGTGGTCGCCAAGGATATCGCACGCAACATTCTTTACGTCGAACAGGGCGAGCATCACCCGGCGCT
>JBLMXN010000041.1:0-31546 GCA_050257795.1 Bacteroidota bacterium
GTGTTCCTGCCGGCGCGGCAACTGGCCTACGGATTTCCGGTGCGGACGGTGGACATGGCCGGCAAGAGCAGCGAGCTGGTGGATTATAAAACCGATTTCCGGGCCACCGCCGACCTGCTCAGGCTGCCGGAAGGTTATCGGCGGCGGTCAATCGAGGATCTGAGGGGAAAATGAGAAAGTTAAGGATATCCAAAGAGAATGGCTCCTTCCAACCCTTATCGGACCTTCGCAATGACGGGTCCGTATTGACGGGGTTGTGAAACAAAGCAACCTCGGCTGGACCAGATGAAGAGACAATGGAATGTCGAAACGAATTAGGAAATACTAATCCTGCATGGGCGGAGCGGTGTGCCCACCTATCTCTAGTTAGGACAAGCGCGGTGTCAAGCTGCGGAAGGAGATCGCAATGTCAGCTGAGTCAAATAAAGCTCTCGTTCGGCGCTTCTATGAAGAGATTGATAAGGGCAACTTGGCGGCTATGGATGATTTGGTCGCAGATGACTACATCGACCACAATCCTCCGCCGTTTGGCTTTGCCACCGGGCGGGAAGGCCTCAAGCAAGCATTTGCCCTGTTCCTCAAGGCAACGCCGGGTCATCATCGCATCGAGGATCAGATTGCGGAGGGAGACAAAGTAGTGACTCGCCTCACATCATTTGGAAGGCACGAAGGTGACTTGCCCGGCGCACCCAGAACCGGAAATGAGCTCAAGATGACGTCAATCACCATCCACCGGATCGCCAACGGGAAGCTAGCGGAGAAATGGGCCGAGAAAGACATGATCACGTTCTTGCAACAGATAGGTGTCATGCCACCTCGCGGCAAGGCCGGACGGTAGCTTCTTCGCCTATCCCTTTGGTCTGCGAGTGGTTGCCGAACATCCGGTTCCGGGGGCTTCCGCTTCGCGGAGGCGCCGCTAAAACGAGTCGTTGAACGTCTGCTTTTCGGACAATGTGAGTGACTGCTACTGGCCGATACGGGTCATAGCTTCCATCTTTTGGCTAACTTCGACAGAGGATTTCGGATACCCGAATAGAAAACCAGCCTGCGCGGCGCGCGGGCTAATGGTCTATCTCTAATTTCTCGTCCTTCATTTCCGCCTGCGTCAGCGGCAGTGACTCCAGTTGCCAGCCCTGGTCATCCACGCGCAGCACGCTGCCCTGTTCGTACCAGTCGCCCAGCACCATGCGCCGCGCCGGCTGGCCGTCGAGGCTGAACACGTGCTCGCGCGGACGATGGGTGTGTCCGTGAATCATCCGGTGCACGCGGTGCTCGCGCATGATGGCTTCGACCGCCCTTTGGTTGGTGTCCATGATTTCCGGTTTCTTGGACGCGGTCGAGATCTTGCTGATCTCGCGGTAGTTGCGCACGATTGTCTCGCGTTCCGCGACCGGCTTGGCGAGGAATGCCTTCTGCCAGGCGGGATCGCGCACTTGCGCGCGGAACTGCATGTATTCGACGTCGTCGGTGCAAAGCGAGTCGCCGTGCATCAGCAGCGTCGGGACGCCGTGGAGCTCGAGCCGCGTGGGATCGACGAGCAGCCGGCAGCCGCTGGCCTGCTCGAAGCGGCTTCCCATCAGGAAATCGCGGTTGCCGTGCATCACGAATACCGGCGTGCCGGCCGCGGTCAGCTGAAGCAATCCCTCGACCATGGGGCGGAATTCCGGCTGCTCGACGGCTTCGTCGCCGATCCAGTATTCGAACAGGTCGCCGAGGATGTACAGCGCCCGGGCCGTGCGCGCGCGGCGCTTCAGGAATTCGAGGAACAGCCTGGTGATGGCGGGGCGGGCGCCGCAGAGATGCAGGTCGGAGATGAACAGCGTGGATTCCGGCATCTCGTTTCGGGCCTCCGCTTATTGTTCGACGACCTGCACCTTCTCGAGCAGCACGTCGGACAGCGGTACGTCCTTGTGGCCGAGCTTGGATCCGGTGACCACGCCCTTGATCTGATCGACGATGTGCATGCCGTCGACCACCCGTCCGAACACGCAGTAACCCCAGCCGGCGGGCGTGGGCGCGGTATAGTTGAGAAAGTCGTTGTCGGAAACGTTGATGAAGAACTGGCTGGTGGCGGAGTGCGGGTCGCTGGCGCGCGCCATGGCGACGGTGCCGCGGGTGTTGCGCAGGCCGTTGTTGGCCTCGTTCTCGATCGGCGCGCGGGTGAGCTTCTGCGTCATGCCCGGACCGAAGCCGCCGCCCTGGATCACGAACTTGTCGATCACGCGGTGGAATACCGTGCCGTCGTAAAATTTGTCGCGCGCGTAGGCGAGAAAGTTTTCCACGGTCTTCGGCGCCTTGTCCGGATAGAGTTCGATGACAATGGTGCCGTAGTTGGTTTTGAGGTGGATCATCGGGTCGGTGCTCATCGGTCCTGTTGCAATGTATGGCCCGGCTGGCGGGCGTGTTTCTGGTGCGGAGTTTACACTGGATTGGCCCGCGGGGTGCAACACGAGGCTTCGCTTAGGAAGGCGGTTTCCGTTACCATTCGTCCTCCAAAATGAGCTCGCGACCCTTCAAGACCCGTTTTGCTCCCAGCCCCACGGGCCTGCTGCATCTCGGCAATATCCGCACCGCGCTGTTCAACTGGCTGCTGGCGCGCCAGGTCGGCGGGACCTTTATGCTGCGTCTGGAAGATACCGACGCCATGCGCGGCCATGAAAAATATGCCCGGGCGCTGGAGGACGATCTGCGCTGGCTCGGGCTGAGCTGGAGCGAGGGGCCCGACGCCGGCGGTGACCGCGGTCCTTACGTCCAGTCGGAGCGCGGCGCTATCTATAAGGAATACTTCGCCGCCCTGGAGGCGAAAAGCCTGGCCTATCCCTGTTTCTGCAGCGAGCACGAGCTTGCGATCGCGCGCAAAACCGCGCTCGCGGCCGGGCGCCCGCCGCGCTACTCCGGCAAATGCCGCGCACTGTCACGCGCCGATGCCGAGGGTCGGTTCGCCCGGGGCGAGCCGGCGACGCTGCGGTTTCGCGTGGAGGATGGAAAAACCATCGAGTTCGCGGACAAGGTGCGCGGGCGCCAGGCGTTCGCGACCTCCGATATCGGGGATTTCGTGATCCGCCGCTCCGACGGCACGCCGGCGTTTTTCTTCTGCAACGCTATCGACGACGCGCTCATGGGCGTGACGCTGGTGGTGCGCGGCGAGGATCACCTGACCAATACCCCGCGCCAGATCCTGCTGTTGCAGGCGCTCGATCTGCCGGTGCCGGAGTATGCCCATATCGCGCTGGTGGTGGGCGCCGACGGCGCGCCGCTGTCCAAGCGCACCGGCAGCCGCAGCGTGCAGGAGCTGCGCGAGGCCGGATATCTGCCGCAGGCCATCAACAATTACCTGGCGCGGCTCGGACACACTTACGAAGCCAACGCGTTCATGGATCTGTCCGCCCTCGCGGACAGTTTCAATATTGCCCGCCTGCATCGGGCGCCGGCGCGTTACGACGAGGCGCAGCTGCATTACTGGCAGCACGAGGCGGTGCGGCACCTGCCGTTCCCGGCGTTGTGGGACTGGATGGGCGAGCCTGTGCATGCAGTAGTTCCGGCGGATCGATCGGAGGCGTTCATCGAGGCGGTGCGCGGCAATATCTCCTTTCCCGCGGATGCGCTCCACTGGGCGCGCGTCGTTTTTGCCGATACGCTGAGCGTGAACCACGCGGCGCAGCAGGCGATCGGCGCGGCCGGCGACGAATTCTTCGACATGGCGCGCCGCGCGCTCGAGAAACACGGCGCTGATTTCAAGGCGGTGAGCGAAATGGTGCGGCAGCAGCTCGCGGTCAGCGGCAAGGCGCTGTTCCAGCCGCTGCGCGCCGCGATGACCGGCGAGCTCGACGGGCCGGAAATGGCGAAACTGCTGCCGCTGATAGGCGTCGAGCGCGCGCGTGACAGGTTGTCGAAATACATCAAAAACAGCTTTTAGAGACGATGCTGCATATCTACAACAGTCTGACGAAAAAGAAAGAGCCCTTCACGCCGCGAGTCCCGGGCAAGGTGCGGATGTACGTCTGCGGCATGACGGTGTACGACTTCTGTCACCTCGGGCACGCGCGCGTCATGGTGGTGTTCGACATGGTGGTGCGCTATCTGCGCGCGCGCGGGCTGGAGGTCACCTACATCCGCAACATCACCGATATCGACGACAAGATCATCAAGCGCGCCGCCGAGAACAACGAGGATATCAACGCGCTCACGGCGCGCTTTATCCAGGCCATGAACGAGGATGCTGCCGCGCTCGGGGTGCTGCCGCCGGACGCCGAGCCGCGCGCCACGGTGCACATGCCGCAGATTCTGGACATGATCGGGAAACTGATTGAACGCGACTTCGCCTACCGCGCGAAAAACCGCGATGTGTACTATCACGTGCGCAAGTTCGCCCCCTACGGCGCGCTGTCCGGCAAGACGCTCGATGAGCTCAAGATCGGCGCGCGCGTGGAAGTCGGCGAGGACAAGGACGATCCGCTCGATTTCGTGCTGTGGAAGGCGGCCAAGCCGGGCGAGCCGCAGTGGGATTCGCCCTGGGGTCCGGGCCGGCCCGGGTGGCACATCGAGTGCTCGGCCATGTCCACCGCCTGCCTCGGCAACCACTTCGACATCCACGGCGGCGGCATGGACCTCAAGTTTCCGCACCATGAAAACGAGATCGCCCAGAGCGAGGCGGCCACCGGCGAGAAATTCGTGAACACCTGGATGCACGTCGGTTTCGTGCGCCTGAACGAGGAAAAGATGTCGAAGTCGCTCGGCAATTTCTTCACCGTGCGCGAGGTGCTCAAGAGGTTCGACCCGGAGGTGGTGCGCTATTTCATCCTGGGCAGTCACTACCGCAGCCCGCTCGATTATTCCGATGACAACCTGCAGGGAGCGAAGGCCGCGCTGACGCGCCTGTATCTCGCGCTCAAGGATCTGCCGCCGGCGGCAGAAGACCAGGCCGCGGCGCCCTACGATGCAAATTTCCACGCCGCCATGGATGATGACTTCAACACCCCCGGGGCCCTGGCGGTGCTGTTCGAGTTGGCGCGTGACATCAACAAGCTGCGCGAGGACGGATCGGCTCAGGCCACGCCCCTGGGCGCCACGCTGCGCCGGCTGGGCGGCGTCCTCGGCCTGCTGCAACGCGAACCGCAGGCGTTCCTGCAAAGCGGGGCGGCGGATGGCTTGAGCGATGCGCGGATCGAGACCTTGATCGCCCGGCGCACCGAAGCGCGCCGGAACAGGAATTGGGCTGAATCTGACCGCATCCGTGACGAACTCAAGGCGCAAGGGGTGATTCTGGAAGACAAGGCAGGTCAGACAACCTGGCGCCGGCAGTAGCGCCGCGGCGGGAATCAACCGCAAATCGCCATTTGCCGCTGTTTTCCTATTGACCCTGTCGATACTTATAAGTAATTTCTTATTTTTGAACCGGCAAACGCCTACGCCCGCGCGCCCGGTTTTGGGGCTGGCGCGGGCTTTTTATTTCCCCGAGGATATTGTGGAATTAACCGGCGCAGATATTTTTGTCCGCTGCCTGGCTGACGAAGGCGTGGAGTACGTCTTCGGCTATCCGGGCGGCGCGGCCTTGCACATTTACGACGCGCTCTACAAGCAGGACCGGGTCAAGCACATCCTGGTGCGGCACGAACAGGGCGCGGCGCACGCGGCCGACGGCTACGCGCGCGCCACCGGTCGCCCCGGCGTGGTGCTCGTCACCTCCGGTCCGGGCGTGACCAACACCATCACCGGCATCGCCACTGCGTACATGGATTCGATCCCGCTGGTGGTGTTCAGCGGCCAGGTGGCGACCAGCCTGATCGGCGACGACGCGTTCCAGGAAGTGGACGCGGTCGGCATTACGCGCCCGTGCGTGAAGCACAATATCCTGGTGAAGGACGTCAAGGATCTCGCCAGCACGATCAAGAAGGCGTTCTACATTGCGACGACCGGCCGGCCCGGCCCGGTGCTGGTGGACATTCCGAAGGACGTAACCGCGCACAAGTGCGAGTACGAATATCCGAAGAGCATCAGCATGCGCTCGTACAACCCGGTGACCAAGGGCCACCCGGGCCAGATCAAGAAGGCGGTGGACCTGATGCTGGCCGCCAAGCGCCCGATGATCTACACCGGCGGCGGGGTGATCCTGGGCGAGGCCTCCGAGTCGCTGACCGAGCTCGTGCGGCTGCTCGGATACCCCTGCACCAATACGCTCATGGGACTGGGCGCCTATCCCGCCACCGATCCGCTGTTCGTGGGCATGCTCGGCATGCACGGCACCTACGAAGCCAACATGGCGATGCACGACTGCGACGTGCTGATCGCGATCGGCGCGCGCTTCGACGACCGCGTCACCGGCGATCTCAACAAGTTCTGCCCGCACGCGCGCATCGTGCACGTGGACGTCGACCCGGCCTCGATCTCGAAGAACGTGCCGGTCGAGATACCCATCGTGGGCGCCGCGGACGGTGTCATGCGCGAGATGATCAAGCTCCTCAAGGCCTCGAAGAAGAAGCCGGACAAGGAGGCGCTCGCCGCCTGGTGGAAGCAGATCGGCCAGTGGCGCGCGATGAATTGCCTCGACTACGAACGCGACAGCAAGCTCATCAAACCGCAATACGTGCTCGAGACGCTCTACGAGATTACCAAGGGCGACGCCTACATCACTTCCGACGTGGGTCAGCACCAGATGTGGGCCGCGCAGTTCTACAAATTCGACAAGCCGCGGCGCTGGATCAACTCCGGCGGCCTAGGCACCATGGGTTTCGGCCTGCCCGCGGCCATGGGCGTGAAGCTCGCCTTCCCCAAGGCGACGGTGGCGTGCGTGACCGGCGAGGCCTCGATCCAGATGTGCATCCAGGAGCTGTCCACCTGCAAGCAATACGATCTGCCGATCAAGATCATCAACCTCAACAACCGCTACATGGGCATGGTGCGCCAGTGGCAGGAATTCTTCTACGACCGGCGCTACTCGCACTCGTACATGGACGCGCTGCCGGACTTCGTGAAGCTCACCGAGGCCTACGGCCACGTGGGCATGAAGATCGAAAAGCCGGGCGACGTCGAAGGCGCGCTCAAGGAGGCGCTGAAGCTCAAGGACCGGCTGGTGTTCATGGATTTCATCACCGACCAGACCGAGAACGTCTATCCGATGATCGCCGCCGGCAAGGGCCACAACGAAATGCACCTCAAGCCGTGCAAGGCGGTGGTGCCGACCGACCGGGAGCTGGCTTAAGTATGACCGGACGAACGAAGCGCAGCGAAGTAGGGAGCCATTATTATGGCCGGACGAACGAAGCGAAGCGGAGTAGGTAGACATTAATGCGCCACATCATTTCCATGCTGCTGGAAAACGAATCGGGCGCGCTGTCGCGCGTGGCCGGGCTGTTTTCGGCGCGCGGCTACAACATCGAATCGTTGACGGTGGCGCCGACGGAGGACGCCACGCTGTCGCGCCTGACGCTGGTGACCAGCGGCTCGGAGGACGTGATCGAGCAGATCACCAAGCAGCTGAACAAGCTGGTGGACGTGGTCAAGCTCGTGGACCTCGCCGAAGGCCCGCACATCGAGCGCGAGATGCTGCTGATCAAGGTCAACGCCAGCGGCAACATGCGCGATGAAGTGAAGCGCCTGGTGGACATCTTTCGCGGGCGCGTCATCGACGTGACCGAGACGATGTACACCATCGAGCTCACCGGCACCAGCGACAAGCTCGACGCCTTTATCCAGGCGTTGCGCGGCGCCGGCATCGTCGAAACCGTGCGCACCGGCGTTTCCGGGATCGCCCGCGGCGAGAAGAGCCTGCGCGTCTAATGTGATTTCTGATTTCTAATTTCTGATTCCAGATTTGTGCTGTCCGGAATCAGAAACCGGGAATCAGGAATTGGAATTCAAGAATCAGAAATTTGAAATCAGGGGTATCGATATGAAGGTTTTTTACGACAAAGACGCTGATCTGTCGTTCATCCGCGGCAAGAAGGTCGCGATCGTGGGCTACGGTTCGCAGGGCCACGCCCACGCGCTCAATCTGAAAGACAGCGGCGTGGACGTGCGCGTGGCGCTGCGCGAAGGCTCGAACTCGGTCCAGAAGGCGAAGAACGCCGGACTCACCGTCAAGAACATCCCGGACGCGGTGAAAGAGGCCGATCTGGTGATGATTCTGGCGCCGGACGAGCAGCACAAGAAACTTTATAAAGACCAGATCGAGGCGAATCTGAAGCAGGGCGCAACCCTGGCGGTCGCCCACGGCTTCTCGATCCACTTCGGCTTCATTCAGCCGCGCCCCGATCTCGACGTGATCATGATCGCGCCCAAGGGCCCGGGACACCTGGTGCGCTCGACCTTCACCCAGGGCGGCGGCGTGCCGTGCCTGATCGCGGTCAAGCAGAACGCCAGCGGCAAGGCGCGTGACGTGGCGCTGTCGTACGCCTCGGCGATTGGCGGCGGCCGCGCCGGCGTCATCGAGACCACCTTCAAGGACGAGTGCGAGACCGATCTGTTCGGCGAGCAGGCGGTGCTGTGCGGCGGCGCCACGCATCTGGTGCAAGCCGGGTTCGAGACACTGGTCGAGGCCGGCTATCCGCCGGAGATGGCGTACTTCGAGTGCCTGCACGAGCTGAAGCTGATCGTCGACCTCATGTACGAAGGCGGCATCGCCAACATGCGTTACTCGATTTCGAACACCGCCGAGTACGGCGACTACACCCGCGGTCCGCGCATCGTCAACGAGCAGACCAAGGCCGAGATGAAGAAGATTCTCGGCGAGATCCAGTCCGGCCAGTTCGCCAAGGAGTGGATGGCGGAGAACGAGACCGGCGGCAAGCGTTTCCCCGAAATGCGCGCTCAGGCGGCCAAGCACCCGATCGAGGAAGTCGGCGCCAAGCTGCGCGAGATGATGCCCTGGATCAAGGCTCACCGTATCGTCGATAAGTCAAAAAATTAAGTATTTATTAACCGTCAAAGCGCTAAGCTCACCAAGTAAAGTGGAGTTTTGAGTTTCAAGGAAAAAACTTGGCGTTCTTGGCGTCTTGGCGGTTCAAAATCAATTAATCATACTTTCTTATTTTATGGCTGACGGCAGCTATCCCATCCTCGCCCGCGAGGGCTGGGCGCACGTCGCGATCGCGGTTGCGGCAGCGGCGCTGACGCATTATTTCGCCGGTCCCGGGTGGGCGGCGCCACTGTGGATCGCCGTCGTCTTCGTCCTGCAGTTCTTCCGCGACCCTTCGCGTCCGATACCTGAAGACCCGCGGACGGTGATCTGTCCCGCGGACGGGCGGGTGATCGCGTTGGGCGAGGTCGAAGACCCTTACCTCAAGCGTCCGGCAAAACGCGTGAGCGTGTTCATGAACGTATTCAACGTCCATTCCAACCGCAGCCCGGTCGCGGGCCAGGTCATGGAACGCTGGTACAGCGAGGGAAAATTCATCAATGCCGCGCTGGACAAGGCTTCGGTCCACAACGAGCGCAACGCATTGTGGATCCGCACCGATGACGGCCGGGACGTGGTGGTGGTCCAGGTTGCCGGGCTGATCGCGCGGCGTATACTGTGCTATACAGAAAAGGGTGGGCGGATCGGGCGCGGCGAGCGCTACGGGTTCATCCGCTTCGGGTCGCGCGTCGACGTGTATCTGCCGCCGGACGCGCAATGGGAAGTGTCGCTGGGTGATCGGGTGCAGGGCGCAGCGGATATTATCGCCCGGTTCGCCACTTGAAGGCAGGAGAGCCGATGGAACATCTTGACGAAATACCCCCCGCCGAACAGAAACGCCGGCGCCGCGGTATTTACATTCTTCCCAGTTTGTTCACCACGGCCAGCCTGTTCGCCGGTTTCTACGCCATTGTGCAGGCCATGAACGGCAGCTTCGAATACGGCCCACTCGCGATTTTCATCGCCATGATTCTGGACGCCCTTGACGGGCGCATTGCGCGCCTGACGCACACCGAGAGCGATTTCGGCGCGCAGTACGACAGCCTGGTGGACATGGTGTCTTTCGGTCTGGCGCCGGCGCTCGTGATGTACGAGTGGGCGCTTTCCGGCATGGGCAAGCTCGGCTGGCTCGCGGCATTCATCTATACCGCCGGCGCCGGATTGCGCCTGGCGCGTTTCAACGTCCAGATCGGCGTGACCGACAAGCGTTACTTCATCGGCCTGCCCAGCCCCTCGGCCGCGGCCCTGGTGGTGGGCTTCGTCTGGGTGCTGCACGCGAACGGCGTGCCGGGCAGGGAGATCAGCATCGCGGCGCTGATCGTGACCGTGCTGGCCGGCGTGCTGATGGTGAGCAACATCCGTTACCGCAGCTTCAAGGATGTGGACCTGCGCGGGCGGGTGTCGTTCATGACCATCCTCGCGGTACCGCTCATCTTCGTGTTGTTGTTTCAGGACCCGCCGCAGGTGCTGTTCCTGACGTTTTTCGTCTACGCGGTTTCCGGACCATTGGCGTTCCTGCTGCGGCGCTTGCACCGGCACAAGGGTCCGGCCGAAAAACACCACCCGCACGGGCTGTAAAAAAATATCCCGGGCCCCGGGGTTCAAATTTGGCCCGGATTGATTTATGCTTTGACTATGCAAGCCGCGATACCCACTGTAACCGGTATCTCCCAGCCCCGCCGCCCGGCGGTGGCGCTTGCCTGCGTTTCCGCTGCGCTTGCGACTCGACTGCTGCTGCGCCGCTAGGCGCAAACATCCCCCCTTCCTGGCGAGGAATATAATACGCACCCAAGAGAACCCGTTTAATTATGCCCGATCCGACAAGATGTCGGGCGTATCATTCATGCAGAGAGAATGCCATGAGCGACCAGTTAATCATTTTTGACACGACGCTGCGCGACGGTGAGCAAAGTCCCGGCGCCTCCATGACCAAGGACGAAAAGATCCGCATCGCCAAGCAGCTGGAACGCATGCGGGTGGACGTGATCGAGGCCGGCTTTCCCGTCGCCAGTCCCGGCGATTTCGACGCCGTCAAGGCGGTGGCTGAAGTCGTGATGGAGAGCGCCGTCTGCGGCCTGGCGCGCGCCATCGAGAAGGACATCGACCGCGCCGCCGAGGCCATCAAGCCGGCCAAGCGCGGGCGCATCCACACCTTCATCGCCACCAGCCCGATCCACATGCAGAACAAGCTGCGCATGACGCCGGAGCAGGTGCTGGAGCGCGCCGTGTGGGCGGTGAAGCGCGCGCGGAACCACACCGAGGACGTCGAGTTTTCGCCGGAGGACGCCGGCCGCTCGGAAATCGATTTTCTCTGCCGCGTGCTCGAGGCGGTGATCGCCGCCGGCGCCCGCACCGTCAACATTCCGGACACGGTCGGCTACAACCTGCCGCACCAGTTCGGCGCGCTCATCAAGACCCTGCGCGAACGCGTGCCCAATTCCGACAAGGCGGTTTTCTCGGTGCATTGCCACAACGACCTCGGACTGGCGGTCGCGAACTCGCTGTCCGCGGTGTTGAACGGCGCGCGCCAGGTCGAGTGCACCATCAACGGGCTGGGCGAGCGCGCCGGTAATGCCTCGCTCGAGGAGATCGTCATGGCGGTACGCACGCGCCGCGATCTCTTCCCGTGCGACACGCGCCTTGACACGACGCAGATCGTGCCGGCCTCGCGCCTGGTGTCGAGCATCACCGGTTTTCCGGTGCAGCCCAACAAGGCGATCGTCGGCGCGAACGCGTTTGCGCACGAGAGCGGCATTCACCAGGACGGCGTCATCAAGAAGCGCGAGACCTACGAAATCATGCGCGCCGAAGACGTGGGCTGGACTGCGAACCGCATGGTGCTCGGCAAGCATTCCGGTCGCAACGCGTTCCGCCAGCGCCTCAAGGAGCTCGGCATCGAGTTCAAGACCGAGCAGGAGCTGAACGGGGCGTTCGAGCGCTTCAAGGACCTGGCCGACAAGAAGCACGAGATATTCGACGAGGACCTTCAGGCGCTGGTGACGGAGGCCGACCTGGAGCAGGAAAACGAGCACTATCGCCTGGTGTCGCTGAAGGTCTGTTCCCAGACCGGCGAGGTGCCGTATGCCACGATCACGCTGGCGGTCGACGGCTCCGAGAAGCAATCGGGCGCCGAAGGCAGCGGGCCGGTGGACGCGTCGTTCAAGGCGATCGAGCGCATTGCCGGCGGCGGCGGTACGCTGTTACTGTATTCGGTCAATAACATCACCAGCGGCACCGATTCGCAGGGCGAGGTGACGGTACGGCTGGAGAAGGGCGGGCGCATCGTCAATGGTCATGGTGCCGACACCGATATCGTCATCGCTTCGGCCAAGGCGTATCTCAATGCCCTGAACAAGCTGATCGTGCCGGCGGAGCGCACGCATCCGCAGGTGGGCCAGCCGATATAAGAAGCAGCATTAACACGGGGCGCCTCGGGCGCCCCGTGTTTTTCAAGAAAGGGAGATTGCATCGATGTTAGGGAAGTATCCCCTGTCCGCATGGCGTATCCTGTTTTGCGGCATTCTTGCCGCTGTTCACGTCACCTCCATGGCGGAAACGCGGGACGACCCGGCTCTCGCCCGCAAGGTCGTGGCCGGCAACGGCTGGAAGTATCGCGTGGTCGCGCAGAACCTGCCCGGTGTCGATAACCTCGTCGTGGACGCGGGGGGCTCGCTGTATGCCACGCAGGAACTCCCGAACGGCGGCGGCAAGGTGATACGGTGGCATCGGGGAAAAATCAAGACGGTCATTGTCGGCCTGAATCGTGCGGACGGCCTGCTGTTGCACGGACACAGCCTGTACATCACCGAGGAAATCGAGGACGGGCGCGTGCTGGAATACAATCTGGCGACGAAGAAGCAGCGCAGCCTGGCCACCCTGCATCGTCCCGAGGGGATCGACCTGTTGCCCGACGGCGACCTGGTGGTTGCAGAGGACAACATCAGCGGACGACTGATGCGTGTCCCGCGTCACGGACACCAGCCGGTCGAGGTGATTCTCGGGGGCTTGAACCGGCCCGAAGGCGTGGCGGTGAAACCGGACGGGGCCGTGGTATTCGCTGAAACCGAAACCGGGCGCGTCCTGTCTTACAAGGAAGGCGACGTGACCGTAGTGGTGGACGATCTCGACGAGCCGGACCAGGTGGAATTCGCGCCGGACGGCGCGCTCTGGATCACTGAAGACGTGAAGAACGCGCGCCTGTTGTGCCTCAAAAACGGAACGCTCGAAACCGTGCTGAGCGGCCTGCGTTTTCCCCAAGGCATGACCTTCGGTGCCGACGGCACGGTGTGGCTGGCCGAGCAGGGCCGCCATCGCATACTGGCGATCAGCCGCGATACTGCGCGCTGACGCGGTTGTCTTGAGTTTCCTTACCGCTGCCGTATGCTTAGCGCATGAATACCCGGCTGCAGCAACAATATCTGGATGCGATGGGCATTACCCGCTGGGTCCCGCGCGGCGGTTCCCTTCATGGGTTGACTGAAGAATCCGTGATCAACGCGGCGCAAACGCACGCGCCCGGCGCGGCGGTGGAACCGCCGCCGGTTCCGGTGTCGATGGAGCGCGATGGCGTTTCGGCGAACTGGACGGAATTGGAAACCGCGGTGCGTAGCTGTACCAAGTGTCCGCTGCACGCCACGCGCACGCAGACCGTCTTCGGCGTCGGCAGCCGCCACGCCCGCTGGATGTTCATCGGTGAGGCTCCCGGCGCCGACGAGGATCGACAGGGCGAGCCGTTCGTCGGGCGTGCCGGGCAGTTGTTGAACGCGATGCTGTTCGCCATGGGGCTGAAGCGCGAGGAAGTGTACATTGCGAACGTTCTAAAATGCCGGCCGCCGGGCAATCGCGATCCGCAGCCGGAGGAAGTTGCGCAATGCGAGCCGTATCTGCTGCGCCAGATCGAGCTCATCCGGCCGGCGTTAATTATCGCGCTCGGGCGCCACGCGGCCCACAGCCTGCTCAAGACCGAGGCGCCGCTGGCGCGGCTGCGCGGACAGCGGCTGTCGTATCACGGGACGCCGCTCATCGTGACGTACCACCCGGCCTATCTGTTGCGCAACCCGGCGGACAAGCGCAAGGCCTGGGACGATCTGTGCCTCGCGAAAACCGTCATGCAAAAGTCCGGTGGCGATGACGCGGCTGCCGCCCTGAGGACGAAGACGTCATGAGCGCCGTCGTCTCTGCGCCGGCGCCTCTCATCCGTCCCATGACCGGCCATGACCTGCCGGCTGTGATGAAGGTGGAAAACGCCGCTTACGAATTTCCCTGGACGCTGCCGATTTTCCGCGATTGCCTGCGCGTGGGTTGTCATTGCTACGTCTATGAAGGCCCGCAGGGCATCGTGGGACACGGCATCATGTCGGTGGCGGTGGGGGAGTGCCATGTCCTGAACATCTGCGTGCATCCCGATCACCAGCGGCGCGGTCTGGGCGAGAGTATGGTGCATTTCCTGCTCGACCTGGCGCGGCTCAAGAAGGCGCGCATGGCGCTGCTCGAGGTGCGCGCGTCCAATACTGCCGCCTACCGTCTCTACACCAAGCTCGGCTTCGACGAAGTCGGGTTGCGCAAGAATTATTATCCCGCCCGGGAGGGGCGCGAGGACGCCATTATCCTCGCGAAAGATCTGACGGCGGCCTGAACACCCGGCGACGGCGGTGCTCAGCCCTCGTCGATCATTTCATCGGTCGGGTTATCGAGATTGACCGACAATTCGCTCAAGGGGTGTTCCACCGGTACGTCCAGATAAGCGCGCCGGTTCTCCTCGGATTCGAAATAAATGCGCAGGCCAGTTTCGGCGCCGAGTTGCTCCACGAAAGGCAGATTCGCCAGATTGTGCAGGTCCCGGCCGCTCATGGGATCCGTCGTGCAGACAATGTTCAGCATGCCAGCTCTCCTTGCAGTTCGTTTGATCCAATGAAAGGTTTTGCCATCCGGCAAGACGGTTATTCCCCGCTCGGTTCAGATGCCCAGGGCGCCGATGGTCCAGCCGGTGCCGCCGGGCACGGCTTCGGGGTGATGTCGACGCATGATTTCCTCGACTTCGGCGACGCGCGAGTACGGGACATCCACCATCATCAGGACTTCGCCATGCGACAACGCCCCATGGAACTCATCGAGATGGGTGTCCGGAACGCGCAGGGCGAACAGTGCGCCGGCGACGAAGGTCAGCGTCATGACGGCGATCGATATGGCGATCCCGGCGGGGATACCCTGTGCGATTGAAACCACCAGTCCCGCCAGAGCGAGAAAAAAGAGTGACAGATTTCCGGCCCACGACGCGCGTTCAATTCGCCACCCCGCATCGTGCAATTGACGTGCGTTTGCCGGCGACAGTTGCGTGAGCCGGATGCCCTTGCCCGCGATGGCGTGGATATACCGGCGATCCACGCCGCCGGCGCTGAGATCGGTCACGATCTGCACGGCCTGGTTTTCGTCGGGGACGACAAAATACAAGCGGCGGTGGAACATGATGCCTCCTTCAACGGCGGCCCAGGAGAGTACATGTGGAACTCCGCGCAGTGTGCGCGCCCGTTTCCGGGCCGGCGTTCAACGATGAACTGGCGTCACTATGGACCCGTGGCGGCGAAATTCAATGAGACAAAAAATGTGGAATTGCGGAGGGATATTGACACCCGTCGCCGGCATCACGGTTTGGCGCCGGGTTTGCGATATTCCATCTCGGCCTGGGGCAGCAGACCTTCAATCTGCGCGATGCGCTTGTCGTCGAGCGGATGGGTGCTCAGGAATTCGATCTGTTTCCCGCCGCCTTGTTTTTTCTCGTATTCGGCGAAACGCTTCCAGAACGCTAGGGCCGCGCGCGGATCGTAACCGGCGCGCGCCATGTACAGCAGGCCGAGGTGATCGGCCTCGAGTTCCTGTTTGCGCGAGTGCGGCAGGGCCACGCCGAGCGAGCCGCCGATGCCATAGGCCTGCTGGATCGCCACGCGGCTGGCCTCGGAACGGCCGGCCGTGGCGGCGTCCAGAATCTGGCCGCCGAGCTGCATCAGCATGGCTTCGGACATGCGCTCGGCGCCGTGGCGCGCCACCGCGTGCGCCACTTCATGGCCGATGACCGTGGCGAGCCCGGCATCGTCCTTCGTCAAAGGCAGGATGCCGCTGTAGACGCCAACCTTGCCGCCCGGGAGACAGAAGGCGTTGGGCACGTCGGGTTTGTCGAACAGCACAAATTCCCAACGTGCGTTGGGCAAGGGCGCGACCGCCGCGATGCGTTGACCGACGCGTTGCAACTGCGCGTTGGCCGCCGGGTCCTTCGATATCGGAACCGATTTTTTGAGCTTTTCGAACTCCGTGAATCCCATCTGTGCTTCTTCGCCCGGACCGACCAGCAGCAGCTGGGAGCGTCCGGTTTCCGGGACCGTGGCGCAGGCGGAGAGGAACAGTACGCAAGCCAATAAGGCGGAATGAAGCGGAGAGATGATTTTGCGTGGCATCGGGTCTTTCATCCGTAATGGCTTTGAGTGGTTGGTGTCCCGAAAATTCCCGGTTTCAGGGGCCGATCAGGAAGCCGGATCGATTGCCGCCCCATGGCGGCGGGCGATGGCCAGGATCAGCGGTCGCGGCGGATAATCGTCGGCATTTTGTTCGAGGTATTGCCGCCAGTCTTCGAACGCCGAAGCCAGTTCCGGGTCAGTTCCGTGACAGCCGAGCACGTGTACCACCGCCTCGCCCACCTTCCACGGACCATCGCCCTTGATCGGGCCTGCCACGACGTGCAGTGTCTGCGCCGGGTCGTGCAGGTGCCAGTAGAGGTCGAAGTAAAGCAGTCCCTCGGGATGGGCAAAACATTCGGCCATGACTCGCCTCTCCCCGGACGGGAGCCGGATCATCAGGGGAGATTGCACGGTGAAGATGTTCGCCATATCTCGTGTCACGCACCATCAAAACCGTCATGATTTTACCCGCGGCCGCCGGCAATTCCTACGGCAGGCGGGACTGAGCCATGGCGGCGATTTGTCGCTAGAATGCGGCTTCGGCGCGATCAAGCGGGTGCAGACACACATGACGGATGACAAGAAGTTCGTATACCGCGGAAAAATCATTGATCTTTATCTGGAACGGGTCACGCTGCCGAACGGCTCGGTCGCGGATCTCGAGATCGTGCGGCACCCCGGCGGGGCCGCCGTCGTCGCTCTGGATCAGGACGATCGCGTCTGCCTGCTGCGCCAGTTCCGCCACGTCGCCGGCGGTTGGCTGTGGGAATTGCCGGCGGGCAAGCTGGACCCTGGCGAATCGCCGCTCGTGACGGCGCAACGCGAGCTGGAAGAGGAGGCCGGTCTGCGTGCCGTCCATTGGGAGCCTTTGGGCAGGATCATCAGTTCACCCGGCATATTCACCGAGGTGGTGCATCTTTTCCTTGCTTCCGGTCTGACCCAGGTGCCGGCCCAGAACGAAATCCACGAATTGATCGAAGTGCACTGGATTCCATTTACCGAAGCCCTGGCATTGGCCGAGACGAACGAGATAACCGATGGCAAGACGCTGGTGGGTTTGTTCCGGGTGCAACAATGGCGGGAGCGACGCCAACGACCGTGAGCTTGAGGCCGGGCCGCCGATGCCCGGCGGAGTGAAAATTCCATCCACCCGGCGGGTCAGCAGTGCCGGAGGACGGCGAGAGCCGGATCGCTCGTGCTACTGGAGCGATGCCTGGCACCGGCACAACTGTCCGGCGATCAGGCGCACCAGTTTCTCGACGGTGAGATCATTCGGCACTTGCTGAACGTTGGAAAACCAGATTTCCTCCACCTGGCTGTCCGTATCGCTGTTTTCCTCCGTGATGAGGGGGATGCCGATGAAAATCCCCTGTTGCCCGTTTTCCAGACCGACTGTCACCACCTGCAATGCCACTGTCTTCATCGTCTACCTCTCCTTGCATGGTTCCACTGTTTCAAGAATCGGATACCGGACGGATGTAGACTCATTTCCGCATCCGCAAGGATGCTTCATTTCAGAGTATAGACGACGCCGTGAAAATGAAAGCGCGGGAGCAATTCGCGTGCCGGCCCTGGGCGGCAGGCGCCGGTTGCGCCGTCGGAATCTCCGAACCGGTTCAGCGCACGATGGTGCTTGATGCCGGCAGAGGTGGCGAAGCGGCGTGGGGGTACGCGGTGGCGAATAAGTCCGGCCCGGTACTACCGTGCCGCCTCAAGCGAACTGCGGCGGTTCCGGCGCAACCGGTTCCGACCGGACATTGAGCGCGCCGAGCCAGAAAGACAGGTCCTTCTCCAGGAACTCATCAACCGGCATGTAGTGCGAGCCGTCGCAGGAGAAGGTCAGACCCACCAGGCCGTTCATTATGTTGATGGAGCCCGATCGCAGGTAGATAGTCTCATCGGCGAAGCGCAACGCCTTGAATTCATCCAGCACGTGCCGAACCTGCTCCGGCGATATTTTCGCCTTCACCGGATACGGGTGAACCGGGTAGGCGAGACAGATATCCGGATTGATGATTTCATCCACGCTGTGCAAGCGGTAATTGTACGGGTCGTCGAACAGCCACAGCGAGCAACGGCCGCTGGAAAAATGCAGCTTGCTGTGGAAGACACCGTGCTGTGCCATGAGCCGGTGGATCAGTTCGAGTACCTGATCGATGTGCTGATCCAGCAGGCTCGGCACGCGTTCCTGCATGAACACCGTGCTGCGCACCGCCGGGTCCCCACGGAACTGTTGCCAATGCAGCTCCGGCGTGCTCAGCCTCGCGTCCCGCAGCAGGTCGGCCATCGCAAAGTCCGCCGCGATGAACCCGAGCAGGCTGTTGTCCTTGCTGACTGCCTGCAGCGCGGTGATGCACTGCTTCGGGACATACTGGCTCATGTACACGGACGAGAGCATCACGCCCTTGAAGGGCAAATGATTCTTCAGGTACGGTCGTTGTGACAGATCCCGCCCGCGCCACGAGGGATCGGCACCGCTGGCCTGGATCATCGAGGAGATTTCGGTGCCCTGGATGTCCCAGGCATACAGCAGGTGGCAATGCGGGATCGTCCCGATAGCCTGTTGCAGAAGGCGATCGAGCGTATCGGCGTTCGGCCAGACTTCGGCGCAGCGCTGTCCCAGTTCCGCCATGGGTTGACTGACAACGTCGGCCAGGGCGGCTTTTTTGGCCAGGATGGCCTGTTCCAGGGATGACATGGTTTCGGATTTTTTCGGTAGGTTACTATTTATGTGGTCGTGGATGAGCGATTCCAACTGCATCTTCAGGCAAAGGGCTTCGTGCCGGAAACGCTGAATCCCTCTATCGAGCGGTATCTTGCCAGCCGGAAACCCCAGGAGCGGCGGATCTCCCGGTGATATGAGACCCTCCGCGCGCTGTTGCGTTCCGTCTCCGTCATGGTTTTCGGCTCGATAGGCCCGTGAGCGACAATCTACTCCGCCAGATTTACAAACTGATGAAATCGGTCGAATCGGTACGAATTGTACACCGGGTCGGCGGGTTTTCGTACGTTGCCGGGAGGGCCGGGAATGTTCGAACGGCGTCTCACGATGCCTGCCAACGGATGAAAAAATAAAGTCTGCCTTCATCCGCGTGCCTGGTTATGACGCGCGTACCTGATTCCATCCGCGGCGACCGCGATTGGAAATGCAAGCCTGATGACACGAACACCGTCAGCTCCGCCCGCAGCACGGACGAACACCGATCGAAGAAGATCATTTTGTGCTGCGACTCCGCTGCCACACGCGATGTCGGGCGATGAAGAACGGCGCATGGCTGAGGGGCGGTTTGTGCGGCATACGCAGCTGTCGCATGTCCCGCCGGTTGAAGATTTTGATTTTTCCCGGGGTTTTTCGGCAAATCCATGACTGTATTCGGTGTTCTGCCCGAGTATCTGGCACAGTCCTTGCTTTTACCTAAGCTTAGGCGAGCAGGGTCTTGAAAAGACCGAGGTTTGCGCAAACTGCGACAGACAACGAATAATGAGTACGATTGAAACATTTCCCGGGTTGATCGGATTCTATGTGTTAACGCCCGAGGGCCAGCTTGGTTTCTACGACCAGGACAAGCAATTCATCGTCGACAACAAGTTGATGAAGGCCTTCGCCGATTACAACATGCGTTACCTGATGAGCTACTTGCAAAACCCGCATCAGGGTAATTTCCGTCTGGCCGTTATTCACCGAAGCCAGGAAAAAAAACCCTGGGGTTCGGACACCCTGCTACTGGAAAAACACATCGTGCGCCGGCTCTATCCCGTCGCTGGAATGACAGCGGAATTGGATCTGACGTCGTTCCAGAAGAAAAACCGCGAAAAAAGCATTTATCGGGGCATGGAGCTTTTTCTGGAGTACAAGGACAGCGCGAGCCCGGACATGCCGGTTTACTGTCCGGTGCTGTACGACCGGAATACGACGCTGGATAATTATTCCGCCAGCCTGGAGTGTCCCGTGACTTCCATGGATCGGGAGACGCCGGTGGTGGAAGTGATCAATCTGCTTGCCGGGATTCCGGCCGGTCGGCGCTTTGCGCCGGAGATCGCCGTCCTCAAGGACAAGATCTACCAGGGCATAGTCAAAAAAGCCATGCGCAGGTCCGCCGAGTTCACGCTGATCGAGGACATCCGGCGCAATGCCCAGGCGGCGCGGACAGAAAGGATTGATACCGGGGATCTCTATGACGCGGTGGACAAGCGCGCGGAACGGAAGGTTACGCTCGATGCCGCGACCGGCAAAACGGGAGGGGCGGGCGCTGCAGACTGTAGCGGCCTGGGCCAGAGCATCATTTCATCGCTGGTCGGACACCCGGAACCGGCGGGTGCAGTGACGATGAAGGCATTCGCCAAATTCCGCGAACTCGATCATCAGACGCTGGAAACATTGGCGGCCCGCTGCCTGATATACAAGGTTCCGCCCGGGACGAAGCTGGTCGAACGCGGCACCAACGATACCTGGAATCTCTATCTGGTCGAGGGTACCGTCGAGCTCGAGGCGGCCGATGGCGTAACCAAGTGCATCGATGGCGGCACGGACAAGGCCACCACCCCGATCTCTTTTCTCAAACCGCGCATATACACGGTCACGACGGTCACGCGCGCGGCGTTTTTGTGGATCGACGACAGGCTGATCGAGCAGATCCTGCAGGATGACGCTTCACGCCGCCGTGATGCGATCGCCTAGGCGTCTTCGGCGCGCCACGGCGATGTGGCTGCCGGGCGCGAAACCGATTGAAGCTCCTCTTCGGACCGGGTCCATAACCGACGCCAATCAGTGTAGTGCTGCTTCTTTCCGCACCCATATGCCGCGTTCTTCGCAGTGGAGCAATTCCGTGCCGCTGCGCACGTATTGACCGATCGCATAGGCTACGTCGTTGAAGTAACAGGCCGCGCTTTCCAGTTCGGTATCGAACGAAAGCAGATTTTCCTCGTTTTCATCCAGGATCGGCGAAGTCCTCAATTCCGGGTCCGGTATTCCGACCTGGACGGCTGGGACGGGTTTCGTCATGACGCCTTCTCCTTTCTTATGAAGAGCGATAGTCCAACCAAATTATTACATTCCTCATGCGCCGAGAGCGCTTTGATTTCGCTCAAGGCCGGACTTAAGCAAAATTTATTGCTCCAGCGGCGGGTCTCGCTGTCCCCAATCCGGCATTTTCTTGACGTGCATCATGGCGCGGGAAATTGGCGGGAATAAAGTATGTTTGTTATTGAGCTCAATGAAGCAAGGAGGGAACCATGACCGTGGCAAAAACGGTGGTGAGTTACCTGCAAAATCGCCGTATTCCCTACAGCATCCTGCCGCATCGTCGCACCGTCTCCACGCGCGAAAGCGCCATGGCAGCTCACGTACCGGCCGAGCAAATGGCGAAAGCTGTCGTTTTATGGGATCGCCAGGGTTATCTGATGGCGGTTCTGCCGGGCGATCGCCATGTCGGCGTCGAACAACTTTCCGCGCGCCTGGGGCGTCGTCTCGCGCTCGCCGCGGAGGCCAGGATCGCGCCCGTTTTCAAGGATTGCGATTTGGGCGCCATTCCGCCGGTTGGGCCCGCGTACGGGATGGAAACGATAGTCGATGACAGCCTGGTCGGCCAGCCCGAAATCTATTTCGAGGCGGGCGACCACGAGGACCTGATCCGGGTGGACGGCGAACAGTTTTTGCGGCTGCTGAACCAGGCGCGACACGGCCAGTTCAGCCACTGACGTCGCGTCCACGGCGGGAGGCGCGGTGACACCTATTCGAATGGGTCGCCGATGGGGTGGCGTATGCGGTCGAGAATCATCGCACGTACTGCCGCCCGCCGTTTCTCGCGCGCCAGCGCCTGTTGACGCGTGGCGTCCGCTTTCACCGTCTGCGTGTTTTTGGCGGTGGCAGCGGAAGGCGTCGCATTGCGTTTCTTTTCCGTGACGGCCGGGGCCGGAGGCGGAGCAGGCGCTTTTTCCAGAGTCTCTTCGATTTTTATTTCCGTCTCGATTTCCTTGCGCATGGAGAGCTTGCGCTTGGCCAGGACATCGCCGCTTTCAGCGGCTTTGGCGTACCACTTGAAGGCTTCCCCGGCGTCCTGTTTGGTTCCCAGTCCATGTTCATGCATTTCGCCCAGAAAGTACTGGGCGCGTGGATCGCCTTTCTCCGCCAGCGCCAGCTGGGCGTGATAGAGACGCTCATCGGCATCATCAAGTCCGCCGGCCGCTGCCGGTACGGCTGGCAGCAACAGGAATAATAACAGCAGACAACCGGTCCAATTCGCCATGAGCCCCCCGCTTCACCTGTCCGTACACCTTTTAATTTATAGACCAAGGTTCCTGCCAAGCCATACCATCGGCCGACAAGCGGGTATTCCTAATCCTTCAGAATATCGCCATGTGCTAATAAACCCTGGTCGCCTGGGGCTGAATCTTGTCGAAAAAAACGCGGTGAGTTAATGCATGGCCTGCTGCAGCAAGGCGCGATAACGCTGCACGCGTTCGTCCGCCTCGCCCAGCATGGCAAAGATTGCCAACAGGCCATCGCGGGCGGCGTGATCGCGAAATCCTTGGTCGCGTCGGATGATCTCCAGCAACTGATCCATGGCCCCGGCAAAATCATCCTGCGTTAACTTGCGCGCGCTCAAGCGGTAGCGCGCATCCAGGTCATTCGGGTTGTCGACGATGGCTTGTTCCAGCGTTTTGACCGGTGGCGCTTCCTGCGCCGTGCGCACGAAACTCACGTGTGCCGAAAACTCCCGGACCTCGGATTGGTGACGCAGCGCGGACGGCAACGACCGCAACAAATCATCTGCCTGCGCATAGCGTCCCTGTTGCATCAGCAGCTTCGCCAGTTCCAGCGCCAGGCGCGGATTGTCCGGTTCGGCCAGCGCGGCTTCGGCCGCGCGCGTCACGGCTTTTTCGATGTCGCCGCTCCGGTGCGCCTGGATCGCCGCGGCGTATTTGGACTCGGCTTCGGAAACGACGTGCCTGACGATGAAATCACGCAATACGTTTTCCGATTCCGCACCGTGCAGCGTGTCGATCACCCGGCCGTGCCGGAACACCTTGATCGTCGGGATGCTGGTCACGCCGTGTTCGCGCGCGAGGCGCCCGAGCTCGTCGGTATTGAGCATGACCAGCAGGAACCGCCCGCCAAACTCGGTGGCCAGGCGCACCAGCCGCGGCATGAGCATGAGACAGGGGCCGGCCCGGGGAGACCAGTAGCTCACCAGCACCGGACCCTTGTCGGAATTTTCCAGCACCAGGGTACGGAAATTCTCCGCGGTGGCGTCGAACACGTAGGGGGAGGCGGGCATGGCGTAACGATATAGAAAGACCCCGCCGCCGCACAAGGAAGCCGAAATATGAAACAGGGTCTATAGTTACAAGAGGTCCCTCACTTTCGAGGCGAACGTGCACCACGTCTATCCGACGCCGCAGGACATAGGCCTGAAGATCCCGCCCGACGTGCGCACGAGCCGTTTCAACGCCGGATTCGAGCATGCCTTGAAAGGCGGCCAGCTGACCGAGGTCGAGTACTTTCGGCGCTCATTCCGGCTGGGATTCCGGGCCGCCAAGCTGTATCTGCGCGAGGTGCGCCGGAGCCGCGGGATACTCGATTTGCCCATGCGCGGACGTATCCGGTTGCGCGCCGTCTGGTCCAGGTGAGGGGTCGGTATCGCCCAGGCCCGGACCATGCGACATTTTGGTGGAATTCCGGCCGGTATTGGGCTATAGTTTGTATCGCTGCAGTGAGTTGTCAGCCATTTCGGTGGTGACTTTTCAAGTTCCTCCCGCAAATTTCTTTCACCCTGCATCGCAAACATACTTTTATTTTCGAGGTTATTTTTAATGCGTAACGGTACAGTAAAGTGGTTCAACGATTCCAAGGGTTTTGGCTTCATCAAGCCGCAGGACGGTGGCGAAGACGTTTTCGTGCACCACTCTGTCATCCAGGGCAACGGTTTCAAGTCCCTGGCCGAAGGACAGAGCGTGACCTTTGAGTCGCAGAAAGGCCCGAAGGGCATGCAGGCCACCAAAGTCATCCCGGCCTAAGCCAAGCCCGGTAGTAACGGAAACCCCGCCACCCGGCGGGGTTTCTTTTTTTTGAATTCGAACCGCCGGAAAACGAAACACCCGCCGTTTCCGGCGCAGCAATCTTTTGTATAATCGCGCGCTTTGTTTCCGGCGCTACCTATCGAGCATGTCTGAATTGAATCAGGAGATCGCGCGCCGCCGCACCTTCGCGATCATTTCCCACCCCGACGCGGGCAAAACCACGCTGACCGAAAAGCTGCTGCTGTTCGGCGGCGCGATCCAGTTCGCCGGCGCGGTCAAGGGCCGCAAGGCGGCGCGCCACGCCACCTCCGACTGGATGGAGCTGGAAAAACAGCGCGGCATCTCCGTGACCTCCTCGGTGATGCAGTTCCCGTACCAGGACCGCATCATCAACCTTCTCGACACCCCGGGCCACGAGGATTTTTCCGAGGACACCTACCGTACGCTCACCGCCGTCGACTCGGCGCTGATGGTGATCGACGGCGCCAAGGGCGTCGAGGAGCGCACCATCAAGCTCATGGAAGTGTGCCGGCTGCGGCAGACCCCGATCATGACCTTCATCAACAAGCTCGACCGCGAATCGCGCGACCCGGTCGAGCTGATGGACGAAGTCGAGACCGTGCTCAAGATCCGCTGCGCGCCGGTCACCTGGCCGATCGGCAGCGGCAAGCGCTTCAAGGGCGTGTATCATCTCGTGGACGACAGCGTACATTTCTTCAGTCCGCAGCACGGTGGCCGGATCCAGGAAGGCAAGGTCATTCGCGGACTGCACAATCCCGAGCTCGACGAGGTGATCGGCGAACAGGCGGCCGAGCTGCGCGCGGAAATCGAGCTGGTCAAGGGCGCGAGCCACGCGTTCGATTCGGCACAATATCTCAAGGGCGAATTGACGCCGGTGTTTTTCGGATCGGCCATCAACAATTTCGGCGTGCGCGAGCTGCTCGACAGTTTCGTGCAGCACGCGCCGGGACCGCGCCCGCGCCAGGCCGTGTCGCGCGTGGTCTCGCCGGACGAGCAGCCGTTCACCGGGTTCGTCTTCAAGATTCAGGCAAACATGGACCCGAAGCACCGCGATCGCATCGCGTTTTTCCGCATCACCTCCGGCAAATACAGCAAGGGCATGAAGATGCACCAGGTACGCCTGGAGCGCGACATGCAGAATGCCAGCGCCATTACCTTCATGGCGCGCGAGCGCGAGCAGGTCGAGACGGCGTACGCCGGCGACATCATCGGCCTCTACAATCACGGCACCATCCAGATCGGCGATACCTTCACCGAGGGCGAGGATCTCAAGTTCACCGGCATTCCGTATTTCGCGCCGGAGCTGTTCCGGCGCGTGGTGCTGCGCGATCCGCTGCGCATGAAGGCGTTGCAGAAAGGGCTGGACCAGCTGAGCGAGGAGGGCGCGACCCAGATTTTCCGGCCGCTCATCAGCAATGATTTGATCCTCGGCGCCGTGGGTGCTTTGCAGTTCGACGTGGTCGCATATCGCCTGAAGCACGAATACGGCGTGGAGTGCACCTACGATACGATTGGCGTCACCACCGCCCGCTGGGTCGAGTGCGACGACGCCAAGAAACTGGAGGAATTCCGCCGCCACGCCGAGGCCCGGCTGGCGCTCGACCGCGCCGGCAACCTGGCCTACCTGGCGCCGACGCTGGTCAATCTCGATCTCACCGTGGAGCGCTGGCCGTCGATCCGCTTTGTCGCCACGCGCGAGCATTGAGCGCGCGGCATATCGCCACGAACTTTGTGCGTTTACAGCGGCAACCCGGCCGATTTACCATAACCCGGTTTCAACCGCCGTCGGGCAGCGACTTCCGCAGATCGGTCGGCTTCGCAGAAGAGGAGTTTTGAATGGAGAAGCTGAGCCTGGAAGAGCGGATCGAGCTGACCCGCGCGATTGTCCATATATTGGACGAGTGGGGTCTGAGCGCGGCGCAGCAAATCGTGCTGCTGGCACTCCCGGAAAACACCCGCCCGGGCGCGTTTCGCCAGTTCCGCCAGAACACGCCGCTGCCGATGGACGAGGCGGTCCTGGAGCGCATCGAGCATGTCATCGGCATTGCCGACGCCCTGCGCACGTCCTACCCGCACAACGCGCGCATGGCAGGCATCTGGCTGAACCGGGTCAACCATCGCTTCGACAACCGCGCGCCGCTCGCCGCCATGCTCGAGGACGGGCTGGCGGGATTGCTCGCGGTGCGCGTGCATCTCGACTGCGCCTATGACTGGCACATCAGCGGTTCGGGCGGTGCTCACTTGAAGTGAGCGTGCCGCGCGTGGTTAGAGTTTCAGGGCGAGGTATATTCCGACGCTGTTGCCGTTCAGCTTGTCATCGACCGACCCGTCTGGAAGTACAAAGGATTGGCTCGATTTGTAATCAATGGCGGTGAAACGCAGCCCAAATTCGACCTGTTGCCCGACGGTGTAACCGGCCTGCAGGACGGCTCCCAAGGAGTCCTTGAAATCGATACGGGTATGGTTGCCGTTGATGGTCCCATCGTAGGTGGGCGAAAGGTGATAAGTCAGGCCGGCGCCCACAATAAAATTGTCTAAGCTCTTGATTACCACCATGTCGAGCGGAACGCGGTCAAATTTTACATCGCCATTATCCGCGTTGAGGCGCGCGGTTTTATAACCCAGCATCGCGCGCAGATGCAACGTGTCCTTTTGGTTGAGCGTGAAATCGTAGCCGGCGCCGAAATACAGAAGCTCGCCGGCTTTCACGCTGTCGCCATTCGTCAATCTGGCAATCTCATCTCCTCCCGACGAGATCTCGGTCCCCAACACGAACCTGCCGGCCCAGGCTGTTGATGGCAAATAAATCACAAGGAGGCAGGAAACGATTAATGAGCATTTTTTCGCACCTCCGGAGTTGTTTTCTCGTATTTTCAAGTGAGCACCCTTTATTTTTTTTGGTATTAATTAAGTAACAGGTATGACAATTGTCGTTAACAGTTTTCACCTGTTTTACTTGGCGTCCTTGCTGTCTTCCTTGCCCTGTGTCTCGGGCTTTACCGAAAGCAGTTCGATTTCGAAGACCAGTACCTCGTTCGGGCCGATGGCATTGCCCGCGCCGCGCGGTCCGTACGCCAGCTCCGAGGGGATATAGACGTCCCATTTGGCGCCTTCTTTCATCAGCGGGAGCACTTCCTGCCAGCCCTTGATGACCCCGTCCACCGGGAAGGTCACGGGCTCGTTGCGTTTGTAGGAGCTGTCGAATTCGGTGCCGTTTATCAGCGTGCCGCGGTAATGCACCACCACCGTGTCGGTGAGCTTGGGTTGTTTGCCGTTGCCCGCGGTGATGACTTTATATTGCAGCCCGCTCGGGAGCGTCACCACGCCCGGCTTTTTCTTGTTGGCCTCCAGGAACGCCTGGCCGGCCTCCAGGTTTTTCTGCGCCTGCGCCTGTTGTTTCGCGACTTCCTTCTGCTGCTCGGCCTGGATCGCCGCCTGCATCTCCTCCGGCTTGAGGCGCGGGGTGGTGCCGGCGAGGGCATCCTGCGCACCCTGCGAGAAGGTCTTGGGATCGAGTTCGAGTTTCTGGCGCTTCAGGTTCTGACCGATCTGGAAGCCGACGGCGTAGCTGAATTTCTGCTTGTCGGTTTTCAGTCCCGTCGCGGGTTGTGCCGCATAGGCAGTGGTGCCGACGAAGACCGCAACGAGGCCAAGCACTAAACCGGTTTTCATTCTGACTCCTTGAATATCGATATGTTTTGGGTAGGGATGCGCCCATAAGGACGCCGCGCAAGCCGCGGCTATGGTCGCATAACCCTGCGTCCACACCAAGCGCCGTGAAAACAGGATCGACCTCCGGCCATCGGCTTGGGAATGACGCTGAGCCGTTTCTGCAATGTCAGAATGAGACAGCGTTTGCCTGGGTCAAACCCTTGTCCGTCAAGCGCATTTCGGCCGGTTGTCAACGCATTGCCAGATCGCGCGTTCCTGACAAAAAGGGTAAAATTCGACGCAATTCCGAGGAAGCGCGAAAAAACTTTGTGGTTTCGAGGCCATCTAATCAGGGCGGTCATCAATTTATTGCATATTTTCTGAATTCGCAGGCAGGAGGCAAATAGTTATGGTTGACTTGGCAGGCAAGAAGAAGACCGTCATGGCCGTGGTGGCCGGGGCCGTATTGGCGATCGGCGCCGTCACGGCGGCGGTCCTGACCGGCGTGATCCCGCATTCCGCGCCGGTCACGACGCCGGAAGCATCAGCGCCGCCGGCAACGGCGAGCGTCGAACCCGCGACGAAGATTCACAAGCGCGCCGCCGTCAAATCGCCGAGCGCCCCGAAGGAGGTCGCGAGTACCGCCGTGCCTCCGCCTCCTCCCTGCACCAATTGCGGCGTGGTGGAATCCATCGAGAGCTTCACGGAAAAGGGCAAGGCCACGGGCGGCGGTGCGATTACGGGCGGCCTGCTCGGCGGTATTCTGGGGCACCAGGTTGGCAAAGGCCGCGGCAAGGACCTCGCGACCGTGGCTGGCGCCGTCGGCGGCGCCATCGCCGGCAACGAAATTGAAAAGAACGTCAATAAGGCCACGCGTTATCATGTTGGCGTGCGCATGAGTGACGGTACGCTCGCGCAGCTCACCCTCGATGCCGCGCCCAGCCTCGCGGTGGGGGATCACGTCAGGATCGTCAATGGCGAGCTGGTGCGGGACTGAACCGCGCCGGTAGCGGCGTACAGCCGCCGTATGTTCAGCCCGGCAGGGCTTCCACCTTGGCGCGCTGGGCGTGCAGCTTGGCGAGCGCGGTTTTGAATTGCTGCACGCGGTCTTTTTCCTGTTCGACCACGTTCTGCGGGGCGCGCGCCACGAAGTCCGGGTTGGCGAGCTTGGTCTTCGCCTTGGCCAGGTCTTTCTCGATCTTCTCCATTTCCTTGCCCAGCCGTTCCAGCTCCGCGTTTTTGTCGATCAGCGAACCGAGCGGGATCAGCACCTTCATGTGACCGACCAGCGCCGTGGCGGACTCGGGCGCATGCGCGCCCTTGTCGAGCCAGGTAATCGAATCGGCCCGCGTGAGCGCCGTTAGATAGCGGCGGTTGGCGTCGAGGTGGGCCTTGTCGGTCGCGCTTCCGTCCTGCAGAAGCAGCGGCAGAGGCTTGCCGGGCGAGATGTCCATCTCGCCGCGGATGTTGCGCACGCCGGCAATAATCGCCATGACCCAGCGCATTTCGGCAGCGGCCTGCGGGTCGATTTTTTCCGGTTGCGACCGCGGATAAGGTTCACGCATGACGGTGGCGCCGGTCTTGCCCGCAAGTTTGGCGACGCGCTGCCAGATTTCCTCGGTGATGAAGGGCATGACCGGATGCAACAGCCGCAGCGCGGTTTCGAGCACCTGCACCAGTGTCCAGCGCGTGCCGCGCAGCTGTTCCGGGCGACTCCCGGGATCGGTCAGCACGACCTTCGACAGCTCCAGGTACCAGTCGCAGTACTCGTGCCACACGAAGCTGTAGATCGCCTGGGCCGCGAGGTCGAAACGGTATTCCCGGAACGCGGTTTCCGCCTCCGCTGCGACCTCCTGCAGGCGTGAGGCGATCCAGCGGTCGGCGGCGTTCAGTTCCATGGCGCCGCCGTTCTGCGCGCAGTCGTGGCCCTCGGTGTTCATCAGCACGTAGCGCGCCGCGTTCCACAGCTTGTTGCAGAAATTGCGGTAGCCCTCGATGCGTCCGAGATCGAACTTGATGTCGCGCCCCTGCGTCGCCAAACTCGCGAACGTGAAGCGCAGGGCATCGGTGCCGTAGGCCGGGATGCCGTTGGGGAATTCCTTGCGCGTGGCCTGCTCGATTTTCTTCGCCATCTGCGGCTGCATCAGGCCGCGCGTGCGCTTGGCCACCAGTGATTCCAGGTCGATGCCATCGATGAGATCGATGGGGTCGAGGATATTGCCCTTGGATTTCGACATCTTCTGGCCGTGCGCGTCGCGCACCAGGCCGTGAATGTAAACCTCGCGGAACGGCACCTCGCCCATGAACTTGAGCCCCATCATGATCATGCGCGCGACCCAGAAGAAGATGATGTCGAAGCCGGTGACCAGAACGCTCGTGGGATAAAACGTTTTCAGCTCCGCCGTCTGCTCCGGCCAGCCGAGGGTGGAGAACGGCCACAGCGCCGAGGAGAACCAGGTGTCGAGCACGTCTTCGTCCTGTTCCAGCGGCACGTCTTCTCCGTGCCGGAGCTTGGCCTGGGCATGCGCCTCGGCGGCGCTGCGCGCGACGTAGACGTTGCCGTCGGCGTCGTACCACGCGGGAATGCGATGTCCCCACCAGATCTGGCGCGAGATGCACCAGTCCTGGATGTTGCGCATCCATTCGTAGTAGGTCTTGGTCCAGTTCTCGGGCACGAACCGGATGCTCCCGTCCTCGACCGCCCTGATCGCCTCGGACGCAAGTGGGGCGACCTTGACGTACCACTGATCGGTGAGGAAGGGCTCGATCACGGCGCCGGAGCGGTCGCCGCGCGGCACCATGAGCTTGTGATCCTGCACTCTCTCCAGCAGGCCGGCGGCCTCAAGGTCGGCAACGATCTTCTTGCGCGCCTTGAAACGGTCGAGGTTGTGGTACGGCGAGTCCGGCAGGTTGATGCAGGCGTCGGAGTAGAAAATATTGATCAGCGGAAGATCATGACGCTTGCCGACCTCGTAGTCGTTGAAGTCATGCGCCGGGGTGATCTTCACGCAGCCGGAACCGAATTCCTTGTCGACGTAATCATCGGAAATGACCGGAATCTTCCGTCCGGTGAGCGGCAGCTCGACCATCTTGCCGATGAGGTGTTTATAGCGTTCGTCTTCCGGATGCACCGCCACCGCGGTATCGCCCAGCATCGTTTCGGGTCGCGTGGTGGCGACGACGAGATAATCCTTGCTGCCGGCGATCGGATAGCGGATGTGCCACAGATGGCCGGCTTCCTCCTCTGAAATCACCTCGAGATCGGACACCGCGGTGTGCAGCAGCGGGTCCCAGTTCACCAGGCGTTGGCCGCGGTAGATCAGGCCTTCGTCGTGCAGCCGCACGAACACCTCGGTGACCGCGCGCGACAGGCCCTCGTCCATGGTGAAGCGTTCGCGCGACCAGTGCAGCGAGGCTCCCATCCGGCGCAGTTGTTGGGTAATGCGGCCGCCGGATTCGGCCTTCCATTGCCAGATGCGTTTGACGAATTGCTCGCGCCCGAGATCGTGGCGCG
>JBLMXN010000042.1:0-3192 GCA_050257795.1 Bacteroidota bacterium
TCCACCGGCGCGAAGAACAACGGCTTCAGCGCCTGCGGGCCGTTGGCCCAGCTGAAAAAACGCGGATTGCCGGTTTGTTCGAGACGGTAGGCGCCCGGTGCCTGGCGGTCGCGCAGGCCGCACGGCAGTTCCTCGACCCGCGCCAGCGTGTCATAGACAATGGCGCCGTCGCGCGACCGCGGACCGATGCAGCGGTAACCGGATTGCTGCAGCGCGTCAAGCAGTGCCTGAAATCCGGCGCGTGGGAGGAACCCGGCTTCCATTCTCGCCTCGATGATACGTGGGTCGAATTTATTAGATCACATCTCCTGCTGAGCGTCTTAGGAATTTCTACAAAATTGGATAGACAGGATTAACAGGATTTTTCAGGATTTGCAGGATTAAAGTTTTTTTAGAATCAAGAAATCCTGTTAATCCAATCTTTTAATCCTGTAAATCCTGCTTGATTCGTCTTTTATTCGTGGTTTTCAAAGAAAATCGCCCGGCTCGGCACGGCGCCACTCGGCAGCGGTGACTTTCCATTCCTTGTCCTCGCATGTCAGCGCGATGACGAAACGATTCAGGTCGGCGTGCAGGCGCTCGAGCTCCCGTCCGGTTTTGATCGGCTGGCCGGCCATCGCCACCAGCACCACGGCGCGGGCGCGCAACGCTTCCGGGAACTCGATGCTTTGAATCCTCGTGAACAGGTGGATCGACTGGTTGCGCAGGAAATAAAAGCGCAGGACTGCCTCGATCGCCTTTTTGTCCTGGCCTTCGCTGTCAACGTATTTGTCTGAAATCATCGGCCGCAGCGCAGCGAGGTCCCTTTGCTCCGCGGCGGTTTCGGCGCGCGCGAACAGCGCGCGCACCTGCGCCTCGGGCGAATCCTTCGGTGCGCAGGAGACCAGCGGCAGCAGGCCAATGGCGCCCAACGCCCCGAGAACAATCGCGCGCCGGCACGGGGACGATTTCCCCCGATGCGGTCCGCTTGCCATCCGTGACATGGAATTATCTGAGACGATAGGCTTCATGGCAGGCGATGCATTGCTGCAGCAACGCCGACAGGCCCTGCTGCACCGGCGCCATGTCGCCCTTGACCGCGGCTTCCTGCGCCGTCTGTGCCAGCCGGCTGGCGGCGCGGTGCATCGCCGTGCCAATATCCTGCATCGGCTTCGGCATGTACGGCGCCATGTGCGCCGCGCCGTGCGCCTCGAGTGAGCTCAGGCCGATACGCTGCTCGGCGATATCGGCCACCTTGTCGAAGTCCTTTTTCGCCAGCGCTGCCTCGATCTCCTGCAAGGCGCGCAAATGATCGCGCATGTTGCCGAGCATGTGCTCCTGCATCATCGGCGGCATCTCGATTTTCTGCCGCGCGTCCGCCGCCAAGGCGCACGGGGCGGCGATCGACAACAGAAACACCCCGAGCACCGGGAACAAAAACGGTTTTTTCACTTGCGTCTCCTCGTAAGCTGGCGATAACGGAAGCAGTCTGCCGCATGGTCGTTGACCATGCCGACCGCCTGCATGAAGGCGTAGCAGATGGTCGAGCCGACGAATTTGAATCCGCGCTGTTTCAGATCCTTGCTCATGGCATCGGATTCCTTGGTGCGCGCCGGGACTTGCCGCATGCGGCGACGACGATTCCGGATCGGCTTGCCGCCGACGAACTGCCACAGGTAGCGGTCGAAACTGCCGAATTCCTCTTGGACCGCGAGGAAAGCCCGGGCGTTCAAAATGGAGGCGCGGATCTTGAGGCGGTTGCGCACGATGCTTGGATCGCGCAACAGTCGCCGCACCCGGGCGGCGTCGTAGCGCGCGATCTTGCGCGCGTCGAAGTTGTCGTAAGCCTTGCGGTAATTCTCGCGCTTATTGAGTATCGTCGACCAGCTCAGGCCAGCCTGCGCACCTTCCAGGATCAGGAATTCGAACAGGTGCCGATCGTCGTGCACCGGCACGCCCCACTCTTTGTCATGGTATTTCTGATAAAGCGGGTCGGCGTCGGCGGCCCAGGCACAGCGGCGTTTCAAGACTTGGCTTCCCGTGGATGGCGCAGAACGAGAATAAAACTAACGCGCCGACTCGCGCAATATTTTGATCTGGAATAGGGTGTTGCGTTCTTCCTCCTCGAGCGCCGACTGGATGTAGCGGATGGTCGCGCGGTAGCGCGGGATGACGTTGTACCTGAGCGCGTTCACGCGCTTCTGGGTCTTGCGCTGCTCCGCCAGCAGGCGCCACAGCGCGGTTTCGGCCTCGCCGAGGCGCGCCAGCAGCAGCGCCGCGTGCGCCATTTTCGCCCGCGCCTGGTCGAAACTGGCGTCGGTCCACATCAGTCCCACCGGCTGCAACGGCACCGCCTCGACCGACACCGCCGGATATTCCACGCCGATGCTCGAGCGCGGCAGGATGCTGATCTGCAATGCCGGTTTCAGGCCGATCGCCGACTGGCGCAGCATCTGGCTGCCCATGCGCATCTGCGCCAGCGCAAGCCAGCGATAGGCGTCCTGCAGCGCCGCGTGCACCTCGGTGCGCAGCTTGCGGTACTGGTCGAGCCGCTCGTATACCAGCCTGGTGAGCAATTCGCGCTTGCGCTCGAGCATGGCATGGCCCTGCACCAGGAACGTCGTCTGGCGCCGCAGGTTGAGCAGCGCGCTCTTGGTCGGCGGGATTTTCAGGCGATCCTTCATGCCGCCTCCGTGGCCTTCTCGTAGTGGTGATATTTCGCCAGGTCAGCCTCGCGCACGCGCGTGAGCACGTCCGGCGGCAGCATCGACAGCAGCTGCCAGGCGATGGTGAGCGTTTCGATGATCGAGCGGTCCTCGTCCTCCTTCTGCGCCACGAAGCGTTCCTCGAAGGCCTTGGCGAAGGCCAGATATTGCCTATCGGTCTCGCCGAGCTCCTCGGCGCCGATGATCGAGGCGAGGTTGCGCACCTCGAGCGCGCGGGCGTAGGCGGCGTAGATCTGGCTCGCGACGCGCGGGTGATCCTCGCGCGTGTCGTCCTTGCCGATGCCGTCCTTCATCAGGCGCGACAGCGACGGCGGCACGTTCACCGGCGGATACACGCCCTGCATGTGCAGTTCGCGCGACAGCACAATCTGGCCTTCGGTGATGTAGCCGGTCAGGTCCGGGATCGGATGGGTGATGTCGTCGCTCGGCATCGACAGCACCGGCACCATGGTGATCGAGCCGCGGCGGTTCTTGACGCGCCCGGCGC
>JBLMXN010000043.1:0-7167 GCA_050257795.1 Bacteroidota bacterium
CTCGCCCTGTGGCAGGCGCATTACGTGCGCGACGAGCTCGAGCGGCGCCATCCCGGTCTGAAGGTCGAGCTGCTCACCATGACGACCGAGGGCGATCGCATTCTCGACCGCAGCCTCGCGCAGGTCGGTGGCAAGGGGCTCTTCATAAAGGAATTGGAACAGGGTTTGCTGGAACACCGCATCGACATTGCGGTGCATTCGCTGAAGGACGTCACCGTAAGTTTCCCGCCGGGCCTGCATCTCGCCGCCGTGTGCGAACGCGAGGACCCGCGCGATGCGTTCATTTCCAATCGCCACGACACGCTCGCGTCGCTCCCGCACGGCGCGCGCGTCGGCACCTCGAGCCTGCGGCGCCAGTGCCAGCTGCGCGAGGCCTATCCGCGTCTGCAGATTCTCACGCTGCGCGGCAACGTCAACACGCGCCTGTCCAAGCTCGACGCCGGCGAATACGACGCGATCATTCTCGCGGTCGCCGGCATCAAGCGTCTCGGCATGGCGGCGCGCATCCGCGAGCGGCTCGATCCCGCCGTCAGTCTTCCGGCGGTCGGCCAGGGCGCGGTCTGCATTGAATGCCGCGTCGACGACGCGGCCACAAATGAATTTCTTGCGCCGTTAGAGCATCGCGCGACGCGGCTGTGCGTGACCGCCGAACGCTCCATGAACGCGCATCTCGAGGGCGGCTGTCAGGTGCCGATCGGCGGCTACGCCGAACTGCACGGTGACGCCCTGCACCTGCGCGGGCTGGTGGGCGCGCCGGACGGCAGCCGGATGTTGCGCGCCGAGGCGCGCGGTCCCGCCGCGGACGCCGAGGGGCTGGGCGCGCAGCTCGCGCGCGAGCTGCTTGCGCGCGGCGCCCGGGACATTCTCGACAAGGTGTACGGGCGTGCCTGAACCCTCCTCCCGGCCGCGCGCGCTCGAGGGCGTGCGCGTGCTCGTCACCCGTCCGCGCGATCAGGCGGAAAATCTCGCGCGCCTGATCGAGGCCGAAGGCGGCGAGGCGATCCGCTTTCCCGTCATCGAGATCGCCGAACCGCAGGACACCCGGGCGCTGCTCGCGATCGTCGACCGGCTGGACCAGTTCGGCATGGCCATCTTCATCAGCCCGAACGCGGTCAATCGCGCGATGAACCTGATTCTCGCGCGCCGCGGCGGGCTCCCGCCGGGATTGCGCGTCGCCTGCGTCGGGCGCGGCAGCGCGCGCGAACTCAAGCACTTCGGCATCGAGAAACCGGTCGTGCCGGCGGGCCGTTTCGACAGCGAGGCGCTGCTCGAGCTGCCGGCGCTGCGGGAGGTTGCCGGGGACCGGATCGTCATCTTCCGCGGCGACGGCGGGCGCGAGCTGCTCGGCGACACCCTCGCCGCGCGCGGCGCCGCCGTCGAGTACGCCGAGTGTTACCGGCGCACCCGCCCCACGGCGGACACCACGCCGCTGCTGCGGCGCTGGGCCCGGGGCGAGGTCGACATCGTGACCGTCACCAGCGTGGACGGGCTGCACAACCTGTACGACATGCTCGGCAAGGCCGGACAATCGTGGCTGATCCGCACGCCGATCGTCGTGGTCAGCGACCGGATGGCCGCGGTTTGCCGTGAACTGGGCTTCAAGGCCGAGCCGCTGATCGCCGCCCAGGCCGCCGACGCGGCACTGGTCGAGGCCGTCAAGGCGTGGCGGGCCGCGCAAAAAACCCTATAATCGTGTCACTGACACAGGCCGCTGACCCATGAACGACACGGACGACAAAAAAACCACGGCTGACTCACCCAACGGCTCCAAGCGCGTCAAGACAAACTCGAAAACTCCCACCGGCGAGTCGCGTGCCGGCAAGGTTCGCGGCGGACTGGCGCTGATCTTCGCGACGGTGGCGCTCGTCGCCACCGGGTACCTGTGGTACACGGTCCTCTACGAAAATGCCGACCTGTTCACGCGCGACATCGTCGGCGCGCTCGACCGCATCGATTCCGACAACGCCGACATCCAGAACAAGCTCGCGGGCGAGGAGAAGGATCTCAAGACGCTCAAGGAAACCCAGGACACCCTGCGCGCGGCGATCGAGAAGGTCAACACCGATCTGACGCGCAACCGCATCGAGTGGTCGCTGACGGAAGCGGAGCACCTCCTGGTGATCGCCAACAACCGTCTGCAACTCGCGCGCGACACGCATTCCGCGCTGGCCGCCCTGCGCGCCGCCGATCAGCAGCTGCAAAGCCTCGCCAATCCCAGCCTGCTGCCGGTGCGGCGCGAGATCGCGCGCGAGATCGCGCAGCTCGAGCCCCTCGACAAGACCGACATCAGCGGCATCACGCTGCGGCTGGCCACGCTCGCGGACGGCATTGACCGCCTGCCGCTCGAACCCGAAATGGAGTTGCCACAAGGCACCGGCGCCGTCCCGGAGGAAAGAGCGGGCACCGCCCAGGTCGCGGCGGCCGACACCGGCTGGCGCCGGACCGCGCGCAGCCTGTGGCAGGACCTGCTGTCGCTGGTGCGCATCCGCGACAACCTGGAGGCGCAGCGGCCGCTGCTGCCGCCGCAACAGCAGTATTTCCTGCGCGAGAACCTGCGGCTGATGTTGTACGGCGCGCAGCAGGCGCTGCTGCAGGGCAACATCCCGACGTACCAGCAGAACCTCAAATCGGCGCAGCGCCTGCTGAAGGATTATTACGACGCACGCTCCCAGCTCGTGGCGGCGGCGCAGGCCGAGCTCGATAAACTGCAGAGCACCCGGATCGTCGCCGACATGCCGGACATCTCGACTTCGCTCGACATGTTGCGCCGCATCAGCGGCCGGAAGAGCCCGTCGTGAAGCTGCTCGTCGTCATCATCATCCTGGCGTTCGCGGCGACGCTCATCACGCTCTACGCCATGGAGAATCCGGGCTACGTGCTGATCGCGCGGGCGCCGTGGAGCATCGAGATGTCGCTCACGCTGTTCATCCCGCTGATGATCGCGGCGTTCTTCCTGCTCTATCTGTTTCTCTTTCTCGTCATTCGCCTGTGGCGCATTCCGCGCGACGTCGGCCGCTGGCGCGTGCGGCGGCAGGCGCGTGAAGCCCGCAGCGCGCTCATCCAGGGACTGACCAGCCTCGCGGAAAGCAACTGGGTCGAGGCCGAGACACACCTGCTCGCCGGCATGCGTCACGGCGACACGCCGCTGCTGAACTACCTGGGCGCGGCGATCGCCTGCGAGGGCCAGGGCAACATCGAGAAACGCGACGAATACCTGGCGCTGGCGCACAAGAACGCCTCGCAATACGACCTCGCGATCGGCATGACGCAGGCGCATCTGCAGCACCAGGCGCATCAGCTGGAACAGTCGCTCGCGACCCTGAACGAACTGCGCTCGATCGCCCCCAAGCACCGGCAGGTGCTGAAGCTGCTGGCGCAGGTTTATCTCGAGCTGCGCGACTGGACCGGAATGATCGATCTGATTCCGGACCTGCGCCAGCACTATGCGATGACGACCCAGGAAATCGAGGCCCTGGAATTGCAGGCGCACCGCGAGCTGCTGAAACTGTCGCTGCCGTCCGGCTCCCCGGGCGTGCTCGAGAAGGCCTGGAACGCGGTGCCGAAATCGCTGCGGCGCCATCCGGCGCTGGTGGCGATCTACGCGCGCCAGCTCATTCAGCAGAATGAATCGGCGCGGGCGGAATCGGTGCTGCGCGCCGCCATCGAAGACGCCTGGGACCCGGCACTGGTGGAGCTCTACGGTCAGGCGGCGGGCGCGAATTCCGCGGAACAGCTGGAAACGGCCGAAGGCTGGCTGCCGGCGCACGGCGAGGAGCCGAAATTGCTGCTGACCCTCGCGCGCCTGGCGCTGCACAACCACCAGGAAGCGAAGGCCCGGGCCTATTATGAAAAATGCCTGGCGCTGCGCGCGCCGGCCGAAGCCTACCGCGAGCTGGGGGAATTGCTGGAACGCTCCGGAGACAAGGAACAGGCACTTGCCTATTACCGCCGCGGCCTGGAAATGTACGCCAGTGAGTTGCGCGCCGCCCCGGCGCGCGGGCAAGGACCCATAAACCCGCGCTTGCGCGCCGCGCGCTAAGCGTCGCGATTTCCGGCTGGATCAGCGTGGCGGCTCGAGCGCCGCGTTCTGTTCCCGGTAAACATCCATCGAATAGGTGAAATTCCCTATCCACTTGCCAGCGCGAAAATCGATGGTCAGCACATCCGGCACGAAACGCTTGCGGTCCACGGCCATGGGGTAATCGCTGGCCTCGGCGCCGCCGTCGATGTCGTCGAAACTGCAAGCCTTCTGATAACGCGCGGGACGGAACCAGACATGGAACTTCGGCGTGACGGCAACGGCGTTCGCGTTCGCCTCGTCGCGGAACCACACGCGCTTGGCAATCATGCAGCCGAAGATCAGTTGCACTTCGGCGTACAGCGGCGCGGTACGTTCAGCCAGCGCGCGCTCGGCGCCGGCGCTCAGTTCCACGCGCACGGCTTTTCCATACAGGCTTATCGTCGTGTTCATTTCTGATCCGATGACTCGGAGTTCTTGGATGACTCGATCACCCCGCTTTCCTTTTGCGCGCCCTGCTTGAGCGTGTTTTCCACGGCGCGGGCGTTTTCCAGCGCCTTGACCTGTGGGGCGAATACCGTGTCCTTGACGTCTTTTTTCTGCTCGTCGCAAGCTGCCAGCAACAGGGCCAGCGCCATCACAACATAAATCGCTCGCATGATCGATCTCCTCTGGACGCGCCCGGCGTCACGAAACCGAAGCGTGGGCATGTTCAAACGAATCATAGTACAGGCGGTCATCCGGCAGGCCATGCGCCCTGGCCGCCTGTTTCAGCGCCTGGATCATCGGCGGCGGGCCGCTGGCGTAGACCTCGTAACCGCTCAAATCCGGATAATCCGCGATCACCGCCTCGTGCACCCATCCGGTCCGGCCGTTCCATTGTTCTTCCGGGCGCGGTTCGGACAGCACCGGCGTGTACCTGAAATGGGGGTATTTCTGCGCCCATTCGAGCGGCAGCTCGGGCAGGTACAGATCGCGCGACGCGCGCACCCCCCAGTACAGATGCAGCGGCCGCTCCATGCCCTGGGCGAAGGCGTGCTCGAGGATGCCCTTGATCGGCGCAAAGCCGGTGCCGCCCGCCACCAGGATCGCCGGGCGGTCGGAGTCCTCGCGCAGGAAAAACGTGCCGAGCGGTCCCTGAAAACGCAGCAGGTCTTTCTCCTTCATTTTTGAAAACACCTGCTCGCTGAACAGCCCGCCGGGCACATGGCGCACATGAATCTGCAACAATTCATCCGCGTGCGGCGCAGTCGCGAGCGAAAAGCTGCGGCGCTGGTTGCCGCTCAAAAGAATATCGACGTACTGCCCGGCGAGAAACTGCAGTCGCTGGCCTTCGGGCAGCTTGAGCCACAGCCGCATCACGTCGTGCGCGAGCTTGTCCATCCGCGCCACGCGGCACGGCAGCATGCGGATCGGGATGTCCTTCGCCGCGCTGATCTCCCGGGCCTGGATCACCAGGTCCGACAACGGCAGCGCCTGGCACAGCAGCACGGCCCCCGCCTGCTTTTCAGCATCGCTCATCGCCTGCTCGCTGTAACTGCCGTAATCGACGCGGCCGGAGATTATCCTTCCCTTGCAGGTACCGCAGTCGCCGTTGCGGCAGCTGTAAGCCAGGGTCACGCCCTGACGCAGCGCCGCCGCTAGCACGGTTTCCTTTTCTTCGACCGTAAACTCGCGGCCGCTGGATTCGATGCGCACCTTGAAACTCATAAAAACCGGAAACCTCGGATCGATGTGCTTGTCGGGTTGGGGCGGCGTATTGTCGCCTGAAACACCGGCGAGAAAAACCACGGATTCAATCGGGCGGCGTGAGGCCGTCTGGACCGGACGTCTCACGAAACGGCATGGCCGCGCGCACAACGCGGCGCTGAGATACCATATTAAGGAGAGCGGGATGCTGGCGGGACTCGCGGGACCGCTAGATCCAGGACACGCCGTGGACGTTCTCCCAGATCTTCACCGCGCGATCGACCTGTTGCTGCTTCAGCGCCTCGGCGGCCGCAGTACGGCACTCGTCACTGGTGCCACATTCGGCTCCATCCACGCGATAGACCAGGCGCTCGGTGGTGCGCGCATACCCGTGGCCGTTCCATTCGAAGCGGCTGTAGGCGGCCTGGGTGGAGGACAGCGCGGCGTAGGTTTCGATCACCGGATACGCGCCGGGGGCCTGATGCAGGCGGAAATTCTTGTCAAACGTAAGCAGCGTGGCCGCGGAACCCGCGGACTTCTCGACCAGCCAGGCGCGGCAATCGTTGCCGGCGCAGCGATCGTCGGTCACCACGAACAGATCGCCGCGCGCGGTCCGGCCGACCCAGCGGCGGTTGAACTCCGGCGCACGGCAAGCCTCTAATGGCGCGGCTGCCGTGCACGGATTGGCGATCTCGGCCGGCAGCTCGCGGGCGGTCAGCGTCGGGTCGGAACTCTCGCCGGCGCCGGTCCAAACCAGCGTGACGATTCCGGTGATCAGCGCGCTCAGTAATGTCAGGGCCTTGCTCATGGTCTTGTACCGTACCTCGCTACCAAAAATAAGGCATATTCCATGCCAGGAGTACCGACCGCTGAAAAATCCATCGGTTACAGCACATTGTGCAACCGCTGGCGGATCAGCTCCGGGGCGGCGGTGGCGCCGCGATCGGCACAATCCAGGCGGACAGCGTCACTTTCAGAAATTCGGCAGACCCGGTCGAATCGAGGCGCCGGCGCATTTGACTTTCATCGTCCCGCTCCCTTAAATGGCGGCCCATGCTTGAACCTCCCCTCGGCACGGAATGCAGCGTGAAATGAACGGCACCGTCCTGGTCGAAGTCAAGAATCTCTCGCGTTTCTACGGCGCATTTCAGGCGGTCAAGGACGTCAGCTTCACCATCCGCCGGGGCGAAGTGCTCGGCTTCCTCGGCCCCAACGGCGCCGGCAAAACCACCACCATGCAAATCATCAGCGGCAACCTCGCGCCCTCGGGCGGGAGCGTCGCCATCGCCGGCCACGATCTGCTCGAGGACCCGCGCGCGGCCAAGAGCCAGATCGGTTACCTGCCCGAGCAGCCGCCGCTGTACCGCGAGCTCACGGTCGATGAATACCTTGACTACTGCGCCGCCCTGAATCACATCCCGCGCGCGCAGCGCCGCCGGGCGCGCGACAACGTCAAGGAG
>JBLMXN010000044.1:0-14878 GCA_050257795.1 Bacteroidota bacterium
CCGCTGTTGCGATTCAAGGAAGGCCGACCGGTGGTCGTGGATATTCATAACGACACCGACACGCCCGAGCAACTGCACTGGCATGGGCAGTTCCTGCCGGTCGACGTGGATGGTTCCGAAGAAGAAGGCACGCCGTACATTCCGGCGCACGGTATGCGCCGCATCGCATTCACGCCCGGTCCGGCCGGCTTGCGCTTCTATCACACCCATGTGCGCGCCGGCCGCGATCTGCACGCCGGGCAATACAGCGGCCAGGTCGGGCCGGTGTACATCGAGCCGAAGCACGAGGCTGGCGCCTACGACCGCGAGGTGTTCCTGGTGCTCAAGGAGTTCGAACCGTTCCTCAGCCGGGGCGGCGACATGGCGCTGGATATCCTCGCGCCCGGCGCGCGTGTCCACTCACTCGAAGAGCGCGGCGAATCGGCTATGAAGGCATCGCTCGCCAAGGGCATGCCGCACGGCTATGAAGTCGGTTACCGGCTGTTCTCGGTTAACGGCCGCATGCTCGGACACGGCGAGCCGATCCGCGTGAAGCCCGGCGAGCGGGTGCTGTTTCACATCCTCAACGGCAGCGCCACCGAGATCCGCAGCCTCGCGTTGCCCGGGCACACGTTCAAGGTCGTCGCGCTCGACGGCAACCCGGTGCCGACGCCGGTCGAGGCGCCGGTGCTCTGGATCGGCACCGCCGAGCGCATATCGGCGATCGTCGACATGAAGCACCCCGGTGTGTGGGTCCTGGGTGACCTGGGCGACGACGACCGCAACCGCGGGATGGGCATCGTGGTCGAGTATGCCGGCCGCCGCGGGAAACCACGCTGGGCCGCACCCAAGCCGTATCGCTGGGACTACACGCGTTTCGGCGCGCGTGGCGGTACGGCGCTGGCACCCGATGAAGTGATCGAGATGATCTTCGCCAAGCGCAACGCCGCCGATCACGGCTTCAACGAGTGGACCATCAACGGCGTAGCGTTCTCGATGGAGAAAGCGGAACCGATGTTTCACCTGCGCCAAGGGCGGCGTTACCAGCTGCGCATGCGCAACGCGAGCGACGACATTCATCCGTTGCACCTGCACCGGCACAGCTTCGAGCTCACGAGGATCGCGGGCCGACCTACCGCGGGCGTGATAAAGGACGTGGTCATGCTCGGCGGCTACCAGGAGATCGAGGTCGATTTCACCGCCGACAACCCGGGCCGGACGCTGTTTCACTGTCACATGCAGCTGCACATGGATTACGGCTTCATGGCGCTGTTCGACTATGCCTGACGCCGTTGTCATGCAAGGCCTCCATGCACCTGTCTCCACGACCGCGGAAAAATCCGCTCGGAATATTTGCGGCCTTTTCAACGGGTCGTTCTTCTCCGGGCAAACCGGCCGGTTAAGGCGAGCGTCGAGCGTTGGCTTTCCGGGTCACACCAAGCTGCGCCTGGCCGAAGCCGGCCATTGGTGATCGGCGGTTCCGGGTCCAAAACGGCCATGCGTGCATCGGAATACGATATCACCGCGCCGCGGGCCTCAAGCAGACCCATCGCCGCGGTGTCGGACCGCGTGCGCTGCTTGAATCTCGGGTAGCTCGCTAGCCCACCGCGGCCGGCGGTTCGAGACGCGTCATTGTCTGCAGCAAGCTGAAGGTGTTGCGATCGACGCCGTCGAACCTGAGGCCACAGCCATGTTGATTTATGTGGATTACCAACGCGTCGACCGTGCGATGTATGACCTGTGCCGCCTGGCGCACGATAAGCGTCACTCTTAACCTCTGGCTGTGCGGTGCTGACAATTCCGATCACGCCCGCCAATCCACTGCGCCACCGCGCCCGTCCGTCACGGCTCCGTGCCTTGTCGCAGCCGATTCTCGTTTGATGCGCACATCGTGTTTTGATCGCACACCAGAGCAGAGCTCGAAAATGATTTTCCAAAGCCAAGAAAGTTCACAACCTGAAGCGACGGACAGACGACTGGCAACTGATTGGCGACATGTGGCGGAACCGGGAGCGCGACATGGCGATCTTATGTGAACTCAGATGCGAAGGAAAATTAATGCATTGACAAGCGCGGCTGCCTGGCCGACGATGCCGGCAAAGGCGAAGGACGCGTCGCAAGCGAACTCCACGTATCCGAAGCCTACGAGGCTCCTCAGCGTTCGTGTCGGCTGAACGAAGGCGTAGTGCGCCGTTGATCCCGACGCTCCAGATTTGTCTCCCACCGTAGACGAGTTTCTTCGAACCAGAGTCGTTTGTTGGAGGTGTTTATGTGGCAATACACGCGATGGCGACCATACCATACCTTGCTCAGCGGGCTGCGGCACAGCCTGTCACACATCGCGATTACCTTGCTAGCCGTCGGAATCGCATTTTCACTTCCGGCCGCTGCGCAATTTGTGCTCTATGACTGGTGGCCAGAGACGCAGGCCGATACCCATTCGCTGCTGGCGACAGAAGTCGGCTTGTCTGTGGCTCTTGTCCTGCTGTTTAACGTGCTGAAAATGGCGTGGGATAGCCGACGCATGATCGCCGCAGGGAGACTGGCGTCGCTGGTTTACGCGACAGATGCGAATGCCGGACCTTCGCGGCAGAAGGCGAAGCGGCTGGTCAAGAAATCTTCCTCGCCGCGGGATGTTTTCGTCATGACGCTGACGGGCTTCGATACATTTGTGGAGCCGGACAGCCTGTTTCATGACGTGCTCGGCACCGCGTACGAGATTCGAGTCTTGCTTCTTGATCCCCGCTGCGCGGCGGCGTCGCGGCGAGTCGATGCAATTTCCGACAAACACGTGAATCTGCAATCTTTGCATGACGAAATCGCGGCCAGCATCGCCTATCTCACCGCCCTGTACAAAGCCGGCAAAAGGGTAACGCTGAAATTTTACGAGCAAGAACCCCTTTGGAAAGTGGTTGTCGTGGGCGACAACGTCTGGGTACAGCATTTTCATCACGGATTCGAGGTGAAACGGCAGCCCGAATACGTATTTGCCTTGCAGACCAGTGCGCCCAGACAGGGTTTCTATGTGCCGTTTTATACATATTTCCTGGACCACTGGAATGAGCGGCGCCATCCGATTTACGACTTCGAAACCGGAGAGCTTATTTATCGGGAGGAGGGTGACAATGAGACGAGGCGTGTGCCACTGCACCCTCTTGAAGAGCCGGGGGACTTGCCCGGGTCGCCGATACTGATGCCTTCACGGAACATTTCGATAGAAACTCTTGGCTAGTAGCGGCGACCGCGCATTGGCGTCGTCTTTTTCGTTTTCCCGAATGTCGCGAAATTGCCGTTAGGCGACACAAGAAATCGGCAACGTTCGGCAACTCAGGGGATCACGCCCCGCGACGTAGTCATCCGCCGGCGCACTTGACCAGACGTCCCGACGAAACGTGGTGGGGGGTCGGGGTTTGCCTTATGATCCCGGATCAGCCACCACAAATTCGACGCTTGGGAACAAATGCCCGCATCGGCCGATCTGCAGCAACTCCTCGCCCGCATCGCGCTGGGCGACCGGGTGGCGTTTCGGCAGCTGTACGACGCGACGGCACCGTCTCTGTTTGGCGTGGCGCTTCGTATAGTCAGACAACGGGACCGCGCGGAAGAGGTGCTGCAGGATGCGTTCGTGAATGCATGGAACCGGGCCGCCGGCTATCAGGCCGCGTTGAGCCAGCCGATGACCTGGCTCACGGCGATCGTGCGCAATCGCGCCCTGGATGAACTGCGTAGCGGCGCGCGCCGCCACGCGGAATCGCTGGAAGACCGGGAGAGCGGAGCCACGACTGAAATCGAGGACGCGCGCGCCGGCCCGCTGCGGTTATTGGAGCAAGCAGCCGATGCCCTCGCCGTCCGCGACTGCCTGGATGCGATCGACGGACCGCAGCGCCAGTGTCTGGCGCTGGTGTATTACCATGGGCTCAGCCATTCCGAGGTCGCCGGCCATGTCGGCTCGCCCATCGGCAGCGTCAAGGTCTGGCTGCGGCGCGGGCTGGAAAAACTGAAGCGCTGCCTGGAGGCGCTGGCATGAATTACGATCGCCCGGAGCTCCTCGATCGACTTGCCGCCGAGTACGTGTTCGGCACGATGAACGCGCGGGTAAGGCGCCGGTTCCAGAAGATTCAGCGCGCACTGCCGGCGGCACAGCAGGCGGTTCAGTTTTGGGAGCAGCGATTGACTCCGCTGGCACGGTCGGTGCCGCCGGAGCAGCCGTCCGCCGCCGCGTGGGAAGCGATCAATCGCCGGACCGGCGGCCAGGCGTCACGACCGGTCGCACCGGCATCCGCCTGGCCCGCCTGGCTCAAGCCCGCCTTCGGCGTGGCCTTCGGGGTGCTCGCCACGCTCGGACTGGTAAGGCTTTACCCAACCGCCGTGGTGCCCGTGGACGAGATCGTGCAGCAGCGCGGAACATTGCCGGAGAGTTATGTCGGCTTGCTCACGGACGCCGCCAACAACCCGGTGGTGCTAGCGAGCTCGACCCGCTTCGGCCGGACCATGTCGATCAAGATATTGCGCAAGATCGACGTGCCCCCCGGCAAGGTGTTGCAGCTGTGGGCGCTGCCCAAAGAAGGGGCGGCGTTCCCGCTCGGCGTGGTGCCAGCCGATGGCAAAGGCTCCTTCCAGATGGCGGACACCTCGGAAAAATTGCTGTCCAGCGTGCCGCGCCTTGCGGTTTCAGTCGAGGATGCCCCGGCGCGCGCAGGCGTAACACCCGCGCCGTACCTGCTCACCGGCAACTGCGTCAAGCTCTGGTAATCCGCTCGCCCACGCGCGGGGAAATAAATCTGCTCTGGTGGTGTCTCCGATCCGGTGAGTCGCTCCGTATATGGTTACAGGTTGCGCAATGACGCGCGGCCCAATCCATAAACAGGAGACGACTTCATGAACAAGCTGATACCTGCCGCCTTTGCGGCGGCCCTCACGGCCAATGTCGCCATCGCTCAGTCGGTTGACGAGACGAACGGCGTTCTTGCCGCTTCCGGCCATACCCTCTACACGTCCGACAATGATGCGGCCAGCAAGAGCAACTGTAACGGCGGCTGCACCGCTGCCTGGCCTCCATTCCTGGTGCAGGCCGGTGACAACGTTCCCGTCGAATTTCGCGTGATCACGCGCGACGACGGCACCAAGCAATGGGCCTTGAACGAAAAACCTCTCTACTTCTTCGCTGCTGATGTCCAGGCCGGCGATGCCAAAGGTGACGGCAAAGGCGGTGTGTGGCATGCCATCCGCGGCGCGAGCAAGCGCTCGGAGATGCCCGCGGCGACTACGCGGTCGTCCGGCTGGTCCTACGGCGGCGGTTACTGAGACATCGGAGGACACCATGTTCAAAACATCGAAGGTTACAGTTTTATTGCTGGCGCTCTTCGCCGCCGGCTGCGCGAGCGCCCTGGCATCCAGGTCTGTGGCCCAGGTGCCGGATAAGCTCAAACCCGGCGCGAACGAATCGCCGGCGTTGATCGCTCACGCCAAGGGCGTGCAGATTTACGAATGCCGTGCCAACAAGGATCGAACAGGGGATTACGAATGGGCATTCGTGGCTCCCGAAGCCGATCTGTTCGATGCGGGTGGAAACCGGATCGGCCGACACTACGCCGGCCCGCATTGGGAATCGACCGACGGCAGCAAGATCCTGGGCGCGGTGAAGGAGCATGCCGACGCGCCGGCAGCCGGCGCCATCCCGTGGCTGCTGCTGACCACGCAGTCGGACGGCCCGGAAGGCGCGTTCAGCAAGGTCACGAGCGTGCAACGGGTAAGTACCGTAGGCGGCGTGGCGCCCAAGGCCGGTTGCTCTCAAGCTGCGGCCGGAACAACCGCGCGCGTCAATTACACCGCAGACTATTACTTCTTCATCAGTAAGTAGCAAAAGTGGGTCAGAGAACAATTGCCGGTCATATTAGAAACAATTGTTCTCGGATCCCGTTTTTCTCCGAGCATTTTTTAATACATTCGCCGGCACGATCCGTTCTCGAACTCTGCGACCCGTCCATCCCGAAGCGTCACGGCCAAAGTGCCCCCCGAAACCCGGACCTTCTGGGCGTTTGAACAGTAGGATCGCTGGCACATGCCATCTCGATATTCCTCGATCCGACCGTCTGCCGTAACCACGGCAACAATGCCGCCATCGGTATGTGCGTCTGCAGCGTTCGACCCGTAAGTGCGTCGACATTTGCCGTCCTCATACTCTTCGATCCTGCCATTGACTATTTTAAGCTCAAGCCCCATCACTCCTCTCCTTTGTTCGCGTTGCATCCGAATGCCGCGCCCGCGGTGCCGATGACGGCGAATAAAATTCACATGGCAACAACTAGGCAAGTCCAGGTTGTGCGAACTGCATGGAATTTTTGTTGCAAGCTGGTTTTTGCGAGCGCCGGTTGTTTCAGGTTGCGGATCAATAGCAAATACCGCCATGGATGCTTTCTCATTGACCTGCATCAAGAGCTCGGACAATTGGGGACAAACCACGGTAAATTGTCGTACGGGTCAGAAAACGTGGTCTGTCCTCTTTGCTGTTTCTCTAAGCGTAGAGCGCCAGGATGTCGTAAATCGCGCGATTGACCGGAGTCGCCACGCCCGCCGCCTTGCCGCGCTCGACGACGTCGCCGCTGAGCCACCGGACCTCGATCCGGCCGCCCCGCTCCAGGTCCCGATGCATCGATGAAGTCATGTCGGCAGGCAGGCCGTCGCAGAAGCTCTGCTGCTGTTCCGCGAAATCTTCCGCCAGCGGCACGCCCTCGGCGCGTCCCACCGCGACAACCTCGCGCATGGCATCGAGCAGGAACGCCCGGGTTTGCGGGTCCGACCGGATGGGTCCGATTGGTTGGCGAATGGTCGTGGTGGTGCCGGACAAGCCGACCAGGAAGACGAACTTCTCCCAGATGGCGCGGCGGATGTCGGCGCTGATCTCCGTGTCGATGCCGGCCCGGCGGCAGGCGTCGAGAAAGGCGTCGACCCGGGCGGAACGCGTTCCGTCGTATTCGCCGAACACGAGCTTCTGCATGGACCCGGTGTGCCGGATCACGCCCGGCTTGGCGATGGTCGCGGCAATATAGGCGACCCCGCCCATGACAGCGCGGCCGCCCAGCACGCGCCGCAGCACGTCGTCTTTCTGCACGCCGTTCTGGAACGAGACCACCGCCGTGTCCGGGCCCACCAGCGGCGCCACAGCGCGCGCGGCGGTTTCGGTATCCCAGAGTTTCACGCCAAAGAGCACCAGATCGACCGAACCCAGATCGGCCGGATCGTTGCTCACCTGCGGCTGCGCGAGGTGCAAGTCGCCGAGCGGACTTTCGACACGCAGGCCGTTTTCGCGAATCGCCGCAAGATGCGCTCCGCGTGCGATAAAGACGACGTCGCTTCCGCCCAACGCGAGACGTGTTCCGAAATAACCGCCGATGCCGCCGGTTCCCATCACCGCGATGCGCATGGACTTTTCCTCTTCGCCCGGAAACCGAGGACCAGATAACGGTCTCGCTCATTAACAAAAGCGCCGACACTCGGCCGGACGTTTTGTTCGGGGATTTTCATTTTCGATTCGAACCCGCCGCTTGCGGCCGGGCGGGGGTGTATCAACGCCTTTATTTTATGATGTGGTGCACCGGCAGCTTTTCCATGTGCCATTCACCCGTCTTCGCGTCGTAGCGCGAGCCGGTGAACACGTGCCAGTCGTTGTCGTCGAGCTTCGGATAATCGGCGCGATAATAGTAGCCCGGCCAGCGGGTTTCCTCCCGGAACAGCGTGTGCCGGGTGACGGACTCCGCGGTCCAGACCCGGTGATGGAGTTCCCAGGCGCGCTGCAGCTGATGCAGGTCCTCGGCGCCGAGGTGGCGCAAGTCCTCCTTCAGCATCGCCAGCAGTTCCAGGCCGCGGTTGAGCAGCGGTTTGCTGGTGACATAGAAGGTGCTGTAGCCGCCGACGTACTCATCCATGAGTTTCTCCAGCCGTTGCAGGCCGTGGAGCGGCAGCAGATAACTCGGCGACACGGTGCCGGCGACGATTTCGTTCCGGCCCAGTTTGTAGTTTTCCAGCGGCTGGTACACCGCCTCCTTGAGTTTGTTGACTTCGTTGTCGTCGATCAGGGGCTGTTCCCCTTTCAAATCCCTGACGTACCGGACCGCCGACTTTCCGGCCAGTCGGCCTTCGGTGAATGACCCGGACGAGAACTTGTGTGGCGCGCCGCCCATCGTATCCCCGGCCCCGAACAGCCCCTCGACGGTCGTCATGCGGTTGTAGCCCCACTGATAGTCGTCCGGCGCGCAGTCCTCCGGGCCGCTGGCCCAGGCGCCGGAACAGGTCGCGTGCGAACCCATGACGTAAGGTTCGGAGGTGATCAGCTCGGACGGTTTTTCCCTGGGATCGATGTTCTGTGACGCCCACACCACCGCCTGGCCGATGGTCATGTCGAGAAAATCCTCCCAGCCGATTTCCTCCTTTTCCTTGGTGTCGAGCACGTGCTGGGTCATCATGTAGATGGGTCCGCGGCCGGCCTTCATCTCCTCGAGCATGGCGTGATTGCGCAGGCAGGTCGGGAACGGCTGGCTGCCGGTGTATTTTTCGCCGACGATGGCCTTGGTGTGGTCGAGCCATTTCGATTCGTACTCCTCGCCGTAGGCGTTCCGCGCCACCGACTTGAGCAGCAGGAACCAGGCGCCGACTGGCCCGTAGCCGTCCTTGAAGCGCGCGAGGACGATCCGATTTTCCATTTGCGTCATCTTGGCGCCGATGGGGATCAACAAGCCGTAGGCCGAGGCGCTGCTCCACGGCGCGTACCAGGTCCGGCCCGTGCCTTCGCCGATCGCCCGCGGGCGGTAGATATGCGAAGCGCCGCCGGCGCCCACGATGACCGCTTTCGCCCGAAAGACATAGAAATCCCCGCTGCGCACGCTGAAGCCGACGGCGCCGGCGACGCGGTTCGGTTTTTTCCGGTCCATCAGCAGATGGGTGACCATGATGCGGTTGTACACTTCGCTCGCCGCCTTGCGCGCGGCCTCGGCGATGATCGGCTTGTAGCTCTCGCCGTGGATCATGATCTGCCACTTCCCTTCGCGCAGATAGCGGCCGGTCTTTTCGTCCTTCATGATCGGCAGGCCCCACTCCTCGAGCTTGTGCACGGTCGAGTCCACGTGCCGGGCGTTGTCGTAGACGATGTCCTCCCGGACGATGCCCAGCAGGTCGCCGCGCGCGTAGCGCACGTGGTCTTCCGGCTGGTTTTCGTTCCAGCGCATGCCCATGTAGCAGTTGATCGCCGACAGGCCGTGCGCCACCGCGCCGCTGCGCTCGATGTTGGCCTTTTCGACCAGGACGATCTTCAGGTCGCGTCCCCAGTAGCGGGATTCGTAGGTGGCGCCGCAGCCGCCGAAACCGCCGCCGATGACGAGGATGTCCGAATCCACGAACCTGGTCTTTCTGGATGAAAATATTCCCATGGTGTTATCCCTTTTTCTTGGCGGGCAGGGTGGGGAGCGACTCGATTTTGAGTGCCTCGGGCTCGTGCGCCAGCAGCACCGAGTTCAGTGCCTCCGGGTCGGGCGCCGCGTAATCGGAGGGCGCCTTGATGGAACCCCAGGGCGTGGTCCGAATCGGGAACGCGAACTCCTTCACGCGCCCGTCGCGATACCTGATCTTCCACGAGACCACTCCCTTTTCCTCTTCCCGGAGCACCCGGACGCTGTGGCCAAGCGGCGCGAAGTCGGAATAGCCGCGCACGTCGATCGCGTGCTGCGGGCAGGCCTTGACGCACGAGTAGCACTCCCAGCAGAAATTGGGCTCGATGTTAAACGCGCGCCGGTAGGTCTTGTCGATGTGCATGATGTCGGACGGACAGATGTCCACGCACTGTCCGCAGCCGTCACAGCGCGTCATGTAAACGAAGGTGGGCATGGGATCACCTCTCTATGTACTGCGCGTCCGACGGTCGCGGGAGGTTGGAGGAACCGTTTGCCTCCTCGACCCGTTTCTGGAAGGCCGCCGCGGGCTTGTAGAACATGTGCGCGAACTTGGACCAGGGCACGCCGACGAACAGCACCGTGGTGAAGAAGATGTAGACGCCGAAGGCGGTCTGCGTCGCCCGCAGGTTGCCCGCCGTCTGCACGATTTCCCAGACGAGGGCGAAGGTGATGCTCGCCAGCAGGCTGACGATGAACAGATCGGCGCGCACCAGGCGAAACGGCGAATGGCCTTCCTTGGCGACGTCCACACGGATGAAAAAGAAAAACCAGCAGCCGCCGGCGAGGACCATCAGGGCGCCGATGTTCCACAACACCGGCCAGGCTGCCGGCGCCGGCGTTTCCGGCGTGGGATAGGCGAAGACCATGCCGATGGTCGTGATGAGATAGAGCAGGAAGCCGTAGAACATCAGCAGATGCGACATCCGTCGCTTCGGATTACAGAATTCGCCGGAGGTCGCCACCTCTTTCAGAAACGTCCGGACCGCCAGCGCAGCATTGTCCATGCCGCTGAGCCGTTTTGTGGCGGCGGCCTGCGATTTTTTGCGCTGCTGCATGAAGAATCGGGCGCTGCCCTTGTGCAGCATGTCGATCATCGTTCCGATGGCGACCGCGGCTATCATCAGGACGATGTAGACCTGCATCACGAGCGGCGGCAGAAAGACGGACAGTTCGGCGAACGGATTGCTGGTGAACATTTGGAGTATCCTCGATGTCAGCCAGTTTCATTGGGAACGAAGCTAACGACGCCAAGGCCACTTCACGTGCCAGCCCACCGACCATCCGGCGTCCGAAGGAACACAGCAAATTGCGAAGACGACAAAACCATACAGTTGAAATCTCGGCGATACAACCATGCAGGTATCGTGGGTATACGAAGAATGAACACTATAAAAGCGCCCGGGCTCGATTATCGAGCCCGGGCGCTTGATTCTCACGCCACCTTCTTCTTCGGTTACCACGCTTCGGCCTCGAACTGATCGTTCAGCGGCAAGTGCGCGTAATCAATCGGGGTCAGTGAACAATCGTTTCCAAATATTAGCGATAATTGCTCGCTGACCCTATTTTCTTCCCCGGTCAGACACTGATGCAGTACCTTGCGATCTGTCGCATGCACCTCGCCGAGGAGATACTGAGCGATCGGCGTTCTTCGGTGGCGCAGATCGCCGACCGGCTGGGCTATCGGACCGAGGCCGTGTTTCGCCGCGCGTTCCGGGGCGTGCGTGGCGTCGGGTCGGGCGATGTGCGGCGCTGGGCGCGCAACGGGGCGTAGAAATTTACGGCGGCGCGGCTGACAATTGTGCGCTGACGCCCGATTTTGAGGTTCCATTATGAACAGTAAAAAAGTATCTGATACCTGGGAGCGCGGCAGTCCCTACGAGCTGTACGTCGGCCGCTGGAGCCGGCAGGTCGCGCCGCCGTTTCTTTCCTGGCTGGGAATTCCGGCCGGCCGAAGATGGCTTGATGTCGGATGTGGAACCGGAGCGCTGTGCGCGGCGATCGTGGACCGCTGCGCACCCGCTTCGGTGGCAGGCGTTGAACCCTCGGAGGGATTTCTCAAGACCGCAAAGGAGAATCTCGCGGGCCGGGCGGCGTTTCACCAAGGCAGCGCAACGGCAATCCCGCTCGACGACGCATCGGTCGATGTTGTGGTCTCAGGGTTGGTGCTGAATTTCGTTCCGGATACGCGCGCCGCGCTTGCCGAGATGGCGCGGGTGACGGAAAAGGGCGGCACGATCGCAGCGTATGTCTGGGATTACGCCGGGAAGATGGAACTCATGCGGTTTTTCTGGGATGCGGCGGCCGCGCTCGATCCAGACGCCGCAAAGATGGACGAAGGCGTCCGTTTCCCGCTGTGCCGCCCGCAAGCGCTCGAGAAACTCTTCACCAGCGCCGGACTGAAAGATGTCGCGGTGAAGTCCATCGACATACCGACGTCGTTCAAGAATTTCGACGAGTACTGGCAGCCGTTCCTCGGCGGCCAGGGGCCCGCCCCCGCGTACGCTATGTCATTGAATGAAACCGCGCGAGCGCGCCTGCGGGACCGTATACGCGGGCGCCTGCCCGTCGAAACAGACGGGTCGATCTCACTGACCGCCCGGGCCTGGGCAGCGCGCGCAACCGTTGCAGATTAAACGGTGCCCACACCACTTTTTTACCGGCTGGACCGCCACTGCTGTTTCCAGATCTCTAGGCGATCTGCTCCACCAGCTCGGCCAGCGAGTGCGCCGGGTGCACCTCGGGGGTTACGTTGTAGTCCAGGAGCTTGCTGATCCGGCTGGTGGAGAACATGCCGATCACGCGCTGCGATTGCGTGGCCAGGTCGGTGTCCACCACCAGCGCGTGCTGGCGTTCCTGCGCGCGCAGGGTCTCGAGGATGTCGCCCACCCGTACGTCGCGCACGGCCCGCGCCTCGAGCGCGCAGATGTGCCGTTGCGGCGTCATCACCGCCGCGACGGTGATGTCGGCGCGCGCCGTCCCCGTCTGCCGGGTGATCTGGAGCGGCCGCTCGCCCATGATGTCCTTGGCGGTGACGATGCCGATGATCTGTTCGTCGTCATTGATCACGAACAGCAAGCGGATGCCGCTGGTTTTCATCTTGTTCAGCGCCTTGTCGATGGGGACGTCGGGGTCGGTGGTAATCGGATGCACCTGATCAAAGCCGGTCATCACCGCCGTCGCGGGACTGTCGAGCTTCACGAGCTCCGGCGGCGTGGTCGGGTGTGCCAGCGTCGACTGCGGCTCGAGCGCAACGCACTTCAGGGTTTCGAATGAATAGGGCATGGTGAACCTCCGTACGTGTGGTTCGCAATTTTCCCTGCCCGCCCATGCTACGCCTTGCGCACGCCAAGCCAAGCATTCCCGTAGAAAGTAAAAGGGAACGGAAGGATTAAAGATCGATTCTTAGATGAATTAACGGGGCTGGCTCAGCCTGAGCCCGTTTTAGTTCGACACGATGCCGCTCAAGAACAAGCAGGGGGTAAAGGGAGGCTGGAATTCCGGGTGATGCGCACTGTAATTATTAATCGTTACTCCGCCTGCAGATAGCGTTGCATGGCCTTGTACGCGCCGTCATCGAGTTCGCGGAATTTGATGGCCGTCCCGGCGGTGGTGACGCGCGCCACGTTGGCCGGCAGGCGATAAGACGATCTGCCATCGGCAGTTGGCAGTGACATGACCAGTTCGACCGGCACGTCGCGGGTCAGCGCGCCCCATCCCAATTCAAGCATGGCGCCCCGCAGGCTCAGGTCATGAATCCTGCACAGGCGATGGCCCTGTTCGTGAAAAATCATGACTTCCTGATCCGTCGGTTTGCGCGTACTGGCGCGGCGCTCGAGGATCATGTTGTACCCCCCTTCATTGAGGTCGGAAGCTGGATCAGCTCTCCGGGGTTTTTTCGTCGTAAAAATCATTATACCCCTGACGCGCATCGCGAAAAGAGGATACCAGGTTGTGTTGCGCCTGGAGCCTAAAACGAGGGCTACAAAAGAATTACCGGTTTGGAAACTGTTGTTCTCTGGCCCGGATCGCGCGTCTGAAAAGCGATGGCGGGATTAAAGACCAATCCCGCCATCGCTTGCGTCACTGCCCGCTCAGATGCGCGGGCCGCCGGTCCAGTAGCGATCGGCGATGGCCTTCTGCTCCGGCGTCAGCACGTTGTACAGATCGGCGCGCGCCTTCTGCACCGCCTTCAGGCCCTCAAGCCGCTGCTGCATGAACGCGATGTGCGCCTCCGGGTTCGGCCCGGTGCTCCACATGGCGTTGTGGGCCGCGATCATCGATTCCTGCTGCCCGCGCGCCGCGGTCTCGAAGGCGTCCCACGCCGCGGTCTGCTTCCCGGTGAGCTTCAGTTCGCTCTTGAGGCTATCGAGGCCGGCGCCCCACGCCCCCGGGCCGCCGAACCCGTGCATCCCGTACATGCCCGCACCCGGCCCGTAGCCGCCGTGCATGCCCATGCCGTAGCCACCCATGCCGTAGCCGGGGCCGTATCCGTACCCGGGACCGTGGGCGAATGTCGCCGCGGCCAGGGCGATGCCCACCCCGGCGACGGCACCGATGACGAGTTTCGATAAGGTTTTCATGACGTATCTCCTTAATAAGGTTTGGTTGACTGTGTTACCGCTGCGATCGTCATGAAACCACCGTGGTGTAACCGCGATGTGTCGCGGGCGGGGATTTTTGTAACGCATTGCGTCCGCCGCAACCGCTGTTACAGTTCGTTACAAATTTCCCGCAACAACAAGCCGCCGCGGGGGTATAAAGGCCTCATGGACCGACCCGAACACATCCTGATCGTGGACGACGACGCCGAGATCCGCAGCCTGCTGCGCGACTACCTGGAACGCAGCGGCATGCGCGCGCAGGCGGAGGAGGACGGGCTCGCCATGCGCGCCGCGCTCGCGACCGGGCGCTTCGATCTGGTGATCCTCGATCTCATGCTGCCGGGCGAAGACGGCCTCGCGCTGTGCCGCGATCTGCGCGCGCGCTCGAACCTGCCGGTGATCATGCTGACCGCGCGCGGCGAGGAGACCGACCGCATCGTCGGCCTCGAAATGGGCGCGGACGATTACGTGCCGAAGCCGTTCAACCCGCGCGAGCTGCTGGCGCGCATCAAGGCGGTGCTGCGCCGCGCGCAGGCGCCGGCGCCGCCCGCGGCCGGGGCGCAACGCCTGCGCTTCGCCGGCTGGACGCTCGATCTGACGCATCGCCAGCTGACCTCGCCGGACGGCGTGATCGTGGCGCTGTCCGGCGGCGAATACAGCCTGCTCAAGGTATTTCTGGAACATCCCAACCGGGTGCTGAGCCGCGACCAGCTGCTCGACCTCACGCACGGGCGCGAGTCCACGCCGTTCGATCGCAGCATCGACGTGCAGGTGGGGCGGCTGCGCAAGCGCCTCGGCGACACCGGCGACGAACCGGAACTGATCAAGACCGTGCGCGGCGAAGGCTACGTGCTC
>JBLMXN010000045.1:0-13959 GCA_050257795.1 Bacteroidota bacterium
GCATCAGGCGCACCGGCGTCGGTCCTTCGGATTCCTGCGTGTACACGCGCTCGCCCTGGGCCGGCGTGACCGCGTCGTCGAACTTCACCCCGAGCGCCGAACGCGAGCGCCACACCGTGGCACCCCGCGTATCGCGCACCTCGGCGATGAGGCCGGAACCAATGGTGTTGAAGCGCGGCTCGGGCAGCTCCACCGGCAGTTTCAGGCGGTTGTCGGCGTCGAGGTCGGCGGCGGCGAGCAGGGCATAGAGATTGCTCTGCAGTCGATCGCGCAGCGCGCTCTCGGCGCTGCGGCGGAACGCCTGGTCGAGCGCGATCCCGGTGAGCGCGAAAAACCCCGCCAGCACCAGTGCCGAGACCAGCAACAGGCGCGCGCGCAGCGAGCGCATCAACCGCCCCCGCAGGGAAGTGTGAAGCGGTAGCCGCGCCCGCGCAGGGTTTCGATCGGATTAAGGCGCTCGTCGGGATCGAGCTTCTTGCGCAGGCGGCCGATGAAGACCTCGATCACGTTGCTGTCGCGGTCGAAATCCTGATCGTAGATATGCTCGGTGAGGGTGGTCTTCGACACCACGTCGCCGGCGTGCAACATCAGGTATTCCAGCACCTTGTATTCGTAAGCGGTGAGCTCGAGCGCCTGCTTGCCGACGCGCACCTGCTGCGCCGCGGTGTCGAGCACGATCGGGCCGCAGGTGACGACCGGCTGCGCCTGTCCGGCGGCGCGCCGCAGCAGCGCCCTGGTGCGCGCCAGCAGCTCCTCGAACTGGAACGGCTTGACCAGGTAATCGTCCGCGCCCGCCTCCAGGCCTTCGACCTTGTCCTGCCAGCGCCCGCGCGCGGTCAGGATCAGCACCGGAAAGCGCCGCTCGTGCTTGCGCCAGGCGCGGATGACTTCCATGCCGCTGACGTCGGGCAGGCCGAGATCGACGACGGCGAGGTCGATGGGATATTCGCGCCCGTGCACCAGCCCGTCCCTGCCGTTGGCGGCGCTGTCGACGGCGTAGCCGGCGGCGCGCAACTGGCGGCACAACTGCTCGCGCAGGGCGGCTTCATCTTCAATAACCAGGAGACGCATGGGAAACGCGGCTAACGCGTGGCGCCGCTTTGCGCATCCACGTTGACCACGCGCACCGCGCCGTTCGGCAGCAACACCTTGATGCGATAGATGGTGCGGCCACGATCGTCGCGCGCCTCGGCCGCGAGCACCCGCCCGCCGGTGTCGCGGCGCACGCGCGCGACCGCCTCGTCGAGCGAGATGCCGGCGCGCTGCGCGGCTTCGCCGCGTGGCGCGCGCGCGTCACGCCGCGCCTGCGCCGGAGCCGTCGCGGCCCCTGCCAGCAGCGCAGCCAGCAGACACGTCATGAGCTTCATGCGTGTCATCGCCTGTCGCTCCCGTCATGTGGCTGGATCGTCGCCATCGGCGTACATGTTATCCGACCGGCGTACCTGACGCACCCGCGCGCCCGGCGGCGTCCCGTGGCGGACGCGCCGGGCTGGCGGTCAGCGGTTGCGGACGATCTGGTAGCCGATGATGGTGCCGACCACGGCACCGACCGCGGTGTCACCCGGATCGCCCCGACCCAGCTCATGCCCCACCACGCCGCCGATCACACTGCCGGCAATGATGGGCACCGGCGAGTCGCCACGCGGTCCCGGATAGGATTCGCGGTACGCGCGCGGCGCCGGCTGGTAGTAATCGTCATCGTCACGGTAATAACCGTCACGCTCGCGGCGCTCCTGCTTGTACCAGCCGCGGTGATATCCGCGATCATGACGATAACCGTGATCGTCGCCGCGGTAATAATATCTCTCCACGGTCGTCACCCGGACTTCACGGTGGCCGTCGCGACTGCCGCCGCTCCAAGCGCGGTCCGCCTGCGCCAGCGGGATGGAGAGCGTGGTCGCCAGCGCCGCGGCAGCGATGCTCATTATCTTGCGGTTCATGATTGCCTCCTGTATTGCGTTTAAGGGTTTGTTTCTTACTGCTGTGACCAAGCTTACGCGCCCAAGGCTGAACGCCGACTGAACGGAACTCAGCTCTAACTGTTTGATTGAAAGACATTTCCATCCATCGCGTCAGGGAACGGCAAAATGAAAGTGAACAGCTGGATTCGCGGCACCGGCACTTTAATCGTGATAGCGTGGAACGATGGGTTTCACCCGTCTTTGGCTTTCCCGTCGTCGCCCGGCCGCTGCGCGCGGATCGGCCGGCGGCCTGCGCACCATCGCCGCGTTCGAGGCCACCAAGGGCGCGCTGGTGCTCGCGGTCGGGCTGGGGCTGCTGTCCTTCGTGCATTACAGCGCGCAGCACTTCGGTGAAGAGATCGTGCGGCGCTTTCATCTCAATCTGGCGCACCATTACCCGCGCATTTTCATCGACGCCATCACCCACGTCGAAGATGCACACCTGCGGCTGCTCGCCGCTGCGGCGTTGCTGTACGCGGCGCTGCGCTTCGTCGAGGCGTACGGGCTTTGGCGCATGCGCGCCTGGGCCGAGTGGCTCGCGATTATCTCCGGGGGAGTTTATCTGCCGGTCGAGCTGTACGAGCTCATCGAGAAAGCGACGGTCGTGAAGGCGTCGGTGTTCATCGTCAATGCCGGCATCGTCGCTTATCTGATCTACGTCCGCCGGCGCCGCACCGGTCTTGCCTCTGAATAATACCCGACGAATTCACTCATGAATTTCCGCGTCCCGACATAGGCGGGAATTGGCGCGAATTTGACCAGTGACAACGGAAGCGGTCGAAGCGCCGGTATTATTTCTCTGTCCCGACCATATCTCGACTAAACTATCAAGACAGGGTGCCGTTTTACAGTGGTCTGCCGCGAACTGACCGCTAGTGCGCAAAGACTCCAAGTTCGCCGGAGGCTTCCATGCAAGCAGCCGAGCCACCTTCCGACGCAGCAAATGGCATTGCCCAGCCCGGGACCGCGCGCCGAACCAGCGCGCAACACCTGCGACTGATCGCCGACAATCTGCCCGCCATGGTCGCCTACTGGGACAACGATCAACGTTGCCGCTTTGCCAACAAAGCATACAAGGAATGGTTCGGCGTCGAGCCCGAAGAGCTGATAGGCAGGCACCTGATCGAGCTCCTCGGCGAGAAACTCTACAAGCTGGACGAACCTTTTATTCTGGGAGCCCTGAGCGGCAAACCGCAGCAGTTCGAAGGCACGCTGCAAATTCCCTCCGGCGAGATCCGCCACACCCAGGCGCTTTACATGCCGGACATGGACGGCGACAAGGTTCTGGGGTTTTCAGTTCTGGTCACGGACATCACAAAACTGAAGCTGGTGGAAAAGGCGCTGGAAGAGGCCAACGCACGGTTGTTGACGGAGAGCATCACCGACCAGCTGACCGGACTTTACAACCGGCGCTACTTTCATCAACGCAGTCAGGAAGCGTTCTCCCGCTTCAAGCGCTACGGACAGCGTTACGGGCTCATCATCATCGATATCGACTTCTTCAAGCAGATCAACGACCACTTTGGCCACGACGCCGGCGACGAGGTGCTGCGAATCATCGGCGAGCTGCTGGCGCGCAACGTCCGTGCGGATATCGAAGTACCCACCCGTATCGGCGGCGAGGAGTTCGCGATCCTTTGTCATGGGGAGATCACCACGCCGACCTTGGCGGAATTGGCCGAGCGACTCCGACAAAACATCGCGACCCGGATCGTTGAGGTCGGCAGCAATCCGGTCAATCTGATCAATCTGTCGGCGAGCTTCGGGGTGGCCACCTGCGACGAGCGGGATACCGCCTGGGACAGCATCTACAAGCGCGCCGATAATGCGCTCTATGCTGCCAAAAACGAGGGACGCGATAGGGTTGTAGCCGCTTAGCACAACGTTTTTTGCCACAAACAGGACGCATCTGGCAGCCCGCCAACAAAGCTGGCATGATTTTCCGAACCGTTACTCTTTTCAAAGTGGAGGTCACACCGATGGCAGCCAAGAAGAAAGCCAAGACCAAAACCAAGAAAAAGAAGAAGGCGGCACCGGCCCGCAAGGCGACCGGCGCCAGAAAGGCCGCGCCCAAGAAAGCCGCGGTCAAAAAGAAGACCAAGGCCAAAGCGGCGCCCAAAACCAAACCGGCCGCGGCACGCGCGCCGGCGATGCCGAAACCGGCCGCACCTGCCGCGCCGCCCGGCATGGAGCGCGTCGGCATCGTCACGCATTACTACAACCATCTCTCGGTCGCGATCGTGCAGCTGGATACCGGCAGCCTGCGCGTGGGCGACACGATTCACATCAAGGGACACACCAGCGACTTCTCGCAACCGGTCGAATCGCTGGAAATCGACCACGTGCACGTGAACGAGGCCCACCCAGGCCAGTCCTTCGGCCTGCGCGTGAAGGAACACGCGCGCGAGCACGACGTGGTTTACAAGGCGAAGTAGCCGCTCGAGCGGCGCGGAGTTTCGCGGGCACTAAAAAGGGCGGCCTGGCCGCCCTTTTTATCTACCGATCCGGAAATCGATTAGTTCGCGTCGCCGCTGGTCTTGGTCTTTTTCGCCTTCTTGAGCGCAGCCTTCGTCTTGCCCTGGTGCTTTTCCTGGGCCGTGGCCTGTTCATGTGCCGCGCCCTGTTCGCTCATGCGTTCCTGGGCACGATCGAGACCGCGCGTCGCGTCCGGGCTGGATTGCGCATTGCTGTTGGCCTGACCGCCCGCGCTCATGTGCTCGCCGGACATCCCGCCGGGCGTCCCACCGCCCATACCGCCGGCGTGTTCGCCACCGGCGGCCATGGCCGCCTGCGCCAGACCGAACAACATCACGAATGCCACGCCGAGATTCTGTTTACGCATAATGCTTCTCCTGAAAATTTTCAGACTGTCTGCCGAAATCCGGGTTCGGCCCCGCGCCGGCAATAACCCCAACCGCTGCGGCGCTACGCTATCACCGGCGCGCGGGATGCGGGTGCGCGTCCAGCGGCTTTCCGTCGCCGCGTGTCGGGGCGAGCGAAATCGGATTTCTTTGCCGGCGCATGGCGACGGAAAGCAGGTTCCGTAACCGACGGGTCAGTTTCAAACACACGACACATTCATTGGCGCCCAACATCACGGCTGCGATCTTCATTGCGCCAACACGGCTTCGGCGCGGTGCGCCAGGATCGTGTGTCCGGCCCGCGTCGGATGGATGCCGTCCCAGAACAGATAAGTGTCGGGCTGCGCACAAAACGCGCCGGCGCGGGTGTCCGGCGTGATGCAGGAATCCACCGCGTCCGTAAGCCCGGCCGCTGCGGGGTCGGCGACTACCTGGTTCAGGATGCCGTAGACATCGAAGCGCGCGATGTGCACCGGCGCGTTCGTCTCCAGTCCGCTCACGATCGCCTCGAGCCCGTTATTGAAGGCGGTCACGAGCGCCAGTGCCGCGGCTTGCGCCGCCGGTCCCTGGGCGCGCACCGCCGGCGTCAGCCCGATGTCGGGCGCATTCGCCACCAGGAACTGGCGCGCCCCGGCCGAAGCCAGCGTAGTCAGATTGTCGTTGATCGCGCCAAGCGCGGCGTTGAGGTAGGCGAAGCTCGTGTTGCCGCTCGGGTCCATGCTGAGCGCGACAAGGGCGTCGCGCAGATCGTTGCTGCCGATGAACACCACGTACAGCGCATCCGGCGGGGCCGCACCTCCGAAATCTCCCAGAAACGACACGACCTGGCTGCCCAGATCGTCAAGCGCGCCGGGTCGTGCGCGCGCCGCGCCCACCGCGTAATTGGAGAACACCCCGGGCGCGCGCAGCACCGGCCCGGCGCTCATCCCGAGATGCAAGTCGGTGGCGAGTTGCTCGACCCAGGTCGAGCCGTTGCTGAAATGCAGGCCGCCGCGGGCATAAGGAGCGTCCGGAATCAGCTCGAACGGCGGGACCGACACGCGCTGGATCAGCGCGAACGCGTTGCCGGGATCGGAGAGGCTGTCGCCGAATACGACCAGGCGCTGGTACTGACCCGCCGCGACACTGCCGGAAACAAGTGTCATGAACAGAAAAATTCCGGCGACAAACATCCTGCGAAATTTGTTCGTAATCATGCTCGTTCCCTCCATTGTTTCAGAGATTTTATTTGCATCACCTGCCCGACGCACCGGAAAAATTGCACACACGGAACGAGGGGTAATTGGGTCGGAGTCAATCCTATTATTCGTGCACTGAGCGCGTGCGCAAGCAGTTCGCGACCAATGGCACCGAATCGCGGATTCACGAACAACAGGGGGTGTGGACAGCCGTGCCGATGCTGCGGCCCGCGGCGCGCTCGATTGACGCACGCATGACCCGGGTCTAGATTGTTTTGCCTCCCGCCGTAGCCACCAGTCAAGGAGGGTGCCATGTCGCTTTTGCGTCGTTTCACTCTTTCTTTGTTGTTCGTCTTCGTACTTATCCCGTTCAATGCCAACGCCTGGAATCGCATCCCGGCAACGACGTTCGCCACGCTGCCGCCGGGCTCGGCGAATCCCGAAGGCATCACCGCGGACAACCATGGAAACATCTACGTCGCCGATTTCGCCGTCGGCGGCACGCCGAGCGGCGTCGGGCAGGTCATCGTGTTCAACCGCGCGGGTCAACTGGTGCGCGTACTGAACGTGCCCGGGTCGAGCCAGATGCTGCTCGGGCTGGCGTTCCAGCCGGGCACCGGCGACCTGCTGCTGCTCGATTTCGGCGGGCAGCAGGTTCTCAAAGTGAATCCCGTCACCGGCGCGGCGAGCCTGTTCGCTTCCATACCGGGAGGTGCCTCCGCGGGACCGAACGCGCTGACGTTCGATGACGCCGGCAATGTCTATGTCTCCGACTCGTTCCAGGGCGTAATCTGGAAAATCCCGCCAGGAGGCGGCGGCGCCACGTCGTGGGCCAGCAGCCCGCTGCTGACCACTGCGGGAGTCCCGCCGTTCGGCGTCAACGGCATCGCGTTCAACCGCGACCGCAGCGCCATGTTCGTCGCCAACACCGGCAACGACACCATCGTGAAAATCCCGGTGGTCGGCGGCGCGGCTGGAACGCCCGAGGTGTTCGTAAACAGCATCAACGGCGCCGACGGCCTCATCATGGATGACGCCGACAACATCTGGGTCGCCGCGAACCAGGCCGATGAAATCGTCGTCGTCGATCCGACCGGGCGCGTGATCGCCAAGCTCGGCGACTTCGACGGGGTCGATCACCGGGGCGCGCCGCGCGGACTGCTGTTCCCGGCCAGCCTGGTGCGCAGCGGCGGCTTCATCTACGTCACCAACCTCGCGCTCGATCTGCGGCTCTTCGGCCTGCCGCCACCGGTCGATGCGCCGTGGGCGGCGCAGGTGACGCGGTACACGATTTCCCGTATCCCGGCGTTCGTGCCGCCGATCAAGAATTTCTCCGACCACTGAGAACCTTGATTCCGGGAGGAGGTGAAAATAGCGCGCCACCGGCTCGATGCGGTGGCGCGCGGGCTGGAGGGTTGGATTATTCTTGCTAGAGAAGCTGTTCCACGTACCGCTCCACCCCGTTTACCAACACCGCTTTGATCGCTGCATTGCCATATCCGTCCACGACCACGCGGATCGACACGGTCTCGCCGGGCTTGGGTCGTTCGAGACTGCGGCCTTCGCCTTCGGATACGAAGTAACTCTCGATCCCGTACTTCACGTTGATCGACTTTACGGCTTCCGGCGGCTTGTCGGGGCCGAGCCAGCGGAAGTCGTTGAGAAATTCCACCCTGCCCTTGATAGCCACCTGTCCTGCGGAAACGGCAGGGTACTCGCTGTGCACCGAGACCGGCTGCCAGTATTCGTCGCCCTGCTTTAACACCACGTAAACGATGTCACCACGCCGGAACTTCTTATCCCCTTCGAGCTTGTCCAACTCCAACTGGCTGATGGCGTAATTCAGTCGCACATAATCGCCGCGAAACAGCGAGCGCGGGTCGATAGGCTGGGTTTTCAACACCACCGGTACGCCGGTGGAAAGCGTGTATTGCTTCATGCCGACCATCGCGAGCAGCGCCACGGTTTGCAGCACGATGATAACGGCAATGCGAAGACCGAATCTCATGGCGCGTCCTCCTGATGCCGCGCCTTGATGTTCGCGGTGATTTGCCTGCGCTTGCGCTCGAGAAAGTATCCGCCCGCGATCAACAGGAGGCCGCCGGCCATGAAGAAAAACGAGCGATTGAGCAGCGACCAGAAGGTGTCGAAATAGCGCGTGACCAGCACGACCCCGAAAAAGACGAAGGCGAGGTTCACGAGGAAACGATCGTCGCTGTACATTCCGGCGTAGATGAGCCATAGCACGCCGGCAAAAAAAAGCAGGTTGAATCCGAGCGCCACCATGCCGCCCGCGCTTCCGTCGAGGAACAGGTTGGCCAGCAGCAAAAGCACGATGGCGCCGATCAGTGCCTGACCCCACGTGAGATACGCCGGGCGTTCTGATGAGGCGGTGCGTGCGCGGTGCCACAGCGCCAGTACCACAGCGACGCCGAGACCCAGCAAAGTCAGCGTGATCCACCCGCTCTCCGCCGCCGCGCGCAAACCCCTGGTATCCCACTGTGACCAGCGGCCGGATTGCAGGTCCGGCCAGGTGAGCGCATAGGCGCACGCGAGCGCGGCAAAAATGCCATAGCGCTGCACCGGGCGGGCGAAGCCCGCCATGCGCCCGTAGGTGGCAAACACCATGCCCAACAGGAACAAGGCGAGATAGGCGATGAAATAGAACTGAAGAAGATAGAGGTTGGTGCGCACGTAACCATACAGGTCACGGAAACCAAAGACATACATGCTCCAGATCAGCAGCGCGATCAGCGCCAGATGCAGCGCGGCGCGAAAGTTCCGCCGGTAAATGAGCGGCAGGAAGGCGGCCCACAGGACAAGAAACGGCCAGTGCGCGATGTGGCGTGCACGGTAGTAATCCCATTCGAGCGAGGTCCACAACCATCCGAGAAGGATGGCGGCGACCAGCGCGGGCTGGGAGCGCGCGAGATAGGCCGCGACCAGCGCACCCACCGACCACATCAGCACTCCGTTCGGGAAGTGCGCATCGATGTGGTAGATCTGCGCGATCAGCATGATGTTCGCGCCGAAGAGGATAACGCCCAGGAGCAGCAGCGCCTGGCCCAGGAGCGGCGCGTGTTCGTCGCGCAGCGCATGCCACGCCGCGCCGTAGGCGAGCCACATGGAACCGAAAAGAATGATGAGCTTGAAGAGCTTGGGGATTTCTCCCCAGTTGGCGGCGAAATAAGTGATGATGCCGGATCCCAGCAGTAACACGCCGAGAGTGGAAAAGGCGTAGGTCAGATAAGGCGCGCCGCCTGCCGCCTCGACATGATCGAGGATGGCGCGATCCGCGCCGGGCAACACCCAGCCGCGCGCCATCCAGCCGGGTAATTCCTTCTTAAGGCGAGCGAGAAAGCTTTTATTTCTCATTGGATACCCTGCCTGCACATTGAGAAACGAATCGGGGATGTCATGGAACTGATCAGCCTGTTTATTCTTTGGAACAAATACTAGTCCACAATTTTAGAACGTCGCGATGCAAATCACGTGTTCGAGCATTATCATCGAATGCTAATATTTCTTGCGCCTTCCGGTAAATTTCCGCGTCCGTACCTGCAATTCTTCAGCCCGAATCATTCTCTCGTCCGGCACGGTAGCGCGCTTAGTCGGGGCACAAGAGGCGCCAAGTCTCGGTAACGCAGCGCATCGTGGAGTAAGCTGGGCGCTTGGATGACTGGCTTATCCGTCACAGTGGCGTACGCACGATGACAGAGGAAATGACGAACTATTGGTTGGCGCGCGCGCTGCGCCGCGTGGTCGATGCCGAGCCGGAAGAGCGCGGGGCGGTGGGGTGGTCGTTCATGTACTTCTTCTGCCTGCTGTCCGGTTATTACGTCCTGCGGCCGCTGCGCGACGAGATGGGCATCGCCGGCGGCGTGCAGCATCTGCAATGGGTATTTACCGGCACCTTTCTCGCCATGCTCGCGGCGGTGCCGCTCTTCGGCGCCATCGCCGCGCGCTTTCCCCGGCGCCGCTTTCTTCCGTGGGTGTATTACTTTTTCATCGCCAACATCCTGACGTTTTTCGCGTTGTTCGAGGTCGGCGCCGACCGGGAAATCGTGGCGCGCGCGTTTTTCATCTGGACCAGCGTGTTCAACCTGTTCGTGGTGTCGGTGTTCTGGAGCTTCATGGCCGATCTCTACAGCAACGCCCAGGCGCGCCGGTTGTTCGGCCTCATTGCCGCCGGCGGCAGCGCCGGCGCAATCGTCGGGCCGGCGGCCACGGCGCTGCTGGCCGCGCCGCTCGGGCCGGTCAACCTGCTGCTGGTTTCCTGCGCGTTGCTGGGCGGCGCGGTGATCTGCATCCACCGATTGATCGGGCTGGCCCAGTCCGGGGCGACACCCGCCGAATCCGGCGCCGGGCGCGATGCCGACCACGCCCCGCCGGCTGCCGAACGGCCGCTGGGCGGGGGCGTGCTCTCCGGGATCGCGCTGGTACTCCGTTCCTCCTACCTGCTGGGCATCTGTCTGTTCATCTGGCTCTATACGACGCTTTCCACTTTCGTCTATTTCGAGCAGGCGTACATCGTGCGCGCCGCCTACGATGACCCGGCGCAGCGCACGGCGCTGTTTGCCGCGATCGATCTCGCGGTCAACGTCATCACCATCCTGTTGCAAACCCTGATCGCCGGCCGGATGATGAAGCGGCTCGGCGTCACGACGGCACTGGCGCTGATCCCGCTGCTGGTCGCGGGCGGATTCGTCGGCCTCGGGCTGGCGCCGGTGCTGCCGGTGCTGATCGGGTTCCAGGTGTTGCGGCGCGCCGGCGATTACGGCATCACGCGCCCGGCGCGCGAGGTGCTGTTCACGGTGGTGGGGCGCGAGACCAAATACAAGGCGAAGAATTTCATCGACACCGTGGTTTACCGTGCCGGGGATGCCATCAGCGGCTGGGCGTTCGCCGGGCTGAAGGCACTGGGTGTGACTCTGACCGGCATCGCGTATATCGCGGTGCCGGTGTCACTCGCCTGGTTCGCCACCGCGTGGTTTCTCGGCAGGAAACAGGAACAATTGCGGGCCAACAACAGCAGATAAATTCAACTGGCGGAAGAATTCTTTGCGATGAGCTTTACGAAATTCCTTGACACCTCGTTGTAGCCCGGCTGCAGGCCCGCAGGGCCGGAATCCGGGATTTGCTGCGGTTTCCCGGATTTCGCTGCGCTCCATCCGGGCTACTGATCTGAAACGGGCGGGAGAAATCCGTATTGCTTATGGCCGCGTCCACTTCTTTGGGCAAGGAGGTATCGCGATGGAAAAACAGGTTCAGGCAACGACGGCCGGCATGACCCGGCGCGGACTGTTCCGGATGGTTGCCGCCGGCGCCACGGTGCTGGCCGGTGGCGGCGCCCTTGGTGCGGCAACGCAGACGCAGCTGAAACGGGCGATCCCGCGCAGCGGCGAGCTGTTGCCGGCGGTGGGACTGGGAACCTCGCTGACCTTCGACGTCGGAACATCGCCCGCGGAACGCGCGCCGTTGCGCGAGGTGCTGCAAAAATTCGTCGAGCTCGGCGGGAGCGTCGTCGATACCGCGCCGATGTACGGCCGCGCCGAAGCCGTGGTCGGCGACTTGGCCCATGAACTTGGCGTGCGCGACCGCCTGTTCCTGGCGACCAAGGTCTGGACCGAAGGTCGCGAGGCGGGCATACGCCAGATGGAAACCTCGATGCAGCGTCTGCGCACCACGCGGCTGGACCTCATGCAGGTGCATAATCTGGTCGACGTCGAGACGCAGCTGCAAACCCTGCGCGCGTGGAAGCAACAGGGCCGGATCCGTTACCTCGGCATCACGCACTACACCGCCAGTGCCTATGCCGAGCTCGAGCGCCTGATGCAGAAAGAAGAGCTCGACTTCGTGCAGTTCAACTACTCCCTGGACGAGCGCGAAGCCGAGCGACGCCTGCTGCCGCTGGCGCAGGCGCGCGGCATCGGCGTGATCGTCAACCGGCCGTTCGCGCGCGCCGGCTTGTTCGGAAAGGTGCGCGACACGCCCCTGCCGGGATGGGCTGCGGAATTCGATTGCGCCAGTTGGGCGCAGTTCTTCCTGAAGTACATTTTGGCGCACCCGGCCGTCACCTGCGTGATTCCGGCGACCAGTAAGGTGAAACATCTGGTGGACAACATGCAGGCCGGGCTCGGACGCCTGCCGGACGCCAGGACGCGCGAAAAAATGGTCGCCTATCTGAAAACGGCGTAACGGCCGCCGCAGCGGGAGTATTCAGGAAAAGTCGTTCTCCAGCACCACGCGATAGCGCGCCTCGCCGGCCTTGAGGTGGGCCAAGGCCTCGTTGACGCGGCTCATCAGGAAATACTCGACCACCGGTTCGATGCGGTGGCGCGCGCAGAAATCGAGCATGGTGCGCAGCGTCGCGGGCGCGCCGGTGAGCGAGCCGGACAGGCTCGCCTGGCCGCCGATCAGCGAAAACGCCGGCACCGAAATCGGCGATGGCACGAGGCCGACGATATCGAGGCGGCCCTTGGGCGCGAGCGCGGCGAGATAGGCGCCCCAATCGAGGTCGGCATCGACGGTGGAGATAATGAAGTCGAGCGACCCGGCGATCTTTTTCAATTGCGCGGCGCTGCGTGAATTGATGACGTGGTGCGCGCCCATCCGCCGCGCGTCATCGCGCTTGGCGTCGGTGGAAGTGAAGGCGGTGACTTCACATCCCCACTTGTTAAGGAACTGCAGCGCCAGGTGACCGAGCCCGCCGATGCCGATCACGCCGACGCGCTGCGTCGGCGTCACGTCGAACTGCAGCAGCGCGTTGAACACCGTGATGCCGGCGCAGAACAGCGGCCCGGCCTTGCGCGCGTCGAGCCCCGCCGGAAGCGGCACCGCCCACTCGGCCTGGCAGCGAACTTTATCGGCAAAGCCGCCGTGGCGGCCGACGATGATCTGCTCGGCGTCCGGACACAGGTTGTGATTGCCGCTCAGGCACTGCTGGCAGACCATGCAGCTGCCGCTGAACCAGCCGAGGCCGACGGTGTCGCCGGCTTTCAGATGTTTGACGTTCGCGCCGACCTGAGCGATGCGGCCGACGATCTCATGCCCGGGCACCAGCGGATAGTCGCTGTCGCCCCATTCGTTAATGACCATGGCCAGGTCGGAGCGACACACGCCGCAGGCGATGACGTCGATCTCGACCTGGCCCGGGCCGAGCGCGCCGGGATCGTACTCGATGCGCTTGAGGCGGCCCCTGGCTTTGTGGACGGCGTAGGCCTGGATCATGGCTACTTCCTTGCCGGGCGGGGCTCCGTCCGGGCTAGCCGTCCTTATCGGCGGTCTCGCTCTGATCCGGCGGCTGGTCCGGATTCTCGCTCGTCTTGTGAGCGCTTTTTTCCAGCTTGCGCTGGCGTTTCTCCTCCATCTTTTTCTTCTTTTGCAGCTCTTTCTGGCGCTTTTGAAACTGATAGTTCGGTTTTGCCAAGGTTGCGCCCTCTTTGAATGGGTTATCCCGGTTACCCGGATCGTTGATGTTACACCTGCAGCCGGGTGTGCCGGGTCAATAATAAAATCTATGAAGATTTCCCGATTATTGCAGCAACTTGATCCCGGGACGATTTCGAGCATACGCTGGTGGTTTCAGGCACGCCAGGGTCAGGTATGCCGCAAGTCACGTTCACGCCCAATCTCCAGCGTCATCTCGTCTGCCCGCCGCGCGCGGTGCCCGGGCGCACCGTCGCGGCGACGCTGCAGGCGGTGTTTGCCGACCATCCCGCACTGCGCGGCTACGTGCTGGACGATCAGGGACAACTGCGCCGGCACGTGACCATCTTCGTGGACGGCCAAATGATCGAAGATCGCGCGCGCCTGACCGATCCGGTGCGCGAGGACAGCGAGGTCTTCGTGGTGCAGGCGCTTTCCGGGGGCTGAACAATCTTTTGATTTTTGGAGACTGGATTATGGCAGAGCGAATCTACGTCGCCACCCGCAAAGGATTGATCATGCTTGCGCGCG
>JBLMXN010000046.1:0-5190 GCA_050257795.1 Bacteroidota bacterium
CGCCATGCGGCTCCATGTGGCCGTGCAGGTCGCCCATCTTGATAATGGTCAACAGGCCATCGGTGCTGGTCGAACCCGCCTCGGAGATCCCGGGCGCGGCCGCGAGCGCAAGGGATACCACGGACGCCTTGAGCGCGGTTCGTAAATGCAACCTCAATTTCTGCTTCATGTTGGAAATTCTCCTCCGGTTTTTGTGATGAACGGCCGCACGCCTCGCGCGAGGCGACGATCGTCGGGCGCTACAAAGCAATCGCCATGCCATGCAGCAGGGAATCGTTCTGCAATTCGGTGTACGAATTTCCATGAAACGAAACACGGCGTTACGTCTGTGTGACAATTACACACTGGAAGTGGAAGCCATGAAATCGGGCGATGATTCGGGCGCGCGCGTTAATTTCGGGTGGCATTGCCGCCCGAAAACACTTTCTTGCAGACTTTGAATGGCATGCGATCGCGGGTGCGTTACCGGCAGGCTCCGGCCGCGCACGCCGGTCTCCGCGCCTCGATCAAGGCCAACAAACTGCCGTCACGGTCAGGCGTCTGCCGACCGTCAACCCGTGCCCGTTCGCGGTCGTGCCGCCGCTCAATGGCTCGTCACCCGCGCGCTGCCCGGTTCTGTAATTGCCTGACTGGCCTTGTCAGTAAACGACCCAGCCTCTGCCGGGCCGTTCATTTTTGTGGGCACCGGATCCCAGATCGGCGCATTCAGATTCCGAATTTCTCACACCCCCCGGTCACGCCGCCCCTCCAAATCGATGAAAAACCGGGGTTTTTCATCGCGAACACTTGAACCCCGGCGGCCACTGGCGCGGTTATTGCTTATCTGTAGGCACGGACGGTCGAACCGGAATTTTCGACGTCTTCGAATATTTATACCCACCGACTAACCACATCAGGCGCACGATAAAACATGTCCGAGCGAATGTTCCATCTGTTCACCGGGCTGCTGCTGCTTGCCGCCCTGTATTTCGATGTCAAACCCGCCATATACGGCGTGATCGTCGTGCTTGCCCTGGAAGTAATCACCAATCAGCGACTCACTGTGATTGTCTCGCGACTGCGCCACGGCGGGCTGAATCACGAACCAGGTTGCCATGATCGTGAATGCGCTGCGCGGTTCAACTTCGAAGCGGAGCGGGCTCTGCGCCTGGTGTTGGCGCTGCTCCTCTTCGTCTCGTTTGTCCTGCTATACGGTCAACTCTGGATCGTAACGTGGTTTGTCGGATTCGCTCTGGTGGCGGCGGGGTTGAGCGGCATATGCCCGATCGTTCTGACGCTGAAGAAACTGGGCTTCCGGTAACTCAGGCGGCGCGCCGGAATCAACAATGAAACCCCGCATGGACAATGCGATCGCGCAAACGCGCGGGTCCCCTTTGCCGGTAAAAATCGCCGTTCTCGTTTTCTGGGCGCTCGCCCTCTTCGGGTCTGCGATCGCCGTTTGGGCGGTCACCCGTCTCGAACGGCAGCTGACCGAGCAATACTCCGCGAACACCGACCGAATCGCTTACCAATTGCATCAATATTTCGAGGATAACCCGCACTACTCCCGGTTCGCGCTCCACGAGGAACTGGAAAAGTTGCGCAAAATCCTCGGGGCGCAGGGCATCGAACTACGCCTCGGTGACAAGACACTGAGCGCCGGGGAGGTCGGCCCGGATCTGACCGCCACACGGCGCGCCGTCAAGATAATCCATACTGGGTCAGCGCCACATTCATGGGTTGCCAATATCTCCGTCTATAACGCGCGCCTGGAAGACGTCATCGCCAAAAAACGCGGGGATTTGTTGATGTCCATGGGCGTTGTCCTGCTCGTCTTCGGGTTCGTACTGGTCTGGCTGTTGCAGAAGCTGCTGACCGAACCGTTCACTGCCATGCTCCACACGGCGCAGGCCTTTTCCGTGGGCGACATCACAAAACGCTTCAACGACAAGCGCGACGACGAGTTCGGATTTCTGGCGACATTCATCAACAAGACGCTCGATCAACTCCTGGCCCAACAGGCGGCGTTATTCAAGGAAAAGGAGCGCGCGGAAGTAACCCTGCATTCGATCGGCGACGGCGTCATCACCACGGATGCCTATGGCAAGCTCGAATATCTGAATCCGGTGGCCGTGAATCTCACCGGCTGGCGTCTGGAAGAGGCGCGTGGACGACCGGTGACGCAAATCATGCGTCTGATCGATGAAACCACCCGCGAACCGGTGGAGAATCCGGTGGCCCGCTGCCTGCGCGAAGGTACCGTGGTGGCCCTGGCGGATCACGCGGCCCTGGTGCGCCGGGACAGCCAGGAGCTCGCCATCGCGGACTCGGCCGCGCCGATTCGCGACCACGCGGGCGTGATAATTGGCGCCGTGATGGTATTTCATGACGTGGCGCACGCACGCCGAATGGCGCAGCAGCTGTCCTACCAGGCCAGTCACGACGCCCTGACCGACCTGTTCAATCGGACCGAATTCGAACGGCAATTGCAGACGGCGCTGGACGGCGCCAGAGACGAGCGCCGTCAGCACGTACTCTGTTATCTGGATCTCGACCAGTTCAAGATCGTCAACGATACCTGCGGTCACGTGGCGGGCGATGAGCTGTTGCGCCAGATAACCGCCATTCTGCGGGGCAAAATCCGCGATACGGACGTGCTGGCCCGGCTGGGCGGCGATGAGTTCGGGATTCTTCTCAAATATTGCGACCCCCAGCACGCCCGTTACATCGCGGATTCGGTGTGTCTCGCGGTCAAGGACTTCAGATTCGTCTGGGGAGAACACAGTTTTGAAACCGGAGTCAGCATCGGGCTCGTCACGATCACCGAGGACAGTCAGAGCGTCTCGGATGCGCTCAGTGCGGCTGATGTCGCCTGCTATGCCGCGAAAGACAAGGGACGCAACCAGACGCACATGTATCAACCCGACGACCGGGAACTGCAGCAACGCCGCGGTGAAATGCAGTGGGTGTCCCGCATCCGACGGGCCATCGATGAGGACCGGTTTCGCCTTTACTATCAGACCATCGTTCCGCTCAATCCGCACGGCGGGCGGGAAACGCATCGCGAACTGCTCATCCGTTTGCTGGACGAGGAAGGCAAACTGGTGCCGCCGATGGCGTTCATTCCCGCCGCCGAGCGTTACAACCTCATGCCGGATATCGATCGCTGGGTGATCCGCAACAGCTTCAAAATGCTGGGCCCTCAATGCTCCGGCCACTGTGACTGGATATGCACCATCAACCTGTCCGGACAATCGCTGTGTGACGAATCCTTCCTCAGCTTCGTCGCCCGGCAGGTGGAGTTGTCCGGCGTGAATCCGGATCGCCTTTGCTTTGAGATAACCGAAACGGCCGCGGTCGCCAATCTCGCCAAGGCGTCGCGCTTCATCAGCGTGCTCAAGGAAATGGGCTGCCGGTTCGCCCTGGACGACTTCGGCAGCGGACTGAGCTCGTTTGCCTATCTCAAAAACCTGAAGGTCGATTACCTGAAGATCGACGGCAGTTTCATCAAGGACATGATGACCGACCCCATCGACCACGCCCTGGTCGACGCCATCAACCAGATCGGCCACGTCATCGGCATTCAAACCATCGCGGAGTTCGTGGAAAACACCGAAATTCTCGAGGCGGTGAGGAAACTCGGCGTGGATTATGCCCAGGGTTACGGCGTCGCCAAACCCGCTGCGCTTGACGACATCGTGCCGCCGCTCGGCGCCAGTTGTTCGGCCGCATAAGTTCCCGCCACGCCGGATCGCCGCCGGGAACCGTCTTATGGCGACGCCCTACTTGATGGCGCCGACCGTAAAACCGGCGACGAAGCGGTCGACGAAGAAGTTGTAGATGATCGCGATCGGGATGCTGACGATGAGGCAGGCGCCCATCAGCGAGCCCCAGAAGTACACGTCGCCCCGCACCAGAAAGGTCGGAACCCCGACGCTCACCGTGTACTGCGAGGACGAGGTGATGAACGTCAGCGCATAGACGAACTCCTGCATCACCAGGGTGAAGGCGAAGATCACGACGGTGAGCAGTCCGGGCATCGAGATCGGAACCACGACCTTGAAGAAGGCGCCGAAACGGCTGAGCCCGTCGATCATGGCCGCCTCCTCGATGTCCTTGGGGATGGTCTTGAAGAAACCCATCAGCAGCCAGGTGCAGAACGGCACGGTGAAGCTCGGATACACCAGCACCAGTGACCACAGCGAATCCTGCAAGCCGAACGCGCCGATGATGCGCGAGAACGGGATGAACAGGATCGTGGGCGGAATCAGATAGGTCAGAAAGATGCCGATGGCAAGTTGCTGGCCCCAGCGTCCGGCCAGCCGCGCGAGGCTGTATCCGGCGGGAACCGCCAGCACCAGCGTGATTGCCACCACGGACAGGCCGACCACGACGGTATTGATCAGCCAGCGGCCGAACTGGGTGTCGACAAACAGCACGCGCAGGTTTTCCAGCGTCGGCGGATTGTTAAACAGGAACGGATTGCCCGTGGTGCTGATCAGGTCGTGCGTGTCCTTGAACGTGGTGATCAGCATCCAGTAGAACGGAAACGCGCAGAACGTCACGAACGCGGCGAGAATGACGAAATGCCCGCCACGGGAGAGCCAGCGCCTGAGCGGTGTCGAGGACATTTCCATCTCAGGTCACCTCGGCGCGCCGCGCCATCGTGAGGAACAGCGCCGCCACCCCGACCAGCACCGGGAACAGGAACAGCGAGATCGCCGCGCCGTCGGCGAGGTCGCCGCCCTGGATGCCGGTGAAGAAGGCGTAACTCGCCAGCACCTGGGTGGTGTCGTACGGACCGCCGCGCGTGAGCACGAAAATCACGATCATGTCGGTGAACGTGAACACGATGCCGAACAGCAACGCCACCAGCATGATTGGCATGACCAGCGGGACCGTGATACGGAACAGGTGGCGCCAGAAACCGGCGCCGTCGACCGCGGCGGCATCGTTGATGTCCTGCGGGATCGAGCTCAGGCCGGCGAGGATGATCACGGTCGCGAGCGGCAGCAGGCGCCACACGTCGACCATAATCACGGACGCCATGGCGAGCTTCGGCTGGCCGAGCCAGATCGGCCAGGTATCGGGACCGAACACCCCGATCGCCCGCATACCCCAGTTGATGATGCTGTAGACCGGATCGAAGATCCACAGCCAGCCGATCACGCCGAGCGAGATCGGCGCCACCCACGGCAGCAGGATCAGGAA
>JBLMXN010000047.1:0-5421 GCA_050257795.1 Bacteroidota bacterium
CGCCACAGAAAGCGCCCGCCGCGCAGCTGCCGGCGGCGCTGGCGCCGGCCGTGCTTTCAGCCACGGATCATCAACGCCTGATCGACTGCCCTTACCAGTTCTTCGCCGCCTGCGGGCTGGGCCTGGCGCCGGAGAAGGAAGTGCAGGAGGAGATCGAAAAATCCGATTTCGGAAAACATGTCCACCGTATTCTGCATGCATTCCACTCCGGCGTGCCGGGCCTGCCGGGACCGTGGCGCCAGCCGCTCGACGAAACCACGATGCCGCAGGCAGAAGCGCTGCTGAGTGAAATTTCGCAAGCCGTATTCGCCGCCGATTTGCGTCGTCGTTTCATCACGCGCGCCTGGCTTTATCGCTGGCAGCGCTGCATTCCCGCTTATCTCGAATGGGAGCGCCAGCGGTCGGGGCGCTGGAAAGTGCAGGCGACCGAAATCAAGAAGCAGCGAGATCACTGCGACGGCGACACCTGCGTATCGATCGCCGGGCGCATCGACCGGGTGGACCGGAGCGCGGAAGGCATGGGTCTGGTTGATTACAAAACCGGCGTGCCGCCCTCCCGGGAGCTGGTCATTCGCGGCGAAAGCATCCAGCTCCCGTTTTACGCCCTGCTGCTCGATGAGGAAATCATCGCGCAAGCCCTGTTCCTGTCTTTGCAGGACGATGAGGTCACCGAGAAAGTCGTGCTGGAACGCGAAACCATCGCGCAGCTGCGCGCGGCGGTGCGGCAGCGAATGATCCTCCTGCAGCGGCGACTCGGGGAAGAAGCGCCACTGCCGGCGTGGGGCGACGCGGAAACCTGCCGGGTCTGCGAGATGGAGGGATTGTGTCGTCGGGAAATGTGGCTGCAGGCGGATCCGGCAAACGCAGACGCGAAACAGACATGCAAATAAAAAGGCGGCCTTTCTTGGCCGCCTTTGGATACTATTTGCATTTTCCTGCATGCCCGAGATGCGGTCCTTGCACCTGCGGATACTTCCTTGTGAACTTCCGATGTTGGCAGTGGCATATCCCTATCTACTTCCCTGCCACAGTTTCAATATAGGTCAGGCAGGCCGGGTTGCAAGCTGGCCTCGCGTGGCAACAGGTAGGCAATTTTCATTGAATTACATATAGTTACCCGGTACTACCGACAGACGTGCGAAATCAGCTGACAACCTCATGATCGATATCGCGCTTGCCACTGCGCCGGAAAACAACGTCGTGGTCCACGCGGCCGCCGGCACCGGCAAGACCTGGCTGCTGACCAGCCGGATCGTGCGCCTGCTACTCGCGGGCGGCGAGCCGGGCGCGATCCTCGCCATCACCTTCACGCGCAAAGCCGCCGGGGAAATCCATCAGCGGGTCACGGAACGCCTGTTCGCGCTCGCCAGCGGCCATGATTCCGAACTCGCGCAACAGTTGGCCCAGCTTGGCGTTGAACCAGACCCCGCGACCCGTGAAGCCGCCCGCGGACTGTACGAAAAGCATCTGGGCGCGATTCACGCGCTGCGCGCCACGACGTTTCATGCCTTCTGCCAGGAGATCCTGCGCCGCTTTCCGCTCGAGGCAGATATTCCGCCGAACTTCGAACTGCTCGAAACCACGGCCGAGCTCGAAGAGGCCGCCTGGCTGACGCTGGACCGCCAAATCAACCGCGAGAAGAACAGCGAGCTGGCAAGGGCCATGGATGCCTTGCTCCAGGAGCACGGCAGCCTTGCCGGCACGCGCCAGGCGCTCGATGAATTCCTGGGGCATCGCGGCGACTGGTGGGCCTATACCGAATACGATTCCGATCCCGTCGCCGCCGCCACGTCGCGACTCAAAAAAACGCTTCATGTCGCCGACGACGAGACCGATCCGATCGCCGTCTTCGTCCAGGATACGGACATTCGCAAAATGCTCGGGCGCTACGGCGAACTGCTGGCCGGACATCCCACGGCGACCAATCAAAAATCGGTAGAGAATTTAACGCGCGCGCTGTCAGGGGGCATGCCGCCCCAGCGCGCCTTCGAGGAGCTTGGCAGGATCTTTTTCACCGGCAACGGCGAAGTCCGGCAGATGAAAGTCTCCCCCACGCTGATCAAGAAAATCGGCGCCGACCGCGCCCAGGAACTGGCGGAGTTGCATCGCGACATCGCGGAAGGTTTCCGCACGGCGCAGGCGCTGGCCAATCGCCGACGCACCCTGCGCCTCTCATCCGCCTGGTATGTTTGTGGTCAGGCCTGGCTCGGGGAATATCAGCGGCTCAAGGCGGAGCGCGGATTGCTCGACTTCACCGATCTGGAATGGAAAACCTATCGCCTGCTGAATCGCAGCCGCCATGCCGAGTGGGTGCAATACAAACTCGATCAACGCATCGACCATCTGTTGATCGATGAATTTCAGGACACCAATCCGACTCAGTGGCGGCTGCTGCAGCCGCTCTTGGAAGAAATCGTGGCCGGCGATCCGGAACGACGGCGCAGCGTTTTTCTCGTGGGCGATGAGAAACAGTCGATCTACCGGTTCCGGCGCGCCGACCCCCGGCTGTTCCACGCGGCGCGACACTGGCTCGAACAACACGCGCAGGCGCGAACCTTCGCCCAGCACATCTCGTGGCGCTCCTCGCCCGCGATCATCCGTTTCGTCAATTTCGTTTTTCATGGCGCCGGCGAAGAAGGCCACGACCCGGAGGAGGATTTTGTCCTGCAGGATTTCCGCCTGCACGATACCCGTCGCGAACAGCTTTGGGGACGGGCCGAATTGCTGCCCCTCATCAAACGGCCAAATCGCACGGAACACGAAACGGAAGCAGCATGGCGCAACCCCCTGGAGCAGCCGCGTCAAACCGAGGAAGACAGCCGCCACCGCTCGGAGGCTGATCTCATTGCCGGCAAAATCCGGGAACTGCTCGGATCGCCCGTGGCTGACAAGGGCGCGGTGCGCCCGCTGCACGGCGGCGACATCATGATCCTGCTGCGCGACCGCGCGCACGCGCGTTTCTATGAGGAAGCCCTGCGACGCGCCGGTATTCCTTATATCGGAACCGGCCGCGGGGCGTTTCTGCAGTCGCTCGAAGTGCGCGACCTGATGCAACTGCTGCACGTCCTGATCGGGCCGTACAACGACCTGGCGCTGGCGGTGTCCCTGCGCTCGCCGATTTTCGCCGCCACCAATGCCGATCTCGTGCGCCTGGCGCAAAACCCGCCGGGCCCGTGGCATGAACGGCTGGCGCGCCTGTCCGGGCCGACCCTGGTCCGGGCGCAAAACCTGCTCGCGCGCTGGAGCAGCCTGGCCGACCGTATTCCGGTGCACGACCTGCTCGACCGGATCTACCGCGATGGGAACCTCATCGCGCGCTATGTCGCGGCCGCGCCCCGGCACCTGCGTTCGCGCGTGGAAGCCAATCTCAACCGCTTTCTGGAACTGGCGCTCGAGGTGGATAGCGGACGTTACCCGAGCCTGTCGCATTTCCTGGCGCACCTCGAAAGACGGGCCGAGGATGACACGGAAACACCGGCGGAACCCGCCTGGAATCGCGAGCCGCGGGTGCGCGTCATGACGATCCATGCGGCCAAGGGACTGGAGGCGCCGGTGGTATTCCTGGCGGACGCCGCGCGCGATAGCGGCTCCCGCGCGCGCGGCGTGCGCGCGCTCATCGACTGGCCGGTGGCCGAAGCGCGTCCCCGTCATTTCCATCTGATCGGCAAAAAGGAAACGGTCGACGACATCAGTCAGGCATTGTTGAACGAACAGCGCGAATCGGTCCGGCGTGAGGAGGCGAACCTCTTGTACGTCGCGCTGACGCGGCCCAAACAGATGCTTTTTGTCTCGGGTTGCGAACCGGGCCGCGGGGGACGCGGCTGGTACGGGTTCATCGAGAAGCGTTTGCGCCGCGCCGGACAAAACGATGAAGCTGTCCGCGCCGGCCTTACGCTGTGTATGGCGGACGACTCCAATATTCACGGAGGAATTGCGTTCGGCGAACCGGGCGCCATCGACCGAAACATGGCCGAGCCAGCGGCAGGAACCCTGACACTGGATCCAGCATTGACGCAACCGCTGCCACTGCCGTCGGATGGCGGCATGCTCAATCCAAGCCGACTGATCCACGGCGCGAACCACGATTCGGAAGAAAACCCGGCAGTGAGCGGCGCGCGCTCCGAGCAGCAACGCCGCGGCGTGGCGATCCATCGAATGCTGGAGCAGTTGGTCGGCGACAGTTCACGCGCCGCCGTCGAAGCGCGTCTGCGGCGGGAATTCGGCGCCGGGACAGCAGACGCCGAGTTCGAGAGCTGGTGGCGCGAGGCCAGCACCGTGGTCGACGATGTCGCCTTGCGCGATCTTTTTGATCCGAAGCGCTACCAGGCCGCGTACAACGAAGTTCCAATTCTTTTTCACGACGGCAGTCAGGACGTCTACGGCGTCATCGACCGGCTGGTGGTGCGCGAACAGGAAATCGTTCTGATCGACTACAAAACCCACGCACGCGCTACCGCGGAAAACATCATGCAACTGGCGCGTGACTTCGCCGGACAGATGCGCCAATACGGCACCGGCGCACGCCGTCTCTGGCCGCAAAAAAAAGTGCGACTATTGCTGCTTTTTACCGCCTGCCGCGGAAGCGTGGAGATTCCGCCGGAATAGATCTCAGGATAGCTTGGCTTGCACCACGCGGTTGCGCCCGCTCTGCTTTGCCTCGTAAAGCGCGGCGTCCGCCTGCTGGAACAACCAGGCCGCGGGATCCGGGCCGTAGGAATCCGTGCCCGGCTGCAGGCACGCCATGCCGATGCTCACGGTGATGTCCAGGTCGACCCCTTCGGGGATGACGAAAGCGCTGTGCTCGATATTGGCGCGCAGGCGTTCGGCAATCGCCGCACCCTGCACCGCCGTCGTGCCCGGGAGCAGCAACACGAACTCCTCGCCGCCGTAACGCGCCAGCACGTCGCTGCCACGCAAGTCCTGACCGAGGAGGCTGGCGATCTGCCGCAGCACCCGATCCCCGACCTGATGGCCGTATTGATCATTCACCTGCTTGAAAAAATCCACGTCGACCAGCATGCATACGAGCGGCCCGGCCTGGCGCGCCCAGCGCTCCACTTCCTCGGCGAGCCGGCGCCCGAAGAACCGGCGGTTGGAAACACCGGTAAGCGGATCGGTCAGCCCGTCGAGCTTGAGCCGCTCGTGGTTTACGGCATTATCCACACAGAGTGCTGCCACTGCGGCCAGGTGCTCAAGCAGGTCGGTGGCAATGCCCGGCACGAAATGTTTGGGATCACGACTGCCCTGATTGAGGCTGCCGATCAATTCGCCACGACGGACCAGCGGCGCCAGCGCCACCGAACCGGCGGCGCAGGAGTTTCCGGCGAAGAGATGCTTGTGCAGATGTTCATCCGGCGGTCCGAGCCGCGGCCGCCATGGCCGGCTAAAGATCGCATCCAGCGATTCACGCCTGATGGCAAT
>JBLMXN010000048.1:0-15921 GCA_050257795.1 Bacteroidota bacterium
TGACGACCAGCGCCTGCGTCTCGCCGCGCGTGAACAGCGCCGAGCCGTGGGTGCGCGGCAGCACGCCGGTGCGAATGGTGATCGGGCGCACGGTGCGCGTGTCGCGTCCGTCGATGCGCGCCTCGCCGGAAAGAATCTTGTCGCGCACGGTGCGGTATTCGATGTCGCCGATGATCTTCAGCACCCTTTCCTTGGTGCCCGCGGGCGTGCCTTCAGCCGCGTGCTTGCCGACCGCCATCTCGCGGATCTCGGCCATGCGATCCTGGCGCGCGGTCTTCTCCTTGATGCGATAGCCCTCGGCGATGAGCGGGCCGAATTCAGCCTGCAAGGCGTTCTTGAGCGCGCCGTCCTCGACCGGCGGTTGCCAGGCCCAGGGTTGGACGCCGGCGTCTTTCACGAGTTCGTTGATGGCCTTGATGGCCGTCTGCATCTGCTCGTGGCCGAACACGACCGCGCCGAGCATGACTTCTTCCGACAATTCCTGCGCCTCGGACTCGACCATCAACACCGCTTTGGCGGTGCCGGCGACGACGAGGTTGAGCTTCGAGTCGACGAGTTCCTTGTTGCCCGGATTGAGCAGGTACTGGCCGTCCTTGTAACCGACGCGCGCGGCGCCGACGGGGCCGTTGAACGGCGCGCCCGAAAGCTTGAGCGCCGCGGAGGCGCCGAGCATAGCGACGATATCCGCATCGATATCCGGGTCCACCGAGATGACGGTGGCGATGATCTGGACTTCGTTGGTGAAACCTTCGGGAAACAGCGGGCGGATGGGACGGTCAATGAGGCGCGAGGTGAGAATTTCTTTTTCCGAGGGACGGCCTTCGCGTTTGAAAAATCCGCCCGGGATGCGACCGGCGGCGAAGGTTTTTTCCTGATAATCCACGGTCATGGGAAAGAAATCCTTTCCCGGCAGCGGTTCCTTCATCGCCACCGCGGTGGCGAGAACAACGGTTTCGCCCATGCTGGCGACGCAGGCGCCGCTGGCCTGGCGCGCGATCTCGCCGGTCTCCAGGGTGACAGTGTGTTTGCCGTACTGAAACGATTTCGTGATTTTGGCCAAGACGTGATCCTCTTATGAGACTTTACTTACTTGCGCAGACCGAGACGCTCGATGAGCGTGCGATAGCGATCGCCGTCGGTATTCTTGAGATACTCCAGCAGCTGACGGCGCTTGTTCACCATCTTGAGCAGCCCGATGCGCGAATGATGATCCTTCGGATGCGTCTGGAAGTGGGAGGATAACTCGTCGATCTGCTTGGACAGCAGGGCCACTTGGACTTCCGGCGAACCGGTGTCCCCCTGGTGGGTCTGGTATTCCTGCATGACCTTGGATTTGGTCTCGCGTGTGACAGCCATTAATAATTCCCTCAGTTTACGGTCAGTTACGCCTTGGAGGGCGCGTATTCTACCTGCGGGGGGACCCTACCTCAACCGCCAATATCGGCCCGAACGCCCGGACCGAACGCATGAAAATCCGGCCTGATTCAGGGATTCCCGTCGAGGGCCAGCAAACGCCGTGGCGCCACCCGCCCGTCGTCCAGCACCTCCCCCATGCCGAGAAACCGGCTCTCGCCTTCGTACAGCCGCACCCAGCCGGCACTACGGTCGTGCCGCGCCGTGACCGTCTGTCCCTGCTTCAGATAATGGGCCGCGAGCGACGTCAGGTGCACGTCCGGCACCGAGCCCAGCACGCTGTCGGCCGGCTGCAGCAGCGCGATGCGCTCCTGGGGCGTATCAAGCTCCTGCAACCGTTCGAGGGTGATCGCCTGCTCGACACTAACCTCGCCCACGGCCAGCCGCCGCAATTGCGTCACGTGCGCGCCGCAACCCAGCCGTTCGCCCAGGTCGTGGGCCAGGCTACGGATATAGGTGCCCTTCGAGCAGGCGATGTCGAGCGTCAGGAGGTTACCCTGAAAATCCAGCAGCCTGATCTCGTAAATCGTCACGGGGCGCGGCGCGCGTTCGATTTCCACGCCGGCGCGCGCGAGTTTGTAGAGCGCCTCGCCCTCGTGCTTGATCGCCGAATACATCGGCGGCACTTGCGCGATCTCGCCCTGAAAAGCCTGCAACTCGCGCTCGACGTCGCGGCGTGTCGCGGTCACCGGGCGGGTCGCCGTGACCTCGCCATCGCTGTCGTAGGTGGTAGTGCTCGCGCCGAGGCGGAACACCGTCCAGTAACGCTTGTCGGCGTCGATCAGGAATTGCGTGAGCTTGGTGGCCTCGCCGAAACAGAGCGGCAACAACCCGGTGGCGATCGGATCGAGGCTGCCGGTGTGCCCGGCCTTGCAGGCATTGAGCAGCCGCTTGGCCGTCTGCAACGCCTGGTTCGAGGTCAGGCCCACGCCCTTGTCGAGCAGCAGGACGCCGCTGACCGGGAAGCAGTCACGACGGCGGCGCACGCTCAGTCCTTGTGGGTCTTGTCTTCGGTGATCGCCTGCTCGATCAGGCTGTCGATGCGCGCGCCGCGCTCGAGCGACTCGTCGAACACGAACCGCAGTTCCGGCACCCCGCGCTTGAGGTCGACGCGACCCCTGAGGGCGTGACGCAGATAACCGGCGGCGTGATTGAGCGCCTTGGCCACCTGCTTCGCCTCGGCCGAACCGGAGAGCAGCGAGAAATACACCCGCGCGGAGGCCAGGTCATGCGAGACCTCGGCGCCGGTGAGCGTGATCTGGTGCGCGTGCGGATCGTCGAACTCGCGCGGAATCAGCATCGCCAGTTCGCGCCGGATGAGTTCCGCGACACGGCGCGGGCGGTTGGAATCTTTAGGCATAAGTGTTTCGGAACTCAAGTTTCAGGTCTCATGATTCGGTTGTTAACCTGAAACTTGAAACCCGAAAAATGAAACCTACAGTGTTCTGGCGACCTCGACCTTCTCGAACACCTCGATCTGGTCGCCCACCTTCACGTCGTTGTAATTCTTCACCGCGATGCCGCACTCGAGGCCGGCCTTCACTTCGCCGACGTCGTCCTTGAAGCGGCGCAGCGATTCGAGCTCGCCCTCGAAGATGACCACGTTGTCGCGCAGCACGCGGATCGGGCGGTTGCGCCGCACCGTGCCCTCGACCACGTAACAGCCGGCGACCGCGCCCATCTTGGGCGAACGGAAAACGTCGCGCACCTCGGCCAGGCCGAGGAGCTGCTCCTTGAACTGGGGCTTCAGCATGCCGGTCATGGCGGCCTTGACCTCGTCCACGGCGTCGTAGATGACGTTGTAGTAGTGCACGTCGACGCCCTGGTGCTCGATCAGCTTGCGCGCGGAGCTGTCGGCGCGCACGTTGAAGCCGATGATCACGGCGTTCGACGCCACCGCCAGGTTCACGTCCGATTCGGTGATGCCGCCGACCATGCCGTGAACCACCTTGACCCTCACCTCCGGCGTGGACAGCTTTTCGAGCGCCACGGTGAGCGCCTCGATCGAACCCTGCACGTCGGCCTTGATGATGAGGTTGAGCGTCTTGGCCTCTTCGCTTTCCTTGAGTTGCTCGAACACGTTCGAAAGCTTGGCCGCCTGCTGGCGCGCCAGCTGCACGTCCTTGAACTTGCCCTGGCGGTAGAGCGCGATTTCACGCGCCTTGCGTTCCGATTCCACCACCATGACTTCCTCGCCGGCGCTCGGCACGCCGGAAAGGCCCTGGACTTCCACCGGTATCGACGGCCCGGCTTCCTTCACCGGCCGGCCCTTTTCGTCCAGCATGGCGCGCACGCGTCCGAACTCGCGGCCGGCGAGAATCACGTCGCCCTTGTGCAGCGTGCCGCGCTGCACCAGCACCGTGGCGACCGGACCGCGACCCTTGTCGAGGCGCGCCTCGACCACCAGGCCCGTGGCCGGTCCGGACTTCGGCGCCGTCAGTTCCAGCACTTCCGCCGTCAGCAGCACGGATTCGAGCAGCTTGTCGATGCCCTCGCCGGTCTTGGCCGAGACGTTGACGAAAATCTCGCTGCCGCCCCACTCTTCCGGGACGACTTCATGTTTGGTCAGCTCCTGGCGCACGCGGTCGGGTTGCGCCTCGGGCTTGTCGATCTTGTTCACCGCGACCACCAGCGGCACCTTGGCGTTGCGCGCGTGATGCACCGCCTCGACCGTCTGCGGCATCACGCCGTCGTCGGCGGCCACCACCAGGATCACGATGTCGGTGGCCTTGGCGCCGCGGGCGCGCATGGCGGTGAAGGCCTCGTGGCCCGGCGTATCGAGGAAGGTCACGACACCCCTGGGCGTCTCCACGTGATAGGCGCCGATGTGCTGGGTGATGCCGCCGGCCTCGCCGGCGGCGACCTTGGCCTTGCGGATGTGATCGAGCAGCGAGGTCTTGCCGTGATCGACGTGGCCCATGACGGTCACCACCGGCGGGCGCGGCTCGGCCGCGACCTCGGCTTCGGGCGCGGCCGTGGCCAGCAGCGCCTCGGGGCTTTCGGGCTTGGCTTCCTTGACGACGTGGCCCATTTCCTCGACCACGATCGCCGCGGTGTCGCGGTCCAGCACCTGGTTGATCGTGACCATGGTGCCCATCTGCATGAGCGCCTTGATGACTTCGGCCGCCTTAACCGACATCCTCTGCGCCAGTTCCGCGACCGTAATGGTTTCGGGAAGCGCGACCTCGTGGACGATGGGCGCGGTCGGTTTTTCGAAGGCGTGCTGTCCGGTGACGCTGGTCACCACCGGCTTCTTGGCGACGAACTTGACCTTGTGCCGCAGTTTCTTGCCCACCGCCAGATGCAGCTGGCCGCGCTCGCGGTCATCACGCTTCTCGGTGCGGTCCTTTCTGCCCTTCTCAAATTTGTGCGGCTTCTTCGCTTCTTTCGCGGGTTCAGGCTTCGCGGGTACAGCCGGCTTGGCGGCCGGCGCCGGTACGGCGGCGGGCTCGGCCCTGGCCTCAACCGCGGGCGGCGGAACTTCCACGGCGGGCGCGACGGCCGGCTGGGCCTCGGCCGCCGGCAGGGCCGCCTCTTCCGGCAGCGGCGCGGGAATCCGCTCTTCCTCGACCACCGGCGCGGCGGGTTCTTCGACGGCGCTGCGCTTGACGAACGTGCGCTTCTTGCGCACCTCCACCTGCACCGTGCGGGTGGCGCCGGTGCGCGTGGACTGCACCACCTGGCTGGTGGACTTGCGCTTCAGCGTGATCTTCTTGCGCGCGGCCTCCTCGGCGGCGCCGTGGCTGGCGCGCAGGTAAAGAAACAGCTTTTCCTTTTCCTCGTCCGAAAGCGCGTCTTCGGCGTTCTTGGTGGCGATGCCGGCCGCGGTCAGCTGGCGCAGCAGCGTCTCGGGCGGGATGCCGATCTGTTCCGCGAAGCCCTTGATGGTGATCTGCGTCATAAACTCCTTGGCGGCGGGATGCTTATCCCGCCTGTTTTCCTTCGAACCACGGCGCGCGCGCCGTCATGATCAGTTCGCGCGCGCGCTCATCGGTCATGCCGTCGATCTCGAGCAGGTCGTCCACCGCCTGCTCCGCCAGCTCTTCCATGGTCTTGATGCCGCGGGCGGCGAGCAGGTGCGCTGTATTTTCGTCCATGCCCTGCATCTCGAGCAGGTCCTGGGCCGGCTCGGCCAGGCTGATCTTCTCCTCCTGGGCGATGGCCTTGGTCAACAGCAGGTCGCGCGCGCGGTTGCGCAGCTCGTCCACCAGCTCCTCGTCGAACTCCTCGACCGCGAGCAGTTCCTGTTTCGGAACGTACGCGACTTCATCGAGGTTCGTGAATCCTTCCTGCACCAGGACCGTGGCGACGTTTTCATCCACGGCCAGCTGCTCCATGAACAGCTTCTTGGCGTTCTCCGCCTCGGAGGCGCCTTTTTCCTGCGCCGACTGTTCGGTCATGATGTTCAGCTCCCAGCCGGTCAGGTCCGAGGCGAGCCGGACGTTCTGGCCGCTGCGGCCGATCGCCTGCGACAGCTGCTTCTCGTCCACGATCACGTCCATGCTGTGCACTTCCTCGTCGACGACGATCGACTGCACTTCCGCCGGGGCCAGCGAATTGATGACGAACTGGGCCGGGTTGTCCGACCACAGGATGATGTCGACGCGCTCGCCGGCGAGCTCGTTCGAAACGCTCTGCACGCGCGAGCCGCGCATGCCGACGCAGGCGCCGATCGGATCGATGCGCGCATCGGAGGAGCTGACCGCGATCTTGGCGCGCAGGCCGGGATCGCGCGCGGCGCCGTGAATGGTGATCAGTCCTTCGCCGGCCTCGGGCACCTCGAGTTTGAAGAGTTCCACCAGCAACTTCGGGGCCACGCGCGACAGGAACAGCTGCGGGCCGCGCGGCACGGATTTCACTTCCTCCAGCAGCGCGCGGATGCGATCGCCCGGCCGCAGTCCCTCGCGCGGGATCATCGTATTCTTTGACAGCAGCGCCTCGGCATTGCCGAGATCGACGATGGCATCGCCGCGCTCCAGGCGCTTGACCACGCCGGTGACCATCTCACCCTGGCGGTCCTTGTAGAGGTTGACGATCTGCTCGCGCTCGGCCTCGCGCACTTTCTGCATGATGACCTGCTTGGCGGCCTGCGCGGCGATGCGACCGAACTCGACCGGCTCGAGCGGCGACTCGATGAAGTCGCCAACCTGGATCCCGGGGTGATCCTGGCGCGCCTCGGACAGCTTGATCTGGCGGTCGGGAAATTCGACGATCTCGGTTTCGTCCGGGATGATCTCCCAGCGGCGGAAGGTGTCATAGGCGCCGTTGTCGCGGTGGATCGCCACGCGCGCGTCGATGTCGCCCTTGTGGCGTTTGCGCGTAGCCGTCGCCAGCGCCGCTTCCAGCGCCTGGAAAATGATTTCCTTGTCGACGCCCTTTTCGCGCGACACCGCATCCACGATCAACAGCACTTCGTTACCCATCTTCTCGCTCTCCGTCAAACCCGGCGTTCAGAACCGCGGGACCAGCCGCGCCCGTTCCATGCCCTCGAACGCCAGGTCGTAATGCTCTTTGTCCACTTCCACGACGACGTGATCCGCCGCCACATCCACCAGCCGGCCGGTGAAATTCTTCCGCCCGAGGATCGGCTGGTGCATTTTCACCTTGATCGTCTCGCCGACGAAGCGCCGGAAATCCTCGAGCCGCACCAGCGGCCGGTCCAGACCGGGCGAAGACACCTCCAGGTTGTAACTGCCCGGCAGCGGGTCTTCGACTTCCAGCAGCGCGGACAGCTGCCGGCTGACATCCGCGCAATTATCCACCGTCACGCCCGCCGGGCTATCTATATACACCCGCAGCGTCGGATGGTGCTGGCTGCCCGCGAGTTCCACGTCCACGAGCTCGAAGCCCATGGCGGTGACGCCCGGCTCGAGCAGCTTACGCAAGTCGGCCCGCGAACCACGCATAACTTCATACCCCATAAAACAAAAGTGGGCACGCGGCCCACTTCTTATGACTCTTATATACTACGACTTGATCGCGCTGAATTATAAGCATTTTCCCGCAGATCGGGAAGTGCCCGCGATTCGTCGCTGTCCGTAACCCTGGCAAGACAAAAAAGGCCCCGTCGGGGCCTTTAAAAATTTGGTAGCGGGGGTAGGATTTGAACCTACGACCTTCGGGTTATGAGCCCGACGAGCTGCCAGACTGCTCCACCCCGCAGCAGAGGCGGCGAAGTCTACCGTTCGCACCGGATTAATTCAAGGAAAAATAGGAACTTAACAAAACGCGTGAGGCTATAAATGGAGACGCGCGGCGACGGATTCAAGATTCGGGCGACGTCGCGACGTGCTCGGCGGGCGGAAGCTCCTGCAAAGTCTCGACACAATAGACGTAGGCAATCCATCCGAGCAGTCCGCTGAACGCGTTCACCGCCAGCGCCAGCGGCGCGGGCAGATCATCCGGGAGCAAGCCGGCCAGCAGCATTGGGACCAGGATCAGCAACGCCAGAAATACCGAACGGGAAAGACGCGCGCGGGCAATCCGAAGCGCCGCGCGCAGGCTGACAAACAGGCGAAATTCCCGGCGCACGAATACGAACGGCAGCCAATAGGCGAATATGAACGCCGCCATACCCGCAACCGGGCTGATGAACCGGTAGAACGCCGCGGTGAGCGTCTTGGGTTCAGAGCCCGTCGCGAGCATCGCCAGCAGAAACACGATATTGAGCAGCACCACGAGCAGCATGCCCGCCTTCACGGTCAGCCACAGAAAACGCGCGAACACCGGGACGGCACCGCGGAACACCTGGCCGACGGACAGCGCCTCGCGTGACAGCGTGAGCCCATGGAACGCACCGGCCTCGAGATAAAAGAAAAGCATCAGCGCCGCCGCGGTCAGAAACGTGGTCAACGCCGCGACCAGCGGCACGGGTTCGGCCGGCGCCTGCGATTGAAATAAAAACACCAGAACGATCTGCGCCGCCAGCACCATCCAGACGCCGGGGCTCAACAGGGTGCGCACCAGGGCATGCAGGCGGCGCTCGCCCTCGGTGTAATGGGGTGCAGTTTCCGGCATTGGCAATGAGTGGACGGCGCTTGGGTCGCGCAGTTTAACCGAAGTTATAGTGTTTCTTGACCGGGCTCAGGATTTCCCAGGTGCAGGACAGGCCGGCCGAAAATATCACCAGGTCGCTCTCGACAATACGCACCGGCGCGCCGCCGTCCGGCGTCACGATCGCTTCACCCTCCAGCAGGTAACAGGTTTCCTTCTGATCGTATTTCCAGGGAAATTTGGAAGCCTCCTTGCTCCAGATCGGCCAGTCGAAAACGCCAATGACGTCGAGTTTCATGGGTGAAGGATTGTGCTCCACAAAAATCTGGTCCATACGAATTCTCCCGGGATAATCGCGCGATTCTACGGCCCCGCCGGCAAGCGTGGCAACGGCATTTCACGCTGAGGTCAGGCCAGAAACACCCAGTAGACCAGCACGTTGACCAGCGTCAGCGGAATGCCGACGCGCGCGAACTCGATGAAACCCAGCGTGTGTCCGCCCTTGCGCTCGGCGTTCTGGATGATGATCACGTTGCTCGCGGCCCCGAGGATGAAAAGGTTGCCGGCCAGCGTGGACCCCGCGGCCAGTGTCAGCAAGTCCCGGGTCGAGGCGCCGGCGTGCAGCAGCAGCGGCAGGGTCAAGGCCACCAGCGGGACATTGCAGATGACCTGGCTCAGCAGGACGCTCACGGCGAGGATTGCACCCACCGATGACAGGTTCAGGTCCCAGTGCGCGAGCTGCGCCTGAAAGAATCCGGACCTCCACACGCTCTCCATCAGCACGAACATGGCGGCGAAAAAAACCAGCGTGCGCCAGTCGACATGACGCACGATGCGCCAGCGTTTCGGGCTGAAAATCAGGATCGGCGCGGCCGCGATCAGCGCGATCCAGGTCAGGCGGAACTCGAGCGACGGCGCGACGAACGCCAGGACGACCTTGACGGCCACGAGGAAAATCATCAGCAGCAGGGCGAAGCGCGCCAGCCGCGCGAGCGCCTTGTCGCGCAGCTCCTGGCGCACGTGCACCAGCGCCTCGCCGTGGAAGCTCTCGCGGTAGCAAATCTTCAGGATCCAGAACGCCGCCAGCAGGTTGATCGCGGTGGGCAGCGCCAGGTACCGGAAAAACTCGACGAAGGGATTATCGAGGCGACCGTGAACGGCCACCAGCAGGTTCTGCGGATTGCCGATCGGGCTCATGACGCTGCCCAGGGTCACGGCATAGGCCAGCGCCAGCAGCAACACCTTGGGCGACATCTTGTGTTGCCGGGCGAGCAGCAGCACCAGGGGGGCGCCGATGACGGCCAGCGTGTCGTTCATCAGGAACGCCGAGGCCGCGCCGACGCCGAACAAAATCAACAGGATCAGCGTATCCGCCGTGCGCGCCCGGCGGAACAACTTGTAAGAAAGATGGAACAGGTAGCCGCTTTCCTCGAGCGCCTGCCCGACCACGAAAACGCCGAACAGGAACAGCATCACGTCCGGATCGATCGCGCGCAGCGCCGGCGCCGGCGCGATGGCGCCGGCGAGCAGCACCGCCGCCGCGCCGCCCAGCATCGCCAGCCAGATCGGCGGCAGCCGACGCCCCAGGTCGCGCAACGCAATCAGCGCAAACACCGCCAGCAGAACCATCACGGGGAAGGTCACGGGATTTTTTGTCGACCGTTTTTGTAAGGAATCGAACCGGGGTACGACGGGCGGCCATTATCGGGCGACATCCGCCGCGTCCGCAACCTCGCCGAATCTCATCTATACTTGGTGGCGTAACGATTTTTTGATGGTGAAATCCGGCCGGCTTACCGGCCGTGCCGTATGACAAGGACCTCCCCGCTGTATTCCAAGGACCCGCGCGCCGAACAGTCGCTGCGACGCTCCGTGCGCGACGGCGTCGCTTATTCCGTGATGGCCGGCGCCGGCGAGACTTATTTCTCGGCCTATGCGCTGTTCCTGAAAGCCAGCGCCAGCCAGATCTCCTGGCTCACCGCCCTGCCCGCGCTGCTCGGCTCGTTGAGCCAGATCGCCTCGGCCTGGCTCAGCCGCGGCACCGGACGGCGCAAGCCGATCATCCTGTTCGGCGTCATACTGCAGGCGCTCATGTGGCTGCCGATCATCTGGCTGCCGTACCTGTTCCCGGCTCAGGCGGTACCGATCCTGATCGCCTGCGTGGGGCTGTATCAGACCGGCGCCAGCCTGGCGACGCCGGCCTGGAGCAGCCTCATGGGCGATCTCGTGCCGGCGCGGCGGCGCGGGCGGTTCTTCGCCAACCGCTCGCGCCTGATGAGTCTCACCACGTTTTTCGCGCTGGCCGGGGGCGGTCTCGCGCTGCACCTGTCCAAGGCCGGCGGCAACACGCGCCTCGGTTTCACCCTGGTGTTTGCGCTGGCGCTGTTCGCGCGCCTGTATTCCGCCTGGCAGCTCGCGCGCATGCACGAGCCGGCGCCGGCAGCGCCGGCTCCCGCGCCGGACCTGAAGCTGCCCTGGTCCGCCTCGCCGTTCGTGCGTTTCACGCTGTTCCATGCCGCCATGCAGTGCGCCGCGGCGATCGCCGCGCCGTTCTTCGTGGTGTACATGCTGCGCGACCTGCATTTCAGCTATTTGCAGTACATGGTATCCATTGGCCTGGCGGTGCTGTCCCAGTTCGGCACCCTGCGCCTGTGGGGGCGGCTCGGCGACATCTTCGGAAACCGACTGATTCTCAGCGTCACCGGCTTCGTGATCCCGGTGTTTCCGGTGCTGTGGCTGGTCTCATCGAACTTCTGGTACGTGCTGGCGCTGCAGATGTTCGGCGGCTTGTGCTGGGCCGGATTCAGCCTGAGCGCCGGCAACTACCTCTATGACACCACCCCGCCTGCCCACCGCGCCGCCTACACCGCCGTGCACAACCTGCTGGCCAACAGCGCGATCTTCGCCGGGGCGCTCTTCGGGGGTCTGCTGAGCACCGTCGCCCCGGATACCATTCATGTCTTCGGCCACCCGCTGCGCTGGACCAGCAGCCTGTGGGCGGTGCTGCTGGTGTCGACCCTGGCGCGCGCAGTGGTGTCGCTGATTTCGATCCCGCAACTGCGGGAAGTGCGCCCGGTGCGGCCGATCAGCGTGGCCGGGCTGCTGCTGCGGGTCGCCCGGTTCAACGCCCTGTCGCAACTTGTCCTCGCCGGCATGTCCCGCGGGCGGCGGCGCTGGCGCGCCTTTTCCCAGGCGCGCGCCTGAACTACTCTGGTCGCGGCGGCGTCCCCGCCGGCGCGCGGTCCGCCCCTGTTGGCAGCAAACATCCTTTGGATGCGCGCAAGAGTTTGTGCTAAAAATTAGACATTGCGACGTGCTTTCGCGTCAGGGGATCAGGCCGATCGGCTGTCCGGCTCCGCTCCGCCAGGGAAGACAAACCGCCGATCCGTAATACCCCTGCTTTCATCCGGCGACGGCTGTTTTCCGTCAGGCAATGGATATAGGGTATTTCTGTGGACGCACTGCAATGGTCGTCGCCGTCATGGAACAGGGACAGGTAGGAATCATGAAAAAACACTCTCGCATCACCGCCATCGTCATGGCCGCGGCACTCACCGCGTCGATTCAGGCACTGGCGACACAGGACAATATCGATCAAGCTTCCCGTGACAAGACCTCCGCGCCGATCGCGCCGGAACCGCAATCGTCGACAATCGAAACCCCGGCGCCGGTCGCCACGGTTCCGCTGGAAGTTCAAACGCCGTCACAGCCCGTGGCGGTCGAAAACGTGCTCAGCGAAATGAAGGTCTATCCGGTTTTTTGACTCGGCGACACGCGCGCAAAACAAAAAAGCCCCGGTCGGGGCTTTTTTGTTTTTGTGAACGAAAAATATCAGGACAAAGCCTGGATCGCGCGCCGGCACAGATCCATGATCGTGCCCAGCCACGGCAACACACCGATGAGCACGAGCGCGTTGAAGGCGATCAGCACCTGCATGTCGGCGCCGGCGATGATCGGGCCGCGCTCTTCGGCGTCGTCGAAATACATCAGTTTGATCACGCGCAGGTAGTAGTAGGCGCCAATCACCGCGAACAGCACCGCCGCCACCGCGAGCCAGATCATGCCGGCCTGCACCAGCGACTGGATCACCAGCAGCTTGGCGTAGAAACCGGCGGTTGGCGGCACGCCGGCCATGGACAGCATGAGCAGCATCATCAGGAACGCGTGCCACGGGCTGCGCTGGTTCAGGCCCTTGAAGTCGTCCAGGCGCTCGGCCTCGAATCCGGCGCGCGACAGCAGGATGATCATGCCGAAGGCGCCGAGGCTCATCACCGCGTACACCAGGATGTAGAACAGCGACGAGCTGTAGCCGTTGGCGTCCGCGCTCACGATGCCGAGCAGAAAAAACCCCATGTGCGAGATCGACGAGTACGCCAGCATGCGCTTGAGGTTGCTCTGGGCGATGGCGATGACATTGCCGATCGCCATGGACAGCACCGCGATGATCACGAACATGGTCTGCCACGACCCCGCCAGCGGCTCGAGTCCCCCGACCAGCAGGCGCATGAACAGCGCGAATGCCGCCAGCTTCGGCGCCGTGCCGATGTACAGCGCCACCGCGGTCGGCGCGCCGTGGTACACGTCCGGCACCCACATGTGAAACGGCACTGCCCCGAGCTTGAAGGCAAGGCCCGCGACCACGAACACCAGGCCGAAAATCAGGGTGACGTCGTCTACGGACATCTTCGCGACGGCGCGGTTTACCGTGGCCATTTCGAGGTGGCCGGTCACGCCGTAGAGCATGGACATGCCGTACAGCAGCATGCCGGAGGCGATCGCCCCCAGCACGAAATACTTCATTGCCGCCTCGGTGGCCGTGCCGGAGTCGCGCTGGAACGCGATCATGGCGTAGAGCGACAGCGACATCAGCTCGAGTCCAAGATACAGCGTGAGGAAGTGGCTGGCGGAGGCCATTACCATCATCCCCACCACGCCGAACAAACCGAGCACGAAATATTCACCGCGGAACATGCCGCGGTCGCGCAGGTAGTCGCGCGAGTACGCGAACACGAAGAAGATGAGCACGTAAGTGCCGAGCTTCAGCAGGTTTGCCAGCTGGTCGGCCACGAAGGTGCCGCTGAACGTGGACACCGGCGCGCCGGTCATGGTCTTGACTGTCAGCAGCGCCGCGCCAACCAGCGTCGCCTGCGTCAGCCAGTACGACAGCACGCGCCGCCGCTCGCTCAGGAAGAGATCGAACACCAAGATGACACAAGCCATGGAGAACACGAAGATCTCGGGCACGGCGGGCAGAATGTCTGGCAGAATGAATTTCATATTTGCTGTTGAATCGCATTTCCTGGCGACCCTGGTGCGGCCCGGGGTGCAACAAAACGCGTTGCACCCGTTCGGCTTCGTGTACACACGTTAAGTGTGTTCACGAAGCCCCCGTCTCACCCTGGCGGTTGATTTCATAACTTGCTCATCGTTGCCTGCTGCAGCAGGTGCGCCACCGAGGCGTGCATCACCTCGAGGAATTTGAACGGCCACAGGCCCATCAGCAGCACCGCGACTGCCAGCGCCGCGAGGAACACGCCTTCGCGCGGTGTGATGTCGGTCAGCGCGGCGACCTTGGCGTTGCCGATCTCGCCGAACAGCACACGCTTGTACATCCACAGCGTGTAGGCCGCGCCCCATACCAGCGTCGTGGCCGCGGCGAACGCGTACCAGAGGTTCACCTGGAACGCGCCCAGGATCACCAGGAACTCGCCGACGAAACCGGAAGTGCCGGGCAGTCCCGCGTTGGCCATGGCGAACAGCATCATGAAAGCCGCGAACACCGGCATGCGGTTGGCCACGCCGCCGTAATCCTTGATCAGGCGCGAATGCAACCGGTCGTACATGACGCCGACGCACAGAAACAGCGCGCCGGAGACAAAGCCGTGCGAGATCATCTGCACGATGCCACCCTCGAGGCCCTGGGCGTTGAAAATGAAAAAGCCAAGCGTGACGAAACCCATGTGCGCGATCGACGAGTACGCGATCAGCTTCTTCATGTCCTCCTGCACCAGCGCCACCAGGCCGATGTAGACCACCGCGATCAGCGACAGCGCGATCATGAAGCCGGCGAGCGCGTGCGAGGCGTCCGGCAGGATCGGCAGCGAGAATCGCAGGAAACCGTAGGCGCCCATCTTGAGCATGATGGCCGCCAGGATCACCGAGCCGCCGGTGGGCGCCTCGACGTGCGCGTCCGGCAACCACGTGTGGACCGGCCACATCGGCACCTTCACCGCGAACGCCGCGAAGAATGCGAGGAAGATCAGGATCTGCGGGGTCAGGCCGAGCCGCAGGTCGTGCCAGGCGAGGATATCGAAGCTGCCGGACTGGATATAAAGATAAATCAGCGCCACCAGCATCAGCACCGAGCCGAGGAAGGTGTAGAGGAAGAACTTGATGGTGGCGTAGACGCGGTTCGGTCCGCCCCACAGGCCGATGATGAGGAACATCGGCACCAGCATCGCCTCCCAGAAGACGTAAAAGAGAATCCCGTCGAGCGCGCTGAACACGCCGATCATGAGGCCTTCCATGATGAGGAACGCGGCGTAGTACTGCGCCACCTTCTTCCCGATCACCTCCCAGGCGGAGATCACCACCAGCATGGTGCTGAAACTGGTCAGCAGGATCAGCAGCAGCGAGATGCCGTCGATGCCGAGGTGGTAGCGGATCTGGAAGGCATCGATCCAGGCGCGGTCTTCGACGAATTGCATGGCGGCGCTGCCCGGCTCGAAGCCGCTGTAAAGTGCCAGCGTCGCGACGAAGGTGAGGACGGAGAAGGCCAGGCTCAGCTGGCGCGCGAGGTCAGCGCGGCGGTCGCCGCCGGTCGCGAGCACCACTACTCCACCGATGATCGGCAGCCAGGTGACGAGGCTGAGAGCGTGTCCGGCGAACATGGTCATCGATGCAGGAAGAAGGTGATGAGCAGGAATACGCCGACGATCATGGCGAAGGCGTAGTGATACACGTAGCCGGACTGGATATGGCGGATGATCGCGGAAAACCAACCGATCACGCGCGCGGTGCCGTTCACCGCCAGGCCGTCGATCAGCTTCACGTCACCGATCCTCCACAACCAGCGTCCCAAAGCGCGCGCCCCGCCAGCGAAGACGAATTCGTTGAACTCGTCCGCGTAATACTTGTTGAGCAGCAGGGTGTAGATCGCGTTGAACTTGCCGCGGACCCGCTCCGGCAGGAACGGATAACGGATGTACATCAGCCACGCCAGCCCGATGCCGGCGATGGCGAGCAGGAACGGCGCCGACTGCAGGCCGTGCGCGATGAACGGGCCGAGGCCATCGTAATGCACGGCGATTTCCTTCAGCGCATCGTGCGCCGGCAGCACCTTGATGGCGTCGCCGAAGTAACCGCCGAACAGCAGCGGGTCCATGGTCATGAAGCCGGCGACGAGCGACGGGATCGCCAGCAGCACCAGCGGCAGCGTCACCACCCACGGCGATTCCTTGACGTGCTTGAGCGTGTGCTGGTCCATGCGCGGCTTGCCGTAGAACGTCAGGAACA
>JBLMXN010000049.1:0-2502 GCA_050257795.1 Bacteroidota bacterium
GTCGCGAAGGCGGCGTGAACGTGACGGTCATGCCGCGCAACCTCGCGGCCGGCGCGTCGAGCTGGGACTTCGAGGTGGTGCTCGAAACGCACACGCAACCGCTTGATCAGAATCTGACCAAGACAGCGGTGCTGATCGATGCGCAGGGAAAACCGCATGGGCCGCTTGCCTGGGATGGAACCCCGCCGGGCGGCCATCATCGCCGCGGGGTGTTGCGGTTCCCACCGCTCGCGGGAAATCCCGCGGCGGTGGAGCTGCGCATCCAGGGCGTCGGCGGCGTCGACCGGACCTTCCGCTGGCAACGCAGGTAATAACTAACGGATGATGGCGACGCGGGAAAGGTGGCGATATGGGAAACTGGGGCTGGAATCACATGGGTAGCGGGGCGGGCTGGGGCATGGGCTTCGGCGGCGGCATCTTCATGATCCTGTTCTGGATCGTGATCATCGTCGCCGTGGTGCTGCTGGCGAAATGGCTCGCCGGCGGCTCCTCGCGCATTGATTTGCCGCGCGGCAAGTCCGCGCTCGACATCCTCAAGGAACGTTACGCGCGCGGCGAGATCGGCAAAGAGGAGTTCGAGCAGAAAAAACGCGACCTCGAGTAGTCAGGGGAAGCGAGCCGGAGCGCGTCCATCGCTCCGTGTGATATCGCGGAGGCTGACATGTGTCACCTGATATTGTTGCTGCCGGTGCTGGGCCTGGCCGTGTTCATGCTGTGGCCCCTGTCCGTTGCCGTGCCGGTGTATGCGGTCATTCTCGTCATATCCCTGGCGTTTTATTACTTCATCATGCAGGCCATGCGACGGCCCGTGACCACCGGAGCGGAAGAAATTGTCCGGAAGACGGGCAAGGTTCTCGAAGTGCGTGGACGCAAAATTTACGTCCGGGTGCGCGGCGAGATATGGAATGCCGAGTCATCGGACCGGCTGCATCCCGGCGATAGTGTAAGCATCACGGGCATCGACGGCCTGATGTTGCGGGTAAAGCGGTCGGACCAGGTCCAGATGGCGGAGATCACTCACTCACATTGACGATCGACCCAAAGGCGCGCGATGCATAACGAGTTCATCCTTGAAGAGCGCATCGCCTATTTCTCGATGGAGATTGCGCTGCGCAACGAGATCCCGACCTACGCCGGTGGCCTCGGGGTGCTTGCCGGTGACACTGTGCGCTCGGGGGCCGACCTCGAGCTGCCGCTGGTGGCGGTGAGCCTGGTCAGTCGCGCCGGTTACTTCCGCCAGGAGATCAACGCCCAGGGCCGGCAGGTGGAACACCCGGATCCGTGGGAGCCCGCCCGTTTCGCCAGCCCGCTGGACGCCAAGATCGCGGTGCCGATCGAGGGGCGCGAGGTCTGGGTGCGCGGCTGGCTCTACGTATTGAAAGGACACATGAACGGCCGCGAGCCGGTCATCCTGCTGGACACCGACCTGGACGAGAACAGCGCCGAAGACCGGCAGATCACGCATTACCTCTACGGCGGCGACGCGGCCTACCGGCTGAAGCAGGAAATCGTGCTCGGCATCGGCGGCGTGCGCATGCTGCAGGCGCTGGGGTTCAGCGTGCGCCAGTACCATCTGAACGAGGGGCACTCCGCGCTGCTCGCGCTGGAACTTTTGCGGCGCTACGCCTATCCGCCGGATGACGTGCGCGCGGGCGAGTCGCCTTACGACATCCCGCGCGTGCGCGAGTTGTGCAATTTCACCACCCACACGCCGCTCGAGGCGGGGCACGACAAGTTTTCCTACGATCTCGTGCAAAAGGTGCTCGGTGATTTCATCGATCTCGCCGCCCTGAAGCGGCTGGCTGGCGATGACGTCCTCAACATGACGCGGTTCGCCTTCAACCTGAGCGAGTACGTCAACGGTGTGGCCAAACGCCACGCCGAGGTTTCCCAAAAGTTTTTCCCCGGCTACCAGGTGCATTCGGTCACCAACGGAGTGCATCCCTATATCTGGACTTGCCCGAGTTTCATCAAACTCTACGACGCCCAGCTCTCCGGCTGGTGTCATGAGCCTGGCGTACTGGTGCGCGCCGACCGCATTCCGGATGCCGCCATCTGGGGCGCGCATGTCGAAGCGAAGACTCATCTGATCGACAAGGTCAAGGCGCTGACCGGCGTCGAGCTGCATCCGAAAATCCCGATCCTCGGTTTCGCCCGGCGCATGACCGCCTACAAGCGGCCGGACCTGCTGTTCTCGGATATCGAGCGCCTCAAGTCCATCGCGCAACAGCGCTCGTTTCAGATCGTGCTGGCCGGCAAGGCCCATCCGCAGGACGACGGCGGCAAGCGGCTGATTGAGACGCTGCATCGGCACCTGCGTGAGCTGAGTCCGGCGATCCGCATCGCTTATCTGCCGAACTACGACATGGACATCGCGCTGGCGATGGTGGCCGGTGTGGATGTGTGGCTGAACACGCCGCTGAAACCGCTGGAAGCGTCCGGCACCAGCGGCATGAAGGCCGCCTTCAACGGCGTGCCGAGCCTTTCGGTGCTGGACGGCTG
>JBLMXN010000050.1:0-14240 GCA_050257795.1 Bacteroidota bacterium
AGGGCGTGCCGGTCGGCATCACCGTGTGCGAGGACGTATGGGAACAGGGTCCCGTGGAGCAGACGGCGGCTGCGGGCGCGAAGCTTGTCATCAACCTCAATGCCTCGCCGTATCATATGAATAAGGGACAGGAGCGCTTCGGCATCGTCGCGCGCCGCGCGCGTGACAGCGGCGTGCCGATCGTGTACCTGAATCTTGTCGGCGGCCAGGACGAGCTGGTGTTTGACGGCGATTCGTTCGTAGTGGACGTGCACGGCGAGATGACCCAGCGGATTCCGGCGTTCGAGGAAGCGTTGCAGCTCGTGGAGTTCGAAACCGAGCCGGCGATCGCGCCGGTGCCGGCCGCGATCGCGCCGGATCTCTCCGAGGAGGAAAGCGTTTACGCGGCGCTGGTGCTGGGCGTACGCGACTACGTGCAGAAAAACGGTTTTCGCGGTGTGGTCATCGGGCTGTCGGGCGGCATCGATTCGGCGCTGACGCTGTGCATCGCCGCCGACGCACTCGGCGCCGCGAGCGTCGAGGCCGTGATGATGCCCTCGCGCTACACCGACCCGATCGGGCTGGAGGACGCGCGTGCGCAGGCCGATGCCTTGGGCGTGAAATACGGCGTCATCCCGATCGAGCCCATGTTCGCGGCGTTTCTCGATGCGCTCAGGGAGGAGTTCAGGGGCGCAAGACCGGACACCACGGAGGAAAACATCCAGGCGCGCATCCGCGGCACGCTGCTCATGGCGATTTCCAACAAGACTCGCAGGATGGTGCTGACCACCGGCAACAAGAGCGAGATGGCGGTCGGTTACGCCACGCTCTACGGCGACATGGCCGGCGGCTTCGCCGCCATCAAGGACGTGCCGAAGACGCTGGTGTATCGTCTGGCCGAATTTCGCAACCGGACGAAGCCGGTGATCCCGCGGCGCGTGTTCGAGCGGCCGCCGTCGGCGGAGCTCGCCCCGGACCAGAAGGACACCGACAGCCTGCCGCCGTATGCCACGCTCGACCCAATACTCGAGCGCTACGTCGAACTGGATGAGTCAGTCGAGGACATCGTCGCCGCCGGCTTCGACGAGGCCACGGTGCGCCGGGTGGTGCGCATGGTGGAACGCAACGAGTACAAGCGTCGCCAGGCCGCGCCCGGCGTGCGCATCACGCCGCGGGCGTTCGGGCGCGACCGGCGCTATCCGATCACCTCGGGTTACGGCAAGGAAACGAACTCCTGACCCGGCTGGCGCCGGGGTCGCGGGTGCGCTTTAATCATTAACAGTTCCGGGACATTCATTCGAGGCAGACCATGAAAAAAATCGAAGCCATCATCAAACCTTTCAAGCTCGATGACGTGCGCGAGGCGCTGTCGGAAGCCGGCGCGAGCGGCCTGACCGTCACCGAAGTGAAGGGGTTCGGCCGGCAGAAGGGACACACCGAACTCTACCGCGGCGCGGAATACGTGGTGGACTTTCTGCCCAAGATGAAGATCGAGCTGGTGGTGTCAGACGACATGCTGGAGCGCTGCATCGAGGCGATCACCGGCGCGGCCCGCACCGGCAAGATCGGCGACGGCAAGATCTTCGTCACGCCGGTGGAGCAGGTGGTCCGCATCCGCACCGGCGAGCAGGGACCGGAAGCGATCTAGGGCAGATACCAGGGACAAGATGCAAGGAGAGAGGTCGGTGTTACGATGTCTTTTCTTGTATCTTGGAACTTGTATCTTGTATCTGTAGTTCCTTGATATAACGGCTCTCGGGGAAATTCCTGCGCAGCACGCGCGTGGTGTCCTGCAGCAGCTTGTTCATCCCCATCGCCTTGTAAGACAGCGCCATGATGCCGAGCGCGTCCTCGGTGGCGGGCGTGCGCGGATAGGTTTCCAGCGAATATTTGCAGCGATTGACGGCGGCGACGTAGTCGTTGCGGTCGTAGTAGAAACGCGCCACCCGGGTTTCGTAGCGGGCCTGGGCCTCGAACAGATACGCCATGCGCTGCCTGGCGTCGTCGGCGTAGCGGCTGTTGGGGAAACGCTCCACCAGCTCGCGGAAGGCGTTGTAGGAATCGCGCGCGCCCTTGGGGTCGCGGTCGGAGAGATCGTCCTTGGCGCCGAACAGCCAGTTGGCCAGGGTTTTCTCGCCGTGGAAGTTCACCAGGCCTTTCAGGTAATACGCGTAATCCACGTTCGGATGCGTCGGGTGCAGACGGATGAAGCGGTCGGCGGCGGCGATCGCGAGGGCCGGCTCGTCGTATTTATAGTAGGCGTAGGCGATCTCCAGCTCCGCCTGCTCGGCATAGCGGCCGTAGGGATAGCGTGCTTCGAGGGATTCGAGGTACTTGATGGCGGTTTCATAATCGCCGTCCGCCACCTTTTGTTTGGCTTCCTTGTAGAATCGCTCCGGCGACCAGTCCTTGGTCGGATCCAAGGCAGCGCCGCAACCGGCGAACAGCAGCAAAACGGAGAAACCGACTACCAATCCGGCGATACGACGCATGATTTCTTTGACCTCAAAACAGCACGGGAATTCGCGAAAGCTTAACCCGATTTCACCTTGCCGCCTAGGCCGGCTGCAGGCATGACGCCGCAAGACAAACTCACGGCGCAGATTCCGTCGGAACTTGCCGGCCAGCGGCTGGATCAAGCATTGGCGGCGCTGTTTGCCGACATCACGCGCTCGCAGATCCAGCAGTGGATCGAAGACGGCCGCGTGACGCTCAACGGCGAGATTCCGCGCAAGCGCGACAAGGTCAAGGAGGGCGACGCGGTCGAGATTCATCCGCCGCCGCCGGCGCAACCCGACTGGAAGGCGCAGGCGATTGCGCTCGAGATCGTGCACGAAGACGGAGACATTCTCGTCATCAACAAGCCGCCGGGGCTGGTGGTGCATCCGGGCGCAGGCAATCCGGAGGGCACGCTGCTCAATGCGCTGCTGAGTCACGCGCCGAAACTCGCCGCGCTGCCGCGCGCCGGCATCGTGCACCGGCTCGACAAGGATACTTCGGGCCTCATGGTGGTGGCCAAGACCGAGCGCGCACGCCAGCAGCTGATCCAGCAGTTGCAGGAGCATGCAGTCGAGCGCGAGTACCTGGCCATCGTCAGCGGCGTCATGATCGCCGGCGGCACCGTCGAGGCGCCGATCGGGCGCCACCGCACCCAGCGCACGCGCATGGCGGTGAGCTCGCACGGCAAGCCCGCCGTCAGTCATTACCGCGTCGTCAAGAAATATCGCGCGCACACGCTGGTGCAGGTGAAGCTCGAATCCGGCCGCACGCACCAGATCCGCGTGCACATGGCGCACCTGCATTATCCGGTGGTCGGCGATCCGGTGTACGGCGGGCGCCTGAAAATTCCCGCCGGCGCCGGCGAGAAACTGAAAAAAACCTTGCGCGGCTTCAAACGCCAGGCGCTGCACGCCTTGAAACTTTCGTTGATCCACCCGCGGACCGGCAAGCGCGTGCAGTGGGCGTCGTCGGTGCCGGAGGACATGAGCCAGTTGATGGCGGCTTTGGCGGAAGACGCCACGGCGCATGCCAGTGATTAGTTGTGCGGATATTTAATGTAGGGCGGGTTAGGCGCGAAGCGCGGTAACCCGCCGAACAATTGTTGTTATCCCGGCGTTCACCGGGAATAACGGGAATGGAGTGGATCTGCCACCGACATGCATGCGTCGCCGACGGCGACACAAAACCGGGCGTAGGGCCGATGCACCCATATTAACACCTCACTTGGCCGCTTAGCCTAGCTTTGCCTACTATACCGCATCTAAAAAGTGTCGGTTATGGCGACACCTTATAACTTCATTTGTTAATATCTCCCGCCAGCAGGGCAGAAAAACCTATGGTGGCAGCAATCAATACCCTCGAATTCATTTACCCCGACTGGCCGGCGTCACCGCACGTCAAGGCAGCGACCACGACGCGCAACGGCGGCTTCAGTTTCGGTCCGTACGCGTCGCTGAATCTCAGCAACCTCGTCGGCGACGAACCCGGCAGCGTGCGCCGCAATCGCACGTTGGTGCACAAAGCATTGCAACTGCCTTCCGATCCGATCTGGCTCACGCAGGTGCACGGCACGCGCGTGATCGATGCCTTCGACGCCGGTCCGCGCGAGGAGGCGGACGGTTGTGTCACTGGCACCGCCGGCGTGGTCTGCGCCGTGCTCACGGCCGATTGCGTGCCGGTATTTTTGTGCGATCGCCGCAGCACCCGCATTGGCATGATTCACGCCGGCTGGCGCGGACTCGCGGCGGGGATCATCGAGGAGGGGCTGCGCATGCTCCAGGTGCCGACCGGCAATGTAATGGCCTGGCTCGGACCAGCCATCGGTCCTTCGGCCTACGAAGTCAGTGACGACGTGCGCAACGCCTTCGTCAGGCATGACCGCGAGGCCGCGGAGTCGTTCACACCCGTGTCCAATCGCAAGGGTCACTGGCTTGCCGATCTCTACGATCTCGCACGGCGACGGCTGCGCTCGCAGGGCGTGCAGGCGGTTTACGGCGGGTTGCGCTGCACCTTCCGCGAGCGCAACCTGTTTTTTTCGCACCGGCGCGACGGCACCTGCGGGCGCATGGCTTCGCTCATCTGGCTGGATAAAAGCGCGCGCTGAGTTATGATGCCCGCTTTCCCGCGGGTCGTTGCCGAAAAATGAATTCCCTGTTTCTCTGGATAATCGCGTTCACCGCCCTGGGCGGAGCGTTATCGGCGGTGGCGGCCGGCGCCTTCCTGCTGTTGCCGGAGACGTTGCGCGCCCGTGGACTGTCGGCGCTCGTGAGCTTCGCCGTCGGCGCGCTGCTCGGCGCGGCCTTCCTGGACCTGTTGCCGGAGGCGCTCGAAAGCCGCGGCCCGGGGCAGATCGGCGCGATGGGCGTGGTGGTCCTGTTCGGGCTGCTCGGGTTTTTTCTGCTCGAGAAACTGGTACTGTGGCGCCACTGCCACGTCGAGGAATGCGAGGCGCATGGCGATCCGGCTATCGCGGCAGACGCACCGCCGCGGACCGTCGCGTCGCCCGCATTACACAGTCATGTCGGCACGATCGGTCACGCGCACGACCATGAGCGCATACGCAGCGCCGCCGCCGGCAAGCTCATTCTCATCGGCGACGGCATTCACAACCTCACCGACGGCGTGCTGATCGCGGCGGCGTTCCTCACGGACATCCAGCTCGGCGTCGTCACCAGCATCGCAGTCATCGCCCACGAGATCCCGCAGGAAGTGGGCGACTTCGCCATTCTGTTGCACAGCGGTTTCAGCCGCGGCAAGGCGTTCGTGTACAACCTGCTGTCGAGCCTCACCAGCATCATCGGCGGTGTAGTGGCGTATTTTTCCCTCAGCCTGGCGCACGCGCTGGTGCCATATGCGCTGGCCATCGCCGCTTCGAGTTTCATCTATATCGCCGTGGCGGACCTGATTCCGGGCTTGCACAAGCGCTTCGACCTGGCCGGCACCGTGCAACAGGTGGTGTTGATCGCCCTGGGCGTAGGGCTGATTGCCTTGACCGACGCGCTGCTGCGCGGATGAGCGATGGGTCAGGTCAACGCATGTAAACCGGTTTGGGCGGGACTTTCTGGTCCAGAAAGGGATAGCCCCAGCCGATGAGCTTGCCGTTGTCGAACACCAGCGGCGTCAGCTCATCGTCGGTGATCCTGTCGTCGCGTCGCTTCAGGTCGGTATAGTAGTAGAGGACTTCGTAGGATTTTCCGTCCTTGCCCGTCACGGTTTCGGAGCGGTAGGGGTTGTCGATCCAGTAAAACAGTCCCTTGGCGGGATCCTGGCCCATCAATTCCACCACCGTGGCCTGATTCATCCCGACTGACAATTTATTAACGTTGGCGGCGTTCTGTGTGCGGAGGAGTTCACCCGGTTCCAGATAAAGGCTGCTGCAACCGGACAGAAAAATGGCCACCATCAAAAGATAATGCGGTTTCATGATTTCTTCCTGTCGTTTTGTCACGTGCGTCGGCATTGATGCAAGCCGACGTGTTTCATTTACGCCGTGTGCGCAAGCTCGACCAGATGTCGGAATATATTCATCTGTAAGGAAAAATCCAGTTTTTTCGTCTTGACACTGTGTATCATCGGGCATATAAGTTAGAACGATGTCCAGTACTCAGGTGGCTTTATTCCATTTAATCTCAGGAGGAAATTTAATGTTGAATAAAAAGCTCATGGTTGTCGCTTTAATAGGCATGCTCCCGGTCGGCGCGATGGCGGCCCAGGACAACATCGGCAGCTGCGGCTGGGGCGCCAAACTGTTCGACGGCCAGCGCGGTATCGCTCCGCAGGTTCTAGCGGTCACCACCAACGGAACTTCCGGCAACCAGACTTTCGGCATTACTTCCGGTACCTCGGGTTGCACCCAGGACGGCGTCGTGAAGTCCAGCTGGAAGACCGCGATGTTCATCGACGGCAACAAGGACAAGCTGGCCCGTGACATGTCCACCGGCAGCGGCGAAGCCCTCGAGTCACTCGCCAAACTGATCGGCGTGAAGGATCAGGACAAGACCGCCTTCTTCCGCGCTACCAAGGAAAACTTCGCGCGTATTTTCGCCTCCGATCATCCGACCACCGATCAGGTTGTCGCTTCCCTGAAGCAGGTGCTCTCGGCTGACGGCCAGCTGGCGCAATACGCCCAAGCCATCTAAACAAGATTTTCAAGTTGTCGTAACATCGCGGCACCCAGCTGATTTAAGCTGGGTGCCGTTTTTATATCCCCTGTCACTACGGATACCCCATGCGAGGGCGCCGGATCCTGTTGTTGCTGCTGATGTGGCTGCCCCTGGCGGTTTCCGCGGCCGATAACGCCTACCTCAAAGAGCTGGTCGATCAGGCCCGCGCGCAACATCTGGCGCAACGGCCGGAGTGGCTCAATCTGCTGCATTTCAAACCCTATCCCTACCGGCCGGGCTGGCGCAGCCTGGCGGACGATCCGGATTTTTTCAACGCGCCAAACGGCAAGCACGACGCGCAGGCCGAGCTCGAGGCGACGCTCGCCGCCTTTTTCTCCGACGTGCAGGAAACCGACCAGGTGCAAAATCCGCAATGCCGGTTCATCGCCCGTTACCACTGGCTGAAAGGTGAACTGCATTTCGATCCGGCGCGCCTGCCGGAGCAGCCGTGCAGGCGTTTTTACCAATGGCGCGCCAGCCTCGACCCGCACGAGATCACGCTGGTGTTCCCCGCCGCGTATCTCAACAACCCGGCCTCGATGTACGGGCATACGCTGTTGCGCGTCGACGGCAAGGACCAGGACGAGCACACGCGCCTGCTGGCGTATTCCATCAGTTACGCCGCGGGCACCAACGAAACCAGCGGACTGGTGTTCGCGGTGAAGGGCCTGTTCGGCGGTTATCCGGGACTGTTCTCGATCACGCCGTATTACATCAAGGTGCGGGAATACAGCGACATCGAGAACCGCGACGTCTGGGAGTATCGCCTCACGCTCACGCCCGCGGAGATCGATCGCCTGTTGATGCACACCTGGGAACTCGGCCCGACCCGGTTTGATTATTATTTTTTCGACGAGAACTGCGCCTATCATTTGCTGTCGCTGCTGGAAGTCGCGCGGCCCGGTCTCGAACTGACCGATCAGTTCCGCTGGTGGGCGATTCCCTCCGACACGGTGCGCGCCGTGGCCGAGACGCCGGGCCTGGTCAAGCAGGTGATTTATCGTCCGGCTACGGCGACCGTGATACGTCAGCGCCTGCATTATCTCGATCCGGCCGAACGCCGGATCGCCAAGGATCTGGCCGAACAGAAAATTTCGCCGGCCGATGCGCGCGTCAGCGCGTTGCCCGCGACGGATCAGGCCAGGGTGCTGGAACTTGGATACGACTATGCGACCTATGAGAAGGCCACGGGTCGCGGCAGGGCGGCTGACACCGAACACATGCGGGATTTGCTGCTGGCGCGCAGCCGGCTGGACGTCCCGAGCCAGCGGCCAGAGGTGCCCGAACCCGCGGTGCGGCCGGACCAGGGACACAAGACGTCGCGCCTGTCGCTGGGCGTCGGCAGTCGCGGCGGGCGCCAGTTCCAGGAAATCCGTCTGCGCCCGACCTATCACGACCTGATGGACGACGACGGCGGCTACACGCGCGGCGCGCAGATAGAGTTTTTCGACATGGCGTTTCGCCATTACCGCGGTGATGACAGCGTGCGGCTCGAACACTTCACGCCGCTCGACATCGTTTCGCTCACGCCGCGCGACGATTTTTTCCAGCCGCTGTCGTGGAAGGTCAAGCTCGGCTGGACGCGCAAGCATTTCGCCGATAGCGACGAGCCCCTGGTGTTCCGCATGAATGGCGGCCCCGGGCTGGCCTACAACATGCCGGGCTCGTACGACGGACATTCGGTATATTACGGTTATCTCGAGGCGGCGCTGGACGTGGGCAAGCGTTTCGACCGCGATTATGCGCTCGGAGCCGGCCCCAGCATCGGCTGGCTGACGGACCTGTCGGACCGCTGGCGCGTCAAGCTGTACGCGCGCTCGCTGCGCTACGGGCTCGGTGACGCGCACAACGCGCGCCAGCTGGTGCTGGAGCAGCGCTATTCCCTGACACGCCAGAGCGCCGTGCGTTTGGAGCTGTTTCGCAAACAGGAATTCCGGGATTACTGGAACGGCGGAGAAATCTCCCTGCACCTTTACTTCTGATGCGGCGGCTACTGTTCATCATCGCATTGACGTCGGCCTTGCTGGCCGGCTGCAACGGCGTGTTTTTCCTTCCCGATCGTGCCCAGCGGCTTTCGCCCGACCAGCTGGGGCTGAAGTACGAGGACGTGTATTTCCCGGCGCAGGACGGCACCCGTCTGCATGCCTGGTTCCTGCCGGCGGTCGGCAAGGCGCATGGCACGATCCTGTTCCTGCACGGCAACGCCGAGAACATCAGCACCCACATCATGTCGGTGCGCTGGCTGCCGGCGCAGGGATTCAACGTGTTTCTGCTCGACTATCGCGGCTACGGCGCCTCCGCCGGCGAGCCCACGGAGGCTGGCGCGCAGGAGGACGTGGACGCGGCCATGCGAACCCTGCTGTCACGGCGCGACGTGGATCCCGAGCGCATCGTGGTGTTCGGCCAGAGCCTCGGCGGCGCCATCGCGGTCTACAACGTCGCGCACTCGCCGTATCGCACGCATATCCGCGGGCTCGCGATCGAAAGCGCGTTCGCGAGTTATCGCGAGATCGTGCGCGAGAAACTGGCGGCGTTCTGGCTGACCTGGCCGCTGCAGTATCCGCTGTCGTGGCTGGTGTCGGACCAGTACAGCCCGGTCAGGTCGGTGGCCGCCATCAGCCCGATCCCGCTGCTCATCATGCACGGCGACCAGGATCCGATCGTGCCGGTCGGAAACGGCAAGCGCCTGTTCGACGCGGCGCGCGAACCGAAAAAATTATGGATCGTGCCGGGCGGCGGACACATCCAGGCGTTCCAGCACCAGAGCTTCCGCGACCGCTTCGTCGCCTGGCTGAAGCAGGTCCTGTCCGCGCCGCCGGGGGCGTGATAACTTTTGCGCGCGGCGCGGCGTCCGCGTCAGGCGCGCGGCGCGAAGCGCATGGATAAATCCACCGCCTTGATGCTCTTGGTCAGTTCGCCGACGGAAATGTAATCCACGCCGGTATCGGCGACGGCGCGGATATTGTCCAGGGTGATCCCGCCGGAGGCCTCGATCCTGGCGCGGCCGCGGGTTTCCGCGACCGCCGCCAGCAGCGCGTCGAGGCGGAAGTTATCGAGCAGCAGATGTTCCGCGCCGGCGGCCAGCGCTTCGCGCAGCTGATCCAGATTCTCCACTTCGATCTCGACCATCGCGCCGGCCGGCGCCGCGACGCGCGCAGCCCGCAGCGCCGCGGTAATGGAGCCGGCCGCGGCGATGTGGTTTTCCTTGATCAGGATCGCGTCGTACAGGCCCATGCGGTGATTCCGCCCGCCGCCGCAGGCGACCGCGTATTTCTGCGCCCGGCGCAATCCCGGCAAGGTCTTGCGCGTGTCGAGGATAGCCGCGCGCGTTCCGCGGATGGCCTCGACGTAGCGGCGCGTGCGCGTGGCGGTGGCGGAGAGGAGTTGCAGAAAATTGAGCGCGGTGCGTTCGCCCGTGAGTATTCCGCGCGCGGGGCCGTCGAGCGCACACAGCGTCTGGCCGGCGGAAATTCCCTCGCCGTCGCGGGCGCGCCAGGCGACGCGAATGCGCGGATCGATCTGGCGGAAGACTTCGTCGAACCACGCGCCGCCGCACAACACCGCGTCCTCGCGCGTAATGACATGCGCCTGCGCCTGGGTGGTGGCGGGAATCAGTCCCGCCGTCAGATCGCCCGTGCCGATGTCCTCGGCCAGGGCGCGCCGCACTGTTTCAAAGAAGTCGTCCGGCAGTTTCAGCGTAGACATCGCGATGGTTCCTTCAAATTCAGCGGTCCGGCCGCGTCATTTCGCGCGCTTATTGGCGCGCCCGATCACCGCCGTCAGGATCGGCGGCGTCAGCAGCGTGGTCAGGATGACGACCGTGACGACAACCGAGAAAACCTCGTCATTGATGACGCCCATGGCTTTGCCGGTGACGGCGAAAATCAAACCGACCTCGCCGCGCGGCGCCATGCCCCAGCCGACGATCCATTTGTCGGCCGATCCCGCGGCCAGCCCGGCCACCAATTTGCCGACGAAGGCCACGACGGTGATGCCCAGCGCGACGATGAGCGTGGATGTGTTGAAAAGCACGTCGATCTTGACCTGCAGCCCGGTGTAGACGAAAAACAGCGGCACCAGCAAATGCCCGACCGGTTCGATCAAAACCTGCAGGCTGTGACTTTCGTAGCGCGCGAGGGTATTGCGCACCTCCTTGGCGGTTTCGGTTTCCTTTTTGGCGATGATGTGCCGGATGTCGGCCACCAGGTCGGGTTCGGCGAAGTCGCGGAAATATACTTCGTCGAGCACCAGTCCGGCGGCGAACGCGCCGACGATCGGCGCCAGCCCGATCAGTTCCGCCACCCAGGCGAAGCCGAGACAGAATGCGATCAGGACCGAGAACTTCATGCCCTGGCCGGTGTGGACCTTCGACAGCCAGCGGCTGACCAACGGAGCGAGCCGGTTGCCGATGACCAGCCCGCCGACCAGGAACAGCACCGCCTTGAGCGTGATCCAGATGATTTCGGCCGCGCCGACTTCGCCGGTTTTGACGATCGCGGAAACCACGGCGAGGATGATCAGTCCGAGCACATCGTCGATCACCGCCGCGCCGAGCACGATCTGCGCCTCGCGCGTTTGCAGCACCTTGAGGTCGCTGAACACGCGCGCGGTGATGCCCACCGAGGTGGCCGTCAGGGTCGCGCCGAGAAAAAGGTAAGCATTGTGCGACAGTCCCGGCAGGAGCCACGGGCCGACCAGATAGGTTCCCAGCGCGAACGGCACGGCCACGCCGACGCAGGCCACCAGAAACGCCGGCACGCCGACCTTGCGCATGCTGTTGACGTTGGACTCGAGCCCGATCTGGAACAGCAGGATGACCACGCCCAGCTCGGCCAGGAAGGCGATGATGCGGTCCGACTTGGCCGGCTCGACGATGTCGATGCCGAGCAGATAGAGATTGCCCAGGATCACGCCCACCAGCAGCTCGCCGAGCACCGCGGTCTGGCCGATTTTCTCGATCAGGCCGGAGATCTTGGCGAACAGCAGCAGCACGGCGATCCACAGGAAGGTGTCGCCGGCGGTGGGGCCGTCGGGGGCGCTGGCCCAGGCCTGGCTGGCCGCGCCGATCAGCAACGACAACACCAGGGCGATACGGGGGAGGGCGGTTTGACCGGCGCGAGGCGTCATCGTGAGCTTGTTTGCACCCTTTTTTTTCACGGCCCGGCCAGCTGCCAGGAGGATTCGGTATCGTTCGGTATTCTCCGGCGCGCCGATAGCGCGCGCCGCAATTTCCGGGAGTCTAAACAAATGTCGCGGATTTCTCCCCCTGCGAATGAGAATATCAGTAATACATCGCGTTCGAATATATTGACATGTAATCCCGATGCGCTATGCTGACGCCCGCCTCAATCGCCTGTCTGTGTTGGTAATGCTTCTGTTTCGCGGTAACGCATGAAGTCCGAGTTTGCCGATCATCTGCCCGAGGGCTGGGAACGCTTCACGCGTTTCTTTGCCGCGCTTGGCGACACCACCCGGCAACAGATCCTGCTCATGTTCGAGCCAGGCGAGGAGATCTGTGTTAACGAGATCGCCCGCCTGTTCAAGATCAGCCGTCCGGCGATCTCGCATCATCTCAAGGTACTGCGCAACGCCGAACTGCTGACCTGCAAAAAACGCGGCAAGGAAGTGTATTACCGGGTGAACCACGCCTATTGCGCCGACGTCATGCGCACGGTCCACGAATTCATGAAGACGCAGGGTTGCGCTCCCGTGCGGGTGGCTTCCGCCGCGCGCTGATCCCCTCAATTGTAATGACCGTTCCTGGCTTCATCTTGCCGTAGGATTTCGTAGCCTTGCCCGTTGCCGTGTATTATTAGGCACGGTGACCGAACCCGAGCCCGCAACCCCGCCCCCTTCTGCCGTTACCCTGGCGCCCCGGCGCGAAATATTCGCCTGGGCGATGTACGACTTCGCCAATTCCGGCTACACGACCGTGGTGCTGACGGCGGTGTTCAATGCTTATTTCGTCGGCGTCGTCGCGGGTAACGGCGCGGACAAGAGCGGTGTCGCCACTCTGTTGTGGACGGTGGCGATGGCGATCACCAACATGCTCGTGCTCGTGAGCGCGCCGGTGCTCGGCGCCATCGCCGATCACGGCGCGCACAAGAAACGTTTCCTCGCGCTTACCACTGTCGGCTGCGTGTTGTTCACCGCGCTCCTGGGTTTCGTCGGCCGCGGCGACGTGGCGCTCGGCATGACGCTGGTGATCCTGTCGAGCCTGATGTTCGCCAGCGGCGAGAATTTCATCGCCGCGTTCCTGCCCGAAATCGCCGGGCAGGAGGACATGGGCCGCATCTCCGGCTACGGCTGGTCGCTCGGTTACCTCGGCGGCCTGTTGGTGCTGGGCATGTGCCTGGCCTACATCCAGTGGGCGCAGGCGCGCGGCGCGGCGGCCGAGCAGTACGTGCCGGTGACGATGTGGATCACCGCGGTAATGTTCGCCGTGGCGGCGTTGCCGACGTTCCTCTGGTTGCGCGAGCGCGCCGTGCCGCAGCGGCTGGCGGCGCATGAGAACTACATCCGCGTCGGTTTTGCGCGCGTGCGCTACACACTCGCGCACGCGCGCCACTATCGCGACCTGTTCCGGTTCCTGGTGACGCTGGCGGTGTATTACTGCGGCATCAACACCGTGGTGGTGCTGGCCGCGATTTACGCGCAGGAGGTCATGGGCTTCAGCATGCAGGAGAATATCGTCCTGATCCTGGTAGTGAACGTGACCGCCGCCATCGGCGCGTTCGGTTTCGGCCTGGTGCAGGACCGGCTCGGTTCGGTGCGCACGCTCGCGATCACGCTCGTGGTGTGGATCGCGGCGCTGGTGTTCGCCTATTTCACCCACACCCGCGCGGCGTTCTGGGTGGTGGCGAATCTCGTCGGGATTTCGCTCGGCTCTAGCCAGTCGGCCGGGCGCGCGCTCGTAGGACAGTTTTCGCCGCCGGAGCGCTCCGCCGAATTTTTCGGCCTGTGGGGGCTCGCCGGCAAACTCGCCGCCGTGATCGGGCCGCTGGTGTACGGGCTGGTGACGTACGTCTCGCGCGGCGATCATCGCCTGGCACTGCTTTCCACCTGCGCGTTTTTCATCGTTGGACTGCTGATGTTGCTGACGGTGAACGAGCGCCGTGGCCGCGCAGCAGCCGTGTCAAACGGGTAACTACTTTTTTTAAGGAATGGAGCGCCAGGACGCCAGGAGCGCCAGGGAAGGAGCAATGAAGAACAAGTTTTCCTGGCGTTCTGGCGATCTACAATCATATTTGTTTCTCAAAAATTAATGGTGACGGAAATTTCATACGTTATCGTTATTGCCGCTGCGATCCTGTTGGGATATCTCTGGCACCGGCTCATGCGCGCCTGCGACGCCGCGCAGGTCGCCGACTGGGGCCGCCCGTGGCTCAACCGGCTCGACGGCCTGAACCGGATTTTCTGCCGCCGGTTCCACCATCTGCGCCACGATCCGGTGGAGTTGCCGGCGCGCGGCGGCGTGCTGGTGGCGTCGAACCACGTCTCGGGCCTCGATCCGATGCTGCTCATCGCGGCCAGCCCGCGCCCGCTGCGGTTTCTGATCGCGCGCGAGCAGTACGACCGCTGGTGGCTGCGCTGGCTGTT
>JBLMXN010000051.1:0-7889 GCA_050257795.1 Bacteroidota bacterium
AGCAGCGGCAGCCGCTCCGGCAGCCGGCTGACGTGGTCCACCACCATGTAACTCCTGGAGCCGAAGATACGCGACACGTAATCGTCGGCGTTCGGGTCGAGCGTGAGGCAGAAAGTGCGCACGCCGCGGGTAGCGATTTCTTCGACCGCCTTCTTGGTATCGTGGCGCAGGTACTGCGGGTCGCGCACGTCGATGTCGGCCGGCTCGCCGTCGGTGACCAGCAGGATCAGTTTCTTCTGCTCCGGCTGCCTCAGCAGGAATGACGCCGCATGCCGCAGCGCCGCGCCCATGCGCGTCGACAACCCGCCCTGCATGCCGGCGAGGCGAGCCTTCACGTCGTCGCTGTACGAATCCTTGAAATCCTTGAAGCGGTAGTACTGCACGTCATGACGGCCGTCGCTGGCGAAACCGTGGAGCGCGAACGGATCGCCGACGCGGTCGATGGCCCAGGACAGCAGCGAGGTCGCCTCGCGCGCCAGCTGGATGACCGGCTTCTCGGAGCCGCCGAGTTTCTCGTTCGTCGACTCGGACAGATCGAGCAGCACCAGCACCGCGAGATCGCGCACCTTGCGCTCGATGCGGATATTGATGCGCGGGTCCGGCGACTGGCCCATGCGAATGTCGACCATGGCGCGAATCGCGGCATTGAGGTCGATTTCCTCGCCGTCTTCCTGGCGCCGGAAACGCTGCACGCCCTCCGGCTGCATGGCGTCGATGATGTGCCGCAGACGCGCGGCCACCGGCTTGTTCTCGGCTAGAATCCTGTCGATCTCGGCCGGATCGCCTTTTTTCTGGCGCTTCTCCAGCACTGTCACCCAGTTCGGCCGGTGCAGCTGCACGTTGTAATCCCACTCCTGGTAATGATACGGCTCCGATACCGGCTCCTTGCCCTCGAGTTCGTTGATGGTGCAACCTTCCTGGTCGAGATAGAACGGCTCGTTCAGCACCCAGACCTCCTGGGCGTCATCACCGGCCAGCTCGCAGTCGAGCTCGTTCACCATTTCCATGGTCGAAACGTACTTGCGCACCTGCTTGGGCGCGGGAACGTACTCCGCCTGGTGCCAGGCGATTTCATCACTGGCCCAGCAGTAGCGATTGTCATCGCGGTACGGAATCGCCATCGACTCGAGCACGCGCAGTGACGGAACGACCCCGCGCTCGCCCAGCCGGTTGTACAGCGTCACGCCCAGGTCCCAGGACAGGCGATTGTCCTCGGGGCGTTTCGCGAACTCTTCACGGAACGCGGTTGCCATCTCCCGGATCAGCCCGTCATCGTCGTGATAAGCATCGTCGAGCAGCGCATACGCGAGCCGTTCGAGCAGCGCTACCACCGGATCCGTCGGGCAGCTCACCTCACGAACCTTGGCGTGGAACTGCGCCCACATCTGCTTCATGCCCGGGAACTCGCGGATGGCAAGATGCTCGACGCGCGCGTCCTCGATGAGCCCGATGAAAAACATCTGCGCCGGATTGAGCTGCTCCATGGACAAAGGCTCACGCGTGTACACGAGATGCGCGGCGGCGTGCGCGGCGGCGGCGCGATACAGTTCCTTACCCGCGAGCCCCGCGAAATCGTCATAAGCGTCAGGCAGATGAATGACGCGCGTCTCGATGAATGGTTTGTAACCCTCGCGCGTCTCGTAGTCGCCCGAAGTCGGGCGCATGAAGAAGTCCCGGCCCCAGAAGGCGCGCAGGTAGAAATTGAGCTTGCGCTGGCTGTCGATGAACAGCGTGCCGCGCCGCTCCTTCTGCAGCATTGCCTGGCTGTCGGCGCTCTTGAGATCGAAGTACGCGAGCTGCGCCTGGAAATCGCGCAGGTGCGCCTGCGCGCCCCACAGCGCCCAGCGGCGCAGCCCCCCGAGCGTGAGCTTGGCGAACAGCTCGTCGAGATGCGCCAGCATCGGACGCAGCCCGCGCGGCACCTTGGCCGAGAGCTGATGGATCAGATTGAGATAGCCGCGCAGTAGTTCGGCGTCGCCGAGGCGGTTGGCGGCGGTCGGCAGGGTATCGAACATCAGCTGGATCACCTCGCCGCTGACCATGGAGGCGAGCTTCATGGCGCCAATGATGCAATCCTTGATGACATCCTCGCCGACCTCCTTCGCCACCGCCGGCATCGCCTGGATGTAGGTCACGACCAGGTCATTGCCGCGCCCGAGCTGCGACAGCCCCTTCGCGCCCTCGAGCCAGTTGTGCAGGCCCTGGGGCGACATCACGCGCGCGGCTTCGGCGAAGCTCCCCTCGAGCGTGCCGCGGACGTGCGGGTCCAGCCCGTCGAGTTGCGCGTGATAATCCTTGAGATCGATGCTCATGTGATTTCTTCTGGAAATCGTTACTCGTCTTCGTCGTCGAGCTCGGGTGACCAGCCGAGCTCGCGTGCCCGCTGCACCGCCTCGGCGTAAATCCGCTCGTGCCGCGAGCGCAGCTCCGGCGGCAGGCGGCTGGCGAGATGGGCGTACGGCTCCCAGGCCGCGTGCACCCTGGCATACAGCTCGTCGAACTGCGGGCGTTCCCAGCCCTCGCAAGTCTCGGTCTCCGGCAGCAGGCCGAAGACCCAGGCATCCCGGACGATGTGCCCGAGGTCGGTCATGCCGCCGTAAACGTCGTTATGGATACCGGGATATTTTATTTCGCCCATGGCGCGCGGACCGTGAGTCAGAAATACGTGTTGATCGCCGCGTCCAGGGTGTCGCGCATGTCCGGATCGTCGGTGATCGGGCGCACCAGCGTCATCTGGCAGGCGGCACGCGGCTCGATGCCGCGCGCGATCAGGCTCCCGGCATAGGCGAGCAGGCGCGTGGAGATGCCTTCGTCGAGGCCGTGGCCCTTGAGATTGCGCGCGCGGTGCGCGATCTGCACCAGCTTCTCGGCCGTCGGCTTGTCCACCCTGGTTTCGTGCATGACGATCTCCGCTTCCACCTCGGCCGCGGGATAGTCGAAGTCGATGGCGCCGAAACGCTGCTTGGTCGACTGCTTCAGGTCCTTCATCAGGCTCTGGTAGCCGGGGTTGTACGAGATCACCAGCTGGAAATCCGGATGACAGCTCACCAGCTCGCCCTTCTTCTCGAGCGGCAGTTGGCGGCGGTGGTCGGTGAGCGGGTGGATCACCACGGTGGTGTCCTGGCGCGCCTCGACCACTTCGTCGAGATAGGCAATGGCACCGATCCGCGCCGCCACCGTAAGCGGGCCGTCATGCCACTTGGTGCCGCTGGCGTCGAGCAGGAAGCGTCCGACCAGGTCGCTCGCGGTCATGTCCTCGTTGCACGCGACCGTGATCAGCGGCTTGCCGAGCTTCCACGCCATGTATTCGACGAAGCGGCTCTTGCCGCAACCGGTCGGGCCCTTCAGCATCACTGGCATGCGCACGCTGTAGGCGGCTTCGTACAACTGCACTTCGTTCAACACCGGCCGGTAGTACGGCTCCTGCGTCACCAGGTACTGCGCGACGTCAGTGGCGTCGTGGGTCTTCGCGCTGGTCGCTGCTTTGCTCATGTTCATCACCTTGAGTATGAAAGAAAAAGCCCCTGCCCGACGATGCCGGACAGGGGCCGATTACGGCTCTGCGTGTCCGACGACTTACTTCATCTTGCCGCGGAAAATCACCATCGCGGCGCCCTGTGACTGCTTGAAATTGTCGTAACCGACGAGGCGCACGTGGTTGTTCGGATGCGCCTTGTGGCAGGCATCGGCCTCGGCCAGGATCCGGTCCACGTTGGTTTCGCCGAACATCGGCAGTTTCCACATGTACCAGTAATGGTCGAAGGCGTTTTCCGGCTCGGTGTGCTCGATGGCCGGGTTCCAGCCGCGCTTGACGATGTATTCCACCTGTTTCTTGATCTCGTCGGTGTTCATGGCCGGCAGGTACGAGAAGGTCTCGAACTTGCGGCTCGATACGTCGGTCAGGCTCGATTTGTAGTCTTGCATTTCGCTCATGTCTGTTACTCCAGTTCAGTTAACGCAGGGCGCGTACCACGCGCCGTCGAATCGATCGGCGCGCCGTGCGCGCCCTACATGCTTTATTTATGCGCCACGTCGAGCTTGTCGACGGTGTCGAACTCGAACTTGATCTCTTTCCACGTTTCCATGGCGATCTTCAGTTCCGGGCTCGACTTGGCGGCCTTCTCGAGGACGGCCTTGCCTTCTTTCTCGATCGGGATGCCCTGGTTGCGCGCCTCGACGCAGGCTTCCAGCGCCACGCGGTTGGCGGCCGCGCCGGCGGCGTTGCCCCACGGATGGCCGAGCGTGCCGCCGCCGAACTGCAGCACCGAGTCGTCACCGAAGATCGTGACCAGCGCCGGCATGTGCCAGACATGGATGCCGCCGGAGGCCACGGCGAACGCGCCGGGCATGGAACCCCAGTCCTGGTCGAAGAAGATGCCGCGCTTGCGGTCTTCCTTGATGTACTTCTCGCGCAGCAGGTCGATCCAGCCCAGCGTCGCCTCGCGGTCGCCTTCGAGCTTGCCGACCACGGTGCCGGTGTGCAGGTGATCGCCGCCCGACAGGCGCAGGATCTTGGTGAGCACGCGGAAGTGGATGCCGTGGTGCGGGTTGCGGTCGAGCACGGCGTGCATGGCGCGGTGGATGTGCAGCAGCATGCCGTTGTCGCGGCACCAGTTGGCCAGCCCGGTGTTGGCGCAGAAACCGCCGGTGATGTAGTCGTGCATGATGATCGGCGCCCCGATGGACTTGGCGTGCTCGGCGCGCTTGTACATCTCTTCCGGCGTCGGGGCGGTGACGTTCAGGTAGTGACCCTTGCGCTCGCCAGTCTCCTTCTCGGCCTTGTGGATGGCTTCCATGACGAAGTCGAAACGCGCGCGCCAGCGCATGAACGGCTGGCTGTTGACGTTCTCGTCGTCCTTGGTGAAGTCGAGACCGCCGCGCAGGCACTCGTACACGGCGCGGCCGTAGTTCTTGGCAGACAGGCCGAGCTTCGGCTTGATGGTGCAGCCGAGCAGCGGACGGCCATACTTGTTCATGATGTCACGTTCGACCTGGATGCCCTGGGGCGGACCGCCGCAGGTCTTGACGTAGGCGATCGGGAAGCGCACGTCTTCAAGGCGCAGCGCGCGCACGGCCTTGAAGCCGAACACGTTGCCGACCAGCGAGGTGAACACGTTCACCACCGAGCCCTCTTCGAACAGGTCGATCGGGTAGGCGATGAAGGCGTAGAAGCAGGTGTCGTCGCCCGGCACGTCTTCGATGCGGTAGGCGCGACCCTTGTAGTAGTCGAGGTCGGTCAGCAGGTCGGTCCACACCGTGGTCCAGGTGCCGGTGGACGACTCGGCGGCGACCGCGGCGGCGGCCTCTTCGCGCGGCACGCCGGCCTGCGGGGTGATCTTGAAGCACGCCAGCAGATCGGTTTCGTTCGGCGTGTAATTCGGCATCCAGTAGGTTTCGCGGTACTCTTTGACGCCCGCTTTGTACGTCTTCACTTTGCCTGACATAGAGAACTCCTCGTTAGAAATCGTTTGAAATCCGGTATTCCGCCTGTTTTCACCGGGCGAGCCATGGATCATGGGCGGCAACCCTACTCCCCCTTTATCATAAATAACACTCACGATTTATGATTATTATGATAAGTTATTACTTATAGTCTGACCGGGGCGAATACTTTGCACCTCACGCTACGCCAACTCAAGGTCTTTGAATCGGTCGCGCGCCACCTGAATTACACGCGTGCCGCCGAGGAGCTGCATCTCACGCAGCCGGCGGTTTCGATGCAGGTGAAACAACTGGAGGACAGCCTCGGCGCGGCGCTGTTCGAGCAGCTCGGCAAGCGCATTCATCTGACCGAGGCCGGCAAGGAGGTCCTGGGTTATGCCCGGAGCATCACCCAGCAGCTCGATGAGCTGGAAGCGGTGCTAAACCGCCAGAAGGGCCTGGCCGGCGGACGGCTGCGCATCTCGGTCGCCACCACCGCCAATTACTTCGTGCCGAACCTGCTCGGCAGTTTCTCGCGCCGTTACCCCGAAATTACCGTGAGCCTCGACGTCACCAATCGCGAAACCCTGTTGCGTCAGCTCAGCGAAAACCTGGTGGATCTCGTCATCATGGGCCGGCCGCCGGCGGAAGCCGACGTCGAAGCCGAAGTGTTCCTGGAAAACCCGCTGGTCATCGTCGCGCCGCCGGAACATGCGCTCGCGCGCATGAAGAAAATTCCGCTCAAGCGCCTGCAGGAAGAGGTGTTCCTGGTGCGCGAACCGGGCTCGGGCACGCGCATCGCCATGGAACGCTTCTTCAGCGAGCGCGGCATGCACCTCAGGACCGGCATGGAGGTGGGCAGCAATGAGGCGATCAAACAGAGCGTGCAAGCCGGACTGGGGTTGGGCCTGCTGTCGCGCGCGACGGTCGATCAGGAACTCGCGCTCGGACAGCTCGTGCTGCTCGACGTCGCCGAGTTCCCCATCATGCGTCACTGGTACATGGTGCACCGCCGCGGCAAGCGGCTGTCGCCCGTGGCGCGCGCATTCCACGACTTCGTGCTGAGCGAGGCGAAACAGCTCGTGGGACGCGATTTGGCGCGCGCGAAACCGCAACGTCACCACAACACGGATCGCACGCGCCGCCCAAAGTGACGATCTCAACTGGCGAAACGCCGCCAGTAAGTCTCGCGCCAGTAGTACAGGACCGTGGTGTCGGCCAGAGGATAGGAATCGGCGTAGTCGATGCCGCGCTGGGGCTCTTCAACGTTATCCCGCTTAGGGTCGAGCGGACGCCAGCCGGATTCGCGCGGCTCTTCCTCGAAGGGGGCGCGTCCTTCGCCGCGATGACGGCGTTCGGCGGTGCCGATCTCGGCGTAGTTCAGCTGTCCCTGTTCGAGCGAGACATGATTGGCGCTGCCCGGGAGGCGCGGAAACCGCAGCTGTGCGAGGTCGTCTTCCCACAGGCAGATGGGGCATTTCTCGTGGTTGCCGGGCTGGCGCTGGAACACCTGATGGCCGCAACAGGGACAGGGAAATTTCTGGCGCTCCATCATATTTGAAACATAGGCCGATCCGGTGCGCTACGCAAACATAAACGCAAAGGGGCGGTTGCCCGCCCCCTTTATTACTGCTTCAGCAGAACCATCCACCCCTCACCCTCATTCCCTCTCCCGCAAGGGACGAGGGAAGCGAGCCGAGGCGCGCTGGGCGCACATTCAGTTCACTTTGGGATCGAGCTCGCCCTTGGAATAGCGCGAGGTCATTGCTTCGAGCGAAAGTACCTTGATCTTGCTCGCCTGACCGGAGCAACCGAAGGCTTCGTAGCGGGCCTTGCAGATCTCCTTCATGCCCTTGGTCGCGGCGTTGAGCCACTTGCGCGGGTCGAATTCCTTCTTGTTCTCGGCCAGGAACTTGCGCACCGCGCCGGTGGACGCCATGCGGAGATCGGTATCAATGTTCACCTTGCGCACACCGTGCTTGATGCCCTGCACGATCTCTTCCACCGGCACTCCATAGGTCTGGCCCATGTCGCCGCCGTAGGTGTTGATCATCTTAAGCCAGTCCTGCGGCACCGAGCTCGACCCGTGCATCACCAGGTGAGTGTTCGGAATGCGCTTGTGGATCTGCTTGATGCGCTCGATCGCGAGAATGTCGCCCGTGGGCGGACGCGTGAACTTGTACGCGCCGTGGCTGGTGCCGATGGCAATGGCGAGCGCGTCGACCTTGGTCTTCTTCACGAAGTCGGCGGCCTGGTCGGGGTCGGTGAGCAGCTGCGAATGGTCGAGCTTGCCCTCGGCGCCGGAGCCGTCTTCCTCGCCGGCCATGCCGGTCTCGAGCGAACCGAGGCAACCGAGCTCGCCTTCGACGGACACGCCGCAGGCATGCGCCATGTCGACCACGCGCTTGGTCACGTCCACGTTGTACTCGTAGGTGGCCGGGGTCTTCATGTCTTCCTTCAGCGAGCCG
>JBLMXN010000052.1:0-7134 GCA_050257795.1 Bacteroidota bacterium
GCTGAACACCTGATTGGCGACACCTCTGTCGCTCAAGGGAGACATGTGTAACAGGCGGCATCGCGCATTTCCTCTCGCGGCCGTCGCATGTCAACGACACCTCGCCATTTCATCGCGTCACGATCATCCCCGATATCAAGATCTTGCGTCGTCAACGCGCGTGGCACGCCGTTTGCTGCTGTGCGATACGCGGGCCAGCCCGGCTCGTGATCCAACGGATGACACGTACCGAAAAGGAGATTGTTATGAATACATTGACGAAAACCATCGCCATTTCACTGGCCCTTTCCGCCCTGACCGCGACCGGCGTCGTTTACGCCAACCCCGGCGCGCAGTGGCCCAGCTTCGATCAGGTCGACAAGAACAAGGACGGCGCTATCGAGCAAAACGAGGCGCAGGCCGTCAAAGGTCTCGACTTCTCGAAAGCCGATAGCAATCACGATGGCAAGATCGACGCGGCGGAGTACAAGGCGGCGGCGCTTAACAGTGCCGGGTCAGCCGGCATGGGCAGCGGATCCGCGCCACAAACGTACACCCGTTGAGGGGTCTTTCAATCAGGTAGCCATTCATCACGCGGGGATCATGCGGGCCGCGCGGCTCGCATGATCCGAAGCGGAGGTTTTGCCTGTCGTCGGGAGGTACGGCCGGCCCGATGCACGGGCCGGTGAGTGTGCTTAATCCGCGCCTGGCCGGGTGATACCATTTCGAACGCACTGCCAAACGTGGCGTCGTCGCCCACGGCGTCGACAGGAGGCTGGCCATGCTCCTGAATCGTTCGAAATCCATCGTCCAGCTTATCCGGCGCGGTCTGCTGCTGATCGCGTTGCTGCTGGTGTTCGGGCAGCTGGTGGCGATTGTCTCGGTGGACCGCCTGACCCGTCAGAGCGGCCAGGCGGTTTATGACGCCGCCGAAGCGCTGCACAACAGCCAGCAACTGGCCACCGAAATCGCGCTCATGGAACGCAGCGCCCGCCAGTACGACGTGGTCAAGGACCGCAACTTCTACCACGTCTATCTCGAACACCGGCGTCAGTTCCTGCAATACACGCAGGCACTGTCGGCGAAACCCCTTAACGACCTGCAACGCAGCCAGCTTCAAAGCCTGATCGCGCAGGAAGACCAGCTCTTCCGCCAGTTGGCGTCCGCCGCGCCGGGCTCGTCGGATGCCGCGCAAGCGATCGACGGGTTCTGGGTGCTCAACACCATGAGTCGGACCATCCTCACGGAGAGCCAGGAGTTCATCGGTGGCGAGGTGAAAAGAATCCAGGAAGCGGCGGCGGCCACCAAGCGGCAACTGATTATCCAGGCGGTGGTATTGATCGCCGCGGCGCTGGTGCTGGCCATGCTGTACAGCCGCTGGATAAACCGCCCGATCCGGGGACTCGAACGGGCGATCGACCGGCTCGGCAAGGGCAACCTGACCGAGGGCATACACGTGACCGGACCGCGCGATCTCCATGAACTCGGCCGGGAGCTCGAGGGGCTGCGCCAGCGCCTGCTCGCGCTCGAGCAGCAACAGGCGCTGATGCTGCGCAATTTCTCCCACGAACTCAAGACGCCGCTCGCCACGATCCGCGAGGGCGTCGAGCTCCTGAGCGACCAGGTGCCGGGCACGCTTAACCGCGAGCAGTCCGACGTCATCGCGATCGTGCGCAGCAACAGTTTCAAGCTGCAGACGCTGATCGAGAACCTCATCCGCCTCAATGTCGCCCAGGGCGAAGAGATCTCGATGACCTGGCAGTCCGTGGGACTGCACGGACTGCTCGATGAGGTCCTCGACGAACAGCGCCTGCTGGCCGAGGGCCGCGGGTTGCGAGTGCAGCGAATGTTCGACGCGGCCAGCGTGCCGGGGGACCGGGACAAGCTCAAGGCGGTCTTCCAGAACGTCGTGTCCAACGCGATCAAGTATTCCCCCGACGGTGGAGCGATCGACGTCTCGCTGCACCGCGACACGGATCACGCGATCGTGGACGTCATTGACCAGGGGCCCGGGATCGATCCAGACGAGCGACCCAAAGTCTTCGAGCTTTTCTACCGCGGACGTCGCCGCCCCTCCGACCCGGTTAAAGGCAGCGGCGTCGGGCTCGCGATCGCGCAGGCTTACGTCCGCCTGCACAAAGGAACCATAGAAGTCGTCGATGCCCAGCGCGGAGCGCACTTGCGCGTTGCCTTGCCACTGGTGGCGGAGTAACCTGAAACGCTGTTTACACTCGGGAATCAGGGAAGCGCGTCATGGACCGACGTCTGCGCAGCGCGTTCGGATTTGCCGTAGCCATGGTGGCTCTCGCGGGACAGGTCGCGGGCTGCGCTCATCTGGAGTCGCGCGCGGGACCGTTTGCGGCGCGCATGCCGGCGGGGCCGACTGCCGGGAGCATCCCGCCGGATATTCGATCGTCCGACAGCGTGGATGCGCTGGTACGCTACGGTGTCTTGCTGCATTCGATCCCCGCCGACGCGTTGGAACGGGAATACACGCAGGTTGCAGAGATGCTCGCGCACGACGCGAGCGCGCCGAACCGCATCCGGATGGCGCTGCTGCTGAGTCTCCCCGGCGCTTCTTTCCAGGACAACACCCGCGCCAGGGGGTATCTCGAAAAGGTGGTCGACGATACCGGTTACAACGCCAGTCAATATCACGGCATCGCGGGTTTCCTGGCGGCGATGTTGGACGACCGTAAACAGCTCGAAGGCGCGTTGGCCGACGAACGTCGGCAACGGCAGGAGCTGCAGCAGAAACTGGATCAGCTGAAAGCCATCGAACAGGACACCGGCACGCGTATTCCGCCGAAGCCGATGAAGCAAAAGTGACATGGCCGGACGAACGCAGCGAAGCGAAGTAGGGAGACCATTGTTATGGCCGGACGAACGCAGCGAAGCGAAGTAGGGAGACATTAATTGGCATCGCGCATCCAGATCTTGCTGGTCGACGACGACATCGCCCTGCTCAAGCTGCTGTCAATGCGTCTGCGCGCCGCGGGATACAGCGTCGAAACCGCGGAGAGTGGCGAGCAGGCGCTGGCACGTCTCGCCGCCGTCCAGCCGCAGCTGGTGGTCACCGACCTGCGCATGGAAGGCGTCGACGGCATGGCGCTCTACAACGCGGTGCATCAGCGTTACCCGGCCGTGCCGGTCATCATCATCACCGCGCACGGCACCATCCCCGACGCCGTCGATGCGATCCAGCGCGGCGTGTACGGCTACCTGACCAAACCGTTCGACAGCCGCACGCTGCTGAAATCAGTGGACGAAGCGCTGCGCCTTTCGGGCGGACCGGGCAATTTCGCGGGCGGCGAAGACAACGGCGAGTGGCGCCGCGATATCATCAGCCAGAGCCCGGTCATGGAGGACCTGTTGCAACAGGCGCGGCTGGTCGCGGACAGTGACGTCAGCGTGCTCATTCAGGGCGACAGTGGCACCGGCAAGGAGCTGCTGGCGCGCGCGATCCACCGGGCCAGCGCGCGCCGGGAGAAACCCTTTGTCGGCGTCAACTGCACCGCCATCACCGAAACCCTTCTCGAGTCCGAGCTGTTCGGCCACATGAAGGGCGCCTTCACCGGCGCCACGCAGAATCACCGCGGGCTGTTCCAGGCGGCCAATGCGGGCACAATTTTCCTCGACGAGATCGGCGACATGTCGCCGTCGTTTCAGGCGAAGCTGCTGCGCGTGCTGCAGGAGAAGGAAATCCGCCCCGTCGGCTCGAGCCAGACGGTCGCGGTGGACGTGCGGGTCGTTTCCGCGACTCATCGCGACATTGACGCGGCGGTGGCCGCGGGTCAATTCCGCGAGGACCTCTACTACCGGCTGAACGTGGTTTCGCTGAAACTGCCTGCGTTGGCGCGGCACCCGGAGGACATCCCGCTGCTGGTCGCGCATTTCCTGAAGGCCGTCGCCGAACGCAGCAGCCGCGAACCGAAAACCTTCGCCCCGGAAGCCATGGAGCTCCTCGTCGGCGCGCCCTGGCCCGGCAACGTGCGGCAACTGCAAAACGTCGTCGAGCAGGTGTTTGCGTTGTCCATGACGCCGCTGATACCGGCCGATCTGGTCCAGCGGGCCCTCAAGACGCCGAGCGCCGCATTGGCGTCGCTCGCCGACAAGCGCGATCAGTTCGAGCGCGACTATCTGGTGCAACTGCTGCGGATGACGCTCGGGAACGTCAGTCACGCGGCGCGTCTGGCACAGCGCAATCGCACGGAGTTCTACAAGTTGCTGCACCGGCACGGCCTCAAGCCCGACGATTTTCGTCTCCCGCCGGTCTCGTGATTGAGGGCGCGGAACGGCCGCGCCCGTTACATCCGCGTACGCATTGCCGTGACGCCCGCGCGCGAACGCTTTATTGACTCTTTTGGCCCGTGCCGCCGCCCAGACCGGTCTGTGGCGGCATATTGCCGGTCGAATCACCGGTGTTCTTGTCCGGTGGCGCCGGCGTCTTCGCGGTTTGTTCCGTGAGCGGCGTGGCCGATTGCGTCTGCTGTTTCTGGCATCCGCCGAGCTCCACGGCAAATGCGTCGGCGATCGCAAGGACAATCACAAACGTTGTCAGCAACGAGCTTGGCGATGATCCATGTCCGTTCATGGTTTACCTCCTTGGCTTGGTTGCACGTCATTGAAGACCCGTGACGATGACTGGTTGCCTGCATCGGAGGACGAGAAGTCGGTTCCACTCGTGACGATCAGGTCGTTGTGGACCGCCCGAACGCCCTCGACGCGCCCGGCGAGCTCACCGGCGCGCTGTTTCTGATCGATGGTGTCGATGAACCCGCTCAACTGGACCACACCGCGGTAGGCGTGCACGCTGATCTGAAATCCGCTCGCCTGCGGATCACGGAAGAGCGCGGTCTTGACCCTCGTCGTGATGAGCCCGTCATTGAGCGGTTTCATCTCCTTCCGGCCGGCCGGCCCCGCCGCGTCTTCGCCGGTATTCTCCACGGCTTGAGCGGGTTGTCCGACCGTCCGGTCGACCCTGCGCGATTCATGGCATGCCGCGAGACTCACCGCGACGAGCGCCACGGCCAACGACCGGGTCACACTGTCCGCATTCAGTCTCCTGGGTGCCATCGGATTTGCCCTGCGTCTCGATCCGCCGCCCGATCCCGGTGTTGCATGAACCGGGCGATCCGGCGCATTTCGCGCGGTTCAGTCGGCTTTGACGATCAAGTCATTCGAAACGGATCTGACTCCCGGCACGCCGCGTGCAAGTTTTTCGGCCTTGATTTTCTCGTATTGCGACGAGACAAATCCGCTCAACTGCACGCGACCCTTGTACGTTTCGACGGTAACCTGCAAGCCGCTCACGTTTTTGTCCTGCAGCAGCTGGTTCTTCACCTTGGCCGTAATCGCCGCGTCGTCGATGTATTCACCCGTGCTCTCCTGGGCGGAAGTGGCGGCGCACGAGGCGATCAACGGCGTGGCAACCAACACGCAAACGGCGAAAGCAGCGTTTCGGATCGTGGGTTTCATACTTGCACCTCCTTAGCTGTGTCACTGATGATCGCACCGACTTTTCCGCGGCTGGACCGGCCCGCACGGAATATGCGGGGGTCCCGTTGCCATGGGCGCCGTCCGCTGGTTGAGGAAGGCGAATCCACCGTGGTAGCTCGAACCGCGGTTGTCGATCCAGCGGACGGCGCAGAGGCATGGAAGGCAATCGCCGTGCCAGAAGTCGCTTCTCGTTGATGATCAAACTGTTGCACCGTGAACGGGCCGGCGCGGCGCGCCCCGGTTGTCGGCGCGACACGACAACGCACCGGCGCCAACTCGCTATGTGATTGATAACGTGAAAATTCGTTTTGTCGCCGGATGGCGACACCATCGTTTAATGCAGCTTCATCCGCGGCCGCGTGCGCTGCTGCAGGAAATCCGAGAGCATCAGCAGCAGCATCGGCAGCGTGCCGTGCAGCGCGCGCTGATGAAGTCGGTAGAGCATGCGGTAGGTCAGGCGCGCAAACCGGCCCTCGATCATCACATCGCCCGTGAGATTGCCCATGAGGCTGCCGACCGTGGTGTAATGCGACAGCGAAATCAGCGAGCCGCGGTCGTGGTAGGTGAACGTGGGCAGCGGCTTGCCGCGGAGCCTGGCGCTGACGGATTTGACGATCAGCGCCGCCTGCTGGTGCGCCGCCTGCGCCGTCGGCGGTACCGGCTTGTCTTTTTTCGGCTGCGGACAGGCGGCGCAATCGCCGAGCGCGAAGATGTCGTCGTCGCGCGTGGTCTGCAGCGTCGGGCGCACGACAAGCTGATTCAACCGGTTGGTTTCGAGGCCGGCGATTTCCTGCAGGAATTCCGGCGCCTTGATACCGGCGGCCCAGACCTTGAGCGCCGCGGGAAAAAGCCGGCTGTCCTGTGTCTGCACGCCCTCGGCGGTGACGCGCGTCACGCGTTGCCCGGTATGAACCTCCACCCCGAGCTCGCGCAGCCGGTCTTGCGCGGCCTGGGACAACCGCTCCGGCAACGCCGGCAGGATGCGCTCGGCGGCTTCGATGATCACCAGCTTCAGGTCGCGCTCCGGCACGATGCGATCGAATCCGTAAACCACGAGCTGACGCGCCATGTTGTGCATTTCCGCCGCCAACTCCACGCCAGTGGCGCCGGCGCCGACGATCGCCACCTGCAATTGATTGGCCGCCGGCCGTTCCGGGTGCGTTTGCGCGTGGATGTAGTTGCGCATGACGGCGCGCTGGAAAGCGTCGGCCTGCGCGCGCTCGTCGAGGAACACGCAATGCTCGCGCACGCCCGGGATGCCGAAGTCGTTGCTGACGCTGCCGACCGCGAGCACCAATGTATCGTACGGCACGATCCGCCGCGGCACGATCTCGCGGTCGGCTTCGTCGAGCGTCGGCGCCAGACTGATTTCGCGCCGCGCGCGATCGAGACCGTCCATGCGTCCAAGGAGATAATCGAAATGGTGCTGGTGCGCCTGGGCGATGTAGTCGACGTCGTTCTCGTGCGAATCGAAGGTGCCGGCCGCGACCTCGTGCAGCAGCGGCTTCCACAGGTGCGTGAGCTTGGCGTCGATGAGCGTGATGCGCGCGCGTCGCCGTTTGCCGAGCCTGTCGCCGAGCCGCGTGGCCAGCTCGAGCCCGCCGGCGCCGCCGCCGACGATCACGATCCGATGCGATTCCATGGTGGCATTGTACG
>JBLMXN010000053.1:0-6956 GCA_050257795.1 Bacteroidota bacterium
TCACCGCTACCGTCGCGGTGTTGCTGAAGGTCACCGTGTTATCGGCCGTATTGTCGACTGCCGGATCGTCGGCTGCCGCATCACAGGTGTATGCCACCGTGTAGTCACCGGCTTCGAGGAAGGCAGCCTTGTACGTGCCATCGGTGAGATTCACCTTGGCGGTGGTCACGGGATCGGGGTTGGTGTTGTCGGTGTCGATATCATCGGGCGTGGCGCCGGCGCCGCTGAAGACATATACCGCCGGGGTGCAGCCGCTCGGAATAAGCGACGGATCGACGGTACCGGCGATGGCCCCGACCATGGCGTTGTCCACCATGCGCAGCGTCGGACGCAACATATAGTTTCCGTTGGCAAGCACCACCGACTTGCGCAGATCGAAGTCGATGGTGAAATCCGCGTGGCCACCGGCCGGGACGTCGAAGCCGCGGTTCACTTTCAGGCCGGTCTCGGCACCGCTCGGAATCGTGAGCTCAAAATCGTTTCCCGCGACAACGATGTATGAATCCAGGGTGCCGGCGGTATCGACCATCAGCCGCGCCCAGCTGTAGTGACCGGACGGCAGCGTGAAGCTGTCCAGTAACGTGTCTGCCAGTCCGCCGTTGAGCGCAAGCAGATCGATCTGCTTCGGCGCCGGCGGCGTGGTACAGGCGCTGTCACTCACGATGGTCTTGGTGGCATCCGTCGGGTCCTGACAGTAATAGAGCGTCGTGCGCTTGCCGTCGGCGGCCTGGAGCTCGACCCCGTGAAACTGGACGTAAACATGATCGGCACTATCGACTGCCGCGTCGGTGATCCTCAGCGACATCGTGCCCGTCGATGAGCCACCACCGCCGCTGGAACCGCCACAGCCGGCCAGCATCAGCATGGCGCCGAACATCAGGATGGAACCGAATTTTTTGCTACTGAAAAGAGTTTTCATGTTTTTTCCTTGACCTCACTTGCCTTGGTCGGCTTACCGCATTTGAATTTGCCGTGCGTGTCTCGAGCTTGCAATGGTAAGCGCGCTGAACGGCGTGTATTCCTTGACATGCGGCGGGAAAACTCGGCTGGGACTCAGAGCTCGATCTTCACGCAACGCCGAACTGTTCTCGTTCCGGACTGCGTGCGCCGTGTCCCTGGGCGACGAATAATACCACACCGCGTCGGGTTCATTGCTCACGGCGAAAATGGCAAATGCCCGTGATGACGTGGCGCCCCACGCTCGGCGCCGGAAACCCGCAACGCCATGCGGCCTTGAACATGGCCAACCCCACGGAATGTGGAGCTATAGCGGTCAGACCGGCGCGCGATGTTTGAAATTCCGCGCGCGCCTGTGTTTCAATGGACCCTCGTTATCGCAGGGAGGCGCAGATGGGCTCCAACCGCGGTAAGCCGCAACTGGCAGAAACCGCCGCACGCGGTCACCCCACCGCGCGGGAAATACTGGCGGCGCGCTACGCCGCCGTGCGCCGCGCGAGCGAAACCCTGTGCCAGCCGCTGCTGCCGGACGATTACGGCTTGCAGGCGATGCCGGATACCAGCCCGCCCAAGTGGCACCTGGCGCACACCACCTGGTTCTTCGAGACGTTTCTGCTCAAGCCGTTTCTCCCCGGCTACCGACCGTTCCACCCGCAGTTCGAACATCTGTTCAACTCTTATTATGAGCAGGTGGGCGCGCCGTTCCCGCGCCCGCAACGCGGGCTGCTGTCGCGGCCAACGACGGAGGAGATTTATCGCTACCGCGCCGCGATTGACGCCGCGATGGCGTCGCTGATCGCCGCTGCGGACGAACGCCACTGGACCGATATCGCGGCACGCGCCACGCTCGGTTGTCATCATGAAGAACAGCATCAGGAACTGCTGCTCACCGATATCAAGTACAGTCTCTCGATCAATCCGCTCCGGCCCGCCTACCGCGCCGATCTGCCGCACACGCCGGCAACGACAGTCGCGGCGCTCGATTGGACCGAACACCCGGCGGGCGTGCGCGAGATTGGTCACGAGGGCTCCGGCTTCGCCTTCGACAACGAAAGCCCGCGGCATCGGGTGCTGCTCCCGGATTACGCGCTCGCTTCGCGCCTCGTCACCAACGGCGAATACCTCGCGTTCATCGACGCCGGCGGTTACGCGCGTTCCGAGTACTGGCTCGCCGACGGCTGGCGCGCGACGCGCGAGCGCCAGTGGCAAGCACCGCTCTATTGGGAACGGAGCGACGGACGCTGGTGGCTGTACACGCTCGCGGGGCCACGCGCGCTCAACGAAGCCGAGCCGGTGTGTCACGTGAGTTTTTACGAAGCCGACGCCTACGCGCGCTGGGCCGGCAAGCGCCTGCCGACCGAGATCGAATGGGAAGTCGCGGCGCAAACCGAAGAGCTGCGCGGCAATCTGCGCGAGAGCGGTTACCTGCATCCGGCGCCGGCCGCGCCCGGCGCACGCCAGTTCTTCGGCGATGTCTGGGAATGGACTGCCAACAGTTACGCGCCCTATCCCGGTTACCGGCCGGCGACCGGGGCGCTCGGCGAATACAACGGCAAATTCATGGTGAACCAGCTGGTGCTGCGCGGCGGCTCCTGCGTCACGCCCACGGGGCATGTGCGCGCCAGCTACCGCAACTTTTTCTATCCTGCGGACCGTTGGCAGTTCTCCGGCATCCGCCTGGCGGAGGATCGGTGAACCAGCCGGCGATTCGCTTTTACGACGAGCATCCGACCACGGCGACATTGCGCGACGAAGTGTTGCTGGGCCTCGCGGCGCGGCCGCGGCGACTCGCGCCGAAATTCTTCTACGACCGGCGCGGCTCGCAGCTGTTCGACGCCATCTGCGAGTTGCCGGAGTATTACCCGACGCGCACCGAGATGGCGATCCTGGAATCCTGCGCCGGCGAGATCGCCGCGCTCGCCGGACGCGAGTGCATGCTGATCGAGCTCGGCAGCGGCGCCAGCAAGAAGGTGCGGTTGCTGCTGGAACGCCTGCGCCCACGCCGCTATCTCGGCGTCGACATCTCGCGCGAGTTCCTGCTGGAGTCGGTGCAACGGCTGGCCGGCGATTATCCGTGGCTCGAAGTGCACGCCGCCTGCGCCGACTTCGCGCAGGATTTCGACCTGCCCGACGACGCAGGCACGGCGTCGCGCCTGGCGTTCTTTCCGGGATCGACCGTCGGCAATTTCGAGCCGCACGAAGCACTCGCGTTCCTGCAACGGATACGCCGGCTCGTGCAACCGGACGGCGCGCTGCTCATCGGCGTCGATCTCAAGAAGGACCCGCAGGTGCTGCACCGCGCCTACAACGACAGCATCGGCGTCACCGCGGCGTTTAACCTGAATTTGCTGGAGCGTCTGCGCACCGAGCTCGACGCCGAGCTCGATCCGCGCGGTTTCCGCCACCGCGCGTTCTACGACGCCGCGCGCGGGCGCATCGAGATGCACCTGGTCAGCCGGCGCGCGCAGGAAATCCGCGTGCTCGGGCGGCGCTTCCGCTTCGAGCCGGGCGAGACCATTCACACGGAAAATTCCTACAAATACTCGGTGGAGGAATTTCATGCGCTCGCCCGCGGCGCCGGCCTGCAACCGCGTCGGGTGTGGCTCGATCCGGCGCGCCTGTTCAGCGTCCACTATCTGACACCGATCCTGCGCGCGCGTCCGCGCGTCCTCCGCGAGGCCGCGCCCTAGCAGGATGCTGAAAAACACATGCTAGGTTGGGGTGAGGCGTGCAGCGCCGAACCCCAACAAGGGTCACCGCATGTTGGGGTTCGCTTCGTTCACCCCAACCTACCTGTTTCGCATGATTGCCGGGCTATTCCTGATGTAGCCCGGGCGCAGGCCCGGAAGGGCCGGAACCCGGGAATTCACGCGCTTTCCCGGATTGCGCTGCGCTTCATCCGGGCTACCACTTTGGTGGTATCCGTGCGGGTCGGGCACGCGGAACTTTTATCAGGCGGTAAGGAACAAAATAACAGGCGCCCGCATGCACAAAGAAGGAGCGGGGTATGCAGCAAGACACCGACTTCCGGCGGTTCGCTTATGTGGTCATCATTCTCGGCGGCGTTCTGGCGTTCGCCACCGCGGTCACGCCGTTCTACGACGCGGGTTATACCTTGCGCCTCGACATCCTGCTGATCGGGCTGCTGCCCTACGTCATCTACGGACTGTTCACCGACGTGGTGCATGGTTGGGCGCTGCTGATCGCGGGCGCGCTGCTCCTCGGCGTCGATCTCGGAGCGAAACTCCCGTGGCGCTTCCTGCACCACGACGGCGATACCGAGAACATTCTTTATTACGCCTCGCTGATTTTGAGCTTCGTGGTGCTGCCGGTCATACTCGGCCCCGGCGCGCGCCGGGAAAAACGCTGGTGCGGGGAACCGCCGGAAAAACCGAAACAACACGGGCAAGCGCCGGGTGCTTAATCGCCCTGTTTGAACGCCAGCGCGTATTCGTACAGCTTGTTCTTCTTGAGCCCGGTGATTTTCGCCGCCAGCGCCGCGGCCTGGCTCACCGGCAGCTCCTCGAGCAGAAGCTTGAGCACGCGCTCGGCCTCGGCGTCCATCGCCTCGCGCTCCGCGCGCGGGACGCCATGGATCAGGATCACGAACTCACCCAACTGCTGGTGCTTGTCAGCCTCGACCCAGTCATGCAGCTCCGCGAGCCCGCCGCTGCGCACGGTCTCGAACTGCTTGGTCAGCTCGCGCGCCAGCACCGCCTCGCGCGTACTCCCGAAAATCTCGACCATATCCTTCAGGCTTTCGAGGATGCGATGCGGGCTTTCGTAGAATATCAGCGTGCGGCTCTCCTCGTGCAGCTTTTCGAACACGGCGCGGCGCGCCGCCGATTTGGCCGGCGGGAACCCCTCGACCACGAAGCGGTCGGAAGGAAGGCCGGCGACGGACAGCGCCGCGATCGCGGCGCAGGCGCCGGGAACCGGTGTCACGGTCAGGCCCGCCTGTCGGGCGGCACGCACCAGCTGGAAGCCCGGGTCGCTCACCAGCGGGGTACCCGCGTCGCTGATAAATGCGATAGACTTACCGCTCTTCAGAATTTCGATGAGCTTGGGAACCTGGCTGCGCTCGTTATGCTCATGGACGGCGACCGTTTCCGTACCGATGCCGAAATGCCGCAGGAGCTTGCCGCTGTGGCGCGTGTCCTCGGCGGCGATCAGATCTGCCTCCGCCAGGATGCGTATCGCCCGCGGCGTCATGTCCTCGAGATTGCCGATGGGCGTGGCCACCACGTACAACGTGCCCGCGTTTGTCACAAAGATTCCCCGATTCGATACTGGCAGGCATTCTAAACAGGAAACCGCATGAAACCCATCCGCTGGCTGGCTATACCTATAATATGTAGCGCCCTCCTCGCCGGCTGCGTGACTCCACCCGCGGGCGTGCCGCCCGCGCCCCCGCCGCCCAGCACCGCAGCGGCGGAAAAAGCCGAGCGCGACGGCGAATACCTGGTCGCCGCCAACGAGTATATGCGCCTGGCGCAAACCGCCCCCGCGCCCGACCAGCAGGACTACCAGCTGCGCGCGGTCGCCGCTTACCTCAAGGCCGGGCAACTGCGGGAAGCGCACCAGCAGATCGACCTGGTCGACGTCACGCGGCTCGACAGCTCGTTCCTGGCGCGCAAGCTGGTGCTGCAGGCGCGCATCCTGAGCCTCGAGGGCGCGCATGAAAAGGCGATCCGCCGGCTTGATGACGCCAGCGCCCTGCGCAACCTCAGCCCGACGCTGCTTTCCGACCTCTACGGGGTACGCGCGCAGGAGGAGCTGGCGCTCGGCAACCCGATCGGCGCGGTGCGCAACCTTATCGGCCGCGAGCAGTACATCGTGGGCAAGGACGCCGTCACCGAGAACCAGCAGCAGCTGTGGAAGATCCTGGTGTCGCTGCCGCGCGCGCGGCTCGCGACCGAATTCAACAACGCGCGCGACCCGGTGCTCTCCGGCTGGATCGAGCTGGCGCTGATCGCGGCCGACAACGCCGGACGGCCGATGCAGCTCGGCGCCGCCCTCGACCAGTGGAAAAAGGCGCATCCGGCGCATCCGGCCAGTCCCGCGATCCTGGATTCACTGACCGCGCCCACGCCCGGCCTGATCGGCCGCATCGACCACATCGCCCTGCTGCTGCCGCTCAGCTCCAACTACGCGGTCGCGGCGCAGGCGGTGCAGGAAGGCTTCATGGCGATGGACGCCGCCAACACCGACCCGGACAAACCCAAGATACGGGTTTACGACACCGGGCCGGATCCGGCGAAGGCACCGGACCTCTACGCCCAGGCGATCAACGACGGCGCGCAATTCATCGTGGGCCCGCTCGGACGCGACGCCGCCGAGGCCATCGTCAAGCAGGCGAGCATCAAGGTGCCGACCCTGATGCTGAACCAGACCGACGAGGACCCGATCGCGGCCTCCAAATATCTCTTCGAGTTCGGCCTGCCGCCCGAACAGGAGGCGGAACAGGTCGCCGAGCGCGCCTACCTCGACGGTTACCGCCAGGCGGCCGTGCTGTACCCGAACAGCGCCTGGGGGCAGCGCATGATGACCGCCTGGACCACGCACTGGCAGAAGCTCGGCGGCGTGGTGGCGGCGAGCGTCTCCTACAACGAGGCCGACAGCGACTACTCCGACTCCATCAAGCAGTTGCTCAACATCGCCCAGAGCGAGGAGCGGCGGCGCGAGATCGCGAAAATCATCGGCCAGAAGGTGGAGTTCGAGTCGCGCCCGCGCGCGGATCTCGACTTCATTTTTCTCGTCGCCGACGCCAGGCACGGGCGGCTGATCAAGCCGCAGCTCAATTTTTATCACGCCCAGCGCGTGCCGGTGTACTCGACCTCGAACATTTTCAGCGGCACCGGCAACGCGGTGCAGGACGTCGATCTCGACGGCGTGCTGTTCGGCGACATGCCGTGGATGCTGGTGGGCGACGGCAAGATCCAGGAACTGCGCGACAAGCTGCAGCACGGCTGGCCGTACGCGCACACCGATCTCGACCG
>JBLMXN010000054.1:0-8795 GCA_050257795.1 Bacteroidota bacterium
CGCGCGAGCGCCGCGTGCAGGCGTTGCGGGTCGGCTGGCCGCTGTATTGGCGCCTGCGCGACCCGGGGATTGGGACCGGGCCTCGGCGCGCCCTGCGCCATCCCCGAAGTCGCCATTCGCGCGGGGGCGGACGTGCCGACATGGCTCGACGACGTAGCGCCGAGTCCGGCGTGCGGAATCGCGGCCGGCGCCACGGCGGCCATCGACGCCAGGTTCTTCGCCTCGGAAGCGGCGTTCCCCAGGTCGCGCTGCGCGCCGGTGACGGTGCCGGCGATGTCGTCGGCCGCCGAGTTGACCGCACCGACGGCGGCGTCGGCGACCTTCTTGGCGTTGCTCGCCACGTTGTTGGCGAGCGCGTTCACCGTGTTGATGAAGTTCTTAATGGCGTCCACCAGCTCCTGCAGCTCGCACGCCGCTATCGATGTGCCGCCCGTAAGAAAGCCGAATAATAACCCGTAGCCGTCCGCGCAACCGGCGTAGGCCATCGGGACACCGGCTATCAGGACCGCGAAACAGAATAACGACGTGACGGATAGCTTGCGCAGGCGTTTCATTGCATCCTCCTTCCAGTTTTAAACAGGTGCGACAGCGCGCTAATACCGGACTGACCCGGCCTCGATCCATGAGTTGGTCGTGCACGGCGATATCCTGGTTCATTGTCAGGTGGCACGCAGTCTCGCCTGCAACAAGCTCACCGCATCGTCCCCAACCGCTTGGCCCCGGGTGCGCCGATCGACGTCGGCGCGTGCACCGCGGCCGGCGCCAGAGTTCCCGTGCCGTTCGCCTGGCACGACACCTCGAGCGTGACCGTGCCGCGGTTGTTGGCCGCGTTGGCGTCCGGACTCGTTGCGCCGCCATGCACGAGCGCCGTGATGCCGACCCGGGTTTCTGCCGGTGTGGCGTTGACCTTGACGATGCCGCTGACGGTGGAGAACTGCCCCGGGGCGAACGTGGCGACGCTATTGGTGGCGACTGGCTGCGCCGGCTGCAGGCTGTCGCGGACTTCGCCGATTACGTTGGCGGCCGCGGCCTTGCCGAGATTGGTGTAGCGGAACGACACGTGCACCGGGCATGTGTGGCTCGCGTCCGGATGCAGCACCAGGCGCGTGGTCGTGTTCCAGGCCATGGTCCGGTCATTGATCAGGATGCCTTCGCGCGCCACGGCGAGATCGGGCTTGGCGGCAGCGCCCATACCCGGCGCCGGGCCGCCGATCGCGGTCGGGGCATTTCGCGCGACCGTCACTGGACGCTTGCTGCCGAATGCGCCGGGTCCGTTGTTAACCGTGGCAGCGCCACCCGTCTTGCCGCCGGCGCCCGTTGTTCCGCCGCGATTTCCTATGAGCGCTGCACCGAATCCACCGCTGGTTCCCTTGGCAGCCGTCGGCGCCGTCGGTTGGCTGACCGGCTGTTTGCCGAGCATCCCGCCCGCCGTATGGATGTTTGATGCGACACTGGCGAGCTCCATTTGCGTCGGTTGGCGCACCTTCACAGCAGCGCTGCACTGGCGACCGGCGTCATTGACCGCGCAGACACGAAAGAAATAGTCGCGTCCCGCCTGCAGGGCAAAAGGCGTGGAGAACAAATAGACAAGATTGGCATCGGCCGCGGACATATTCTGCTTGGGGCCCGGCCCCACTCTCCGCCCCGCCTTCGTGAATGTGCTGTCGGCGTAGTTTGCGTATTCAATGTCGAACCCGAGCACCCATTTGTTATCCGACATGTCCCCCGCGCGCCATTTGATATTTCCCACCGCGCTCTTGCCACCGTTGACAGGCCAGCGCACGGCGTCGAGTCCCACCGGCGCCACCGGCGGCTTCGACTCATGCTTGCTCAGCATGGCTTGAACCAGGTCCGGGCTGAACATCGCCGCACTCAACGGCCCCTGCGGCAGCTGAAAAACCCAGCTGAAGTTGGCGCGGAGATACGCGCTTGGATCGTTCTTGTCCGAACAGGTCGCCTTGGTAGCCCAAGGGTCGTCGTTGCAGGTGCCCGTGAACGTAAGCGATCTGGTGCCCGAAGGCGTATTGACGGTCAATATTTCACGGAAAGATTGATCCTTCAGGGAATAGAAACCGTTCGCCGTTACCTGTGCCTGTCTCCAGGATTGCAGGTTCGGATCGGTCTTATCCTGCGCAATATTGATCCAGCATGTCCCGCGAGCGACGTAGGTGCGGCTGTTCACGCCGGGAGTAACATTGATAGAACTTGGGGAACACAGTTGATTCCAATTGTGGCTCGGCGGATCCCAGGACGCGTCGTCTGATATCAAAGCGACAGCGTCCACGTACGGATAAGACGCCAAAACCAGTCCCGCGGTCGTCACGGCCGAAAGTACTGACCAAAAACGCCGTGTCTTCATCTTCATGTGTCCGTCCTCCTGTATTTTACGATCATGTTGTACATCAAGAATCGAAACGCTTATCCGCGCACCGGTATCTGGCGGTTTGGGAAATTGGCGTATGTTCATGCTGGTTCTCCTTTCTAGGATCTGCTGCAAGTGCGATCCAAATCAATGCCGCCGCCGATGCCAACCACAACCACAGCAAACCGGAGCGTTCATAGATGGTGGTCGTGCCGGCAAGCGAGACGGTTCTAACGGTCCACCGCGTGGCGCCGATCGGTCCCAGGCTCTCGACGATTCGTCCATGCGCGTCGACAAACGTCGAGGGTCCGTTCTCCGAGGCTTGCAACCAGGGGCGTCCGTATTCCACGGCGCGCAGGATGCTGGCGGCGTTGTGCTGGGCCGGTTCCGTGCTGGCGCCGAAATCGGCGTCGTTGGATAGCTGGACGATCATGGCGGCGTCGCGGCGCACCAGCCGGTCGGCAAGTCCGGAGAAATAGTTCTCCCAGCAAATCACGACCCCGAATACGGTGCCGTCATGCAAGCGGAACAGACCCGGTGAATCTCCGGCGATGCCGTGCAGCTGGCGCCGCACGAGCCAGCGCGGCCAGTCGACGTAGCGCTCGAAGGGCATGAACTCGCCGAATGGCACCAGCCGGTTTTTGGTATAGGGACCCTGTCTCGAACCGTCCGGAGACACCAGGAAGGCCTGGTTCTTGAATTGCCCGCGCTCGGCGTCGGAGCCGGCCGCTTTCGCAAACTTGCCGAAATCGGCCGAGCCGAACAGGATCGACGCATGCGCCATGCGCGCGATGTCCGCGACCGTTGCCTGGAGCGCGGGATTGAACGCAAACCCGTTCACGGCGGATTCGGGCCATACGATCAGGTCCGGCCGTTGGCTCGCGACCTGGCGCGTCAGCGAACGCAGCAACTCGATCTTGACCGCTGGCGCAGCGCTGTCGTTGGCCGGCTGAATGATCGCGACGCGCGGCCCGGTGGATGGAGTCACCGCGGGGAGAGCAAAATAGCCATAAAGGTGAATGCCGGTTACGCCGATAGCGGTCCAGACCAGCACCGACAGACTCCGTTTCTGCCAGGCGCGCGCAACGGCCAGATTGCCGAGACATACGACCAGCGAGATCAGCGGCGCCCCGCCCAGTGCCGCCAGCTGCAGCAGCGGAACATCCGCGACCTGGCTATGCGCCAGCGGTTCCCACGGCAGCGCCAGCGGCCCGGCGTGACTGCGCAGCCAATCCAGCAACACCCACAACAGCGCCGCGGGAAGCACCCATGGCAGGCGCCGACGCGAGAGCCATGCCAGCGCGCCACACCACAATGCCGGGTAGACGGCGAGATAGCCAAACAGTGCTGCGGCATCGAAGACGTTGAACGCCGGCAACTGCCACAGCCAGGCATGCATGCCGGCAAGCGACGCCACGCCAAACAACATGCCCAGCAGGCCGGCACGCCATGGGGTTTCGCGCTGAATCACGAGCACCAAAGGAACGAGCGCGACCCAGGCAAGCGGACCCCACTTCGACGGCGGTACGGCGACCGTCATGAACGCCGCGGAAACGGCGACGCCCGCCATGCCTCGCACGATATTCGCTCGCCGCACCGCCCGCGCCCAATGATTCCAGACACGATCCGCCGCTTTGGAACCGGTGGCCGCAACCTCCGGGGCTGACAGTATTTGCATATTGACTCTACCGACGTCTCATTTCGTGTTGCCGCAAGACGCACTGACCCAGCGGCTGGAGAGGTCGCCTTTCGACGTCATTGTTTTTCCTCCATTGCTGATGGTGATGCTCAGCGTGCCGGTGACATGCTCACGATCCCGGGCTTGAAAACTGAATTCCTCGGTTTGTTGCCTACCGGGACTGGTGCATCGGCGGCTGCCCACGACGGCGGTGCGCGTATGTTTGGTCAGTTTGCTGTCGCACTTCATTCCGGGTTCGCCCGCAAGAAATGCTGTTTCGTCGTGCTCCAGCTTCTGCTGGGTGAGGCAGCCTTTGAACGTCCTGGTTTGCGGCTGGTGCGCCCGCGCTTCCATTTTCGCGATCGCCGCGCGCTGTTGCGGTGTCATTTTCTTCATCTCGGCCTCCGGGATCGGCAGCTGCCCTTGTGCCTGGGTATGGGCGGTCGTTTCCCATAACCCGGGTTTGACATCAAGCGACTCGGCAAGAGCGCTCGTCATCGTTCCGGCAAGCGTGGCGCCCGCCATGATCAGGCCATACAAGAATTGTCTTTGCATCGTCATGCTCCTGTGGTTGGTTCTAAACCGTCGTTCTGCCCCGGTACAGGCTGCCCTCGCCACACCGGGACAAACTGCAAACGGCTATCGGCACTACCTTCAACGACAGCAAGAGGATTGGGGTGATCAAACACTATCCACCCCGATCCCTTGATCTCCGTGTTCCCGCAGCTTGCGATCCCGGGGTTCACATGAGCGGCGCGATCGCGTCATTACCGCGCCTGCTCCGCCCGGGCCGGCCGCCCCTCTCGCCCGCGCTGCATCATTGACCCGTGCGTTGCACGGCGGGAACCGACTGCTGCTGCGCGTGGAAGCCGCCGCCAATGCCCGGATGCGGGCCGGGCCATTTGTTGGGATCGCTGCTTTCGTTTTTCTGACCGGGCTTGATCTTGGCGTGATGCCCATGCGTGATCGGATGGTTCGGGCCGCAGGTCTTCGGCGGGCAGTTTGCTTTCGAGGTTGACCCGGATCCCGTGTTGGGTGCCGCATAGGCGATGCCCGCCGCCAGAACCAGGGCGCCGATACTTGCAATCAAATACGCTTTCATTGAGATACTCCTTTTCAGTGGTTTACGGTTTTACAACCGTGTCGTTCGGCACGTACACATCTGACTGATCTTGAGTCGTGCCGCTCCCACGGCCGGTTCAAAGCAAAATGCTCAATGCCGTTTTCCCGTGGACGCGCGGCAGCCCGCCGCCTGTGCCAACCCCCAGCCGAACACCGCATCCTTGCCCGGCGCCCCGAGATCACGCGCTGCGCGCTCCAGCTGATGCTCGAGCGCAGGCCAGGACGCTTTCGGATTCGCCGAATGCGCCTGCGCCAGTGCCGCGGTGACGAAGGGCACGGCGTACGACGTGCCGGAAACGTACACGCCGTCCCGGCCCGGCGCGGCGGTCCAGACGTCCACGCCGGGCGCGCTGAAGGCGATGTAGTCGCCGTGCGTGGCGTGCTCATAAATGTTGAGCTTTGCGTCCACCGCCGTCACCGCGACGACACCGGGCTGGGCCGCGGGATAGACCGGCGGGCCCTTCTCGCCGCCGTTGCCGGCGGCCGCCACCACCGCCACGCCACGCTCCTGCAGACGTTGAACCGCCGCTTCCACCAGCAGGTTGCGCGGGCCGCCCAGGCTCATGTTGACGATGCTCACCCGCTGGCTCGCCAGCCAGTCGAGCGCCAGCACGATCCATTCCGCCGTGGTGTCGATCTCGCGGTGGCCGCGATCACGGAAGATGTTCGCGATGTACAAATGCGCATCCGGCACCAGCCCGGAAAGGCCGGACGCTTGCGGGTTGGCGACCAGCAGCGCCGCGGTCGCGGTGCCGTGACCCGGCGGCGCGGGCCGGATGCCGGCGGCGAGAAACGATTGCTCCGTGATCGCGCGCCCGCGCAGCGCCGGATGATCCTGGTCCACCGTGGAATCGAGCAGCCCGATGCGCATCCCGCCGCCGCAATGCGGCGAGCCGTTCCAGCCCAGGAGACGGGGTCCGTAATCCTTGGTTTCCGCGCCTTGCAGCTCATAACGATGATTCACGTCGGCCCAGACGTTCGGCATCGCGCCGCGCAAGCTGGCGAGCGCGTTGCCGGCGGCGTTCCCGCTCGGCGCGCGCAACACTGTGACCACGAAACCCAGTCCCTTGAGGATGCGGCGACTCTTCAACCCGAATCCGAGCGTCTGCGCCTGAGTAGCCAGCGCCTGCGCTTCGCTCATGTTGCTGCTCACCACAATGACTTCGCCCGGCTCGATCGTCTTGTCTTCCTTCCGCGGTGGCGGCGGAAGATTCTGCGGGGGCGGCGGCAGCTGGCTCTGCAGCAGGCTGCCACCGCCGGTCGGTGGGACGGCGCCGGCAGGTGTTGTTGAATTGTCGTAGCCACTGCTGTCGTTACTGTTATCGCTGGACGTATCGTCGCCCGAAGTCGTTGTCCCGGCACTGGAGCCGGCGCCAAGCGGCAAAACGTTGCGCAATGGTGCCGGCGCAACCGGACTGATGCCGCAGATGACGATCGTCTTATCGGTATTGCTGAGCCAGCCGCCGTGTCCGGCCGGCTGGATGCCGAGCGTGAATGACTGACCGTTACGGATTCCCGGCACATCAGGGATCGCGGCGGAAATACTGTTGGCGCCCCAGGAAGAAACAGCGAGATCGATCGTAACGCCGCCGCCATAGAGCGACACGGTCTGGCCGTTCCCGGTCCCGAAATTGATTCCCTGAATCGTGATCGTGTCGCCCCGGTGCACGCAACCCGGCGGCTGGATTTGGTTGACCTGGGGCTTGAGGCCTGTCGCTTGCATCATCCCGGATGAAGGTCTGAGGGTGGGCGCATAACGCGGGTCGTAGGCGTGAGCAGGCAACGACGACAACAGTCCTATTAACGCGAGCGGAAATGAATACGGCGCTAAGTATCGCATGACCTATTCTCTTGCCGCATAAGTAATGACATCGCGGCGTCCCGTCAGTTCGTTGATGACGTGCTGGATCGCCTGGTCCTGCGCGATCGTGACCCCTTCGAGACGCACGCGGTAAACACCCAGCGCGCCCGGTCCGCTGATGAGCGATGCCTGCACTTGCTGGAGCAGCTGGCGGATCTGCGCCTCGGTAGCATCCGGCGCGAATTTCACCTGCAACACGACGCCCTCCGCCACCGGTCCGCCGAGCGGGGTGATGGCGGCTGGCCGGTTCATGACATTGATCAGCACCGCGGACTGGATGACGATGAGGACGGCGGCCGCGGCCAACGCAGGGCGCCACCATTGGCGCGGCTGGCGCGCCACCGATCTCGGCGCCTTGGCCTCGCGCAGCAGGCGATGCAGTCCCAATTCGCCGGGGCTGCTCGCAGTGTCGTCCTTTACCTGTGTGCGCAGGTTCTGCAGCCACGCCACTTCCTGCCGGCAGCGCTCGCAGCTTTGCAGATGCGCCTCGACGTCCTGCCGCTCGCCGTTTGCGAGCGTGCCGTTCACGTACCACGGCAGGAGTTCGTCGGGATGATCGATGCGTTTATTCATGGGATATCTGCGGGCTCACTTCTGGGTCGGCGGGAACGACGCGCGGGTTCAGAGCGGCGAGGCAGCGTTTCAACAACCGCCGCGCATGAAACATGCGCGTCTTGACCGTGCCCAGCGGGCAGTCTGCGACTTTGGCGATCTCCTCGTAGGCCATATCTTCGAAGAAGGCGAGATGCACGATGAGGCGATGGGCATCCGACAGCCCTTCGAGGCAGCGGCGCACCTGCGCGGCATCCTGCGATCCGGTAAGCGCGTCGAAAGCGGTCGGGCTGTCGTCATCCGCGATCTCGGGATCGAGTTCGTCCAACAGATGACTTTTCTGGCGACGCAGATTGTCAATGATCTTGTGGTGTGCAATGCCGAGCACCCAGGTCAGCACTTGGGACCGTCCCTCAAAACGCGCCGCCGAACGCCACGCCTCGAGCATGACCTCGTTCAACACGTCGGCGGCATCCGCCGGGTTGCGCAGGCGCCTGAGCGCAAAGGCGTAAACACGCCCGTGAAACGCCTGATAAAACTCGCGCAACGCCGCTTCACTCCCGGCCGCCATGCGGTTCAGCAGACCGGCGGCAATCTCGGTGTCGATTGCTTCCGCTTCCTGCATGGCCGTCATTCCCCGTGGCTCGCCGTCTACGGTAGCCGGATTTCCCGTACCGGACTCTCGCCGACAACACTGCCGTCCCCGCCAATCGCCAGCACCCGCCAGAGATAGATTCGTCCGGGTTGCAGATGCGAGCGGGCCGTGGCGGACAAGGCAGTCTGGGTCTGGGTGCCGACCACGAGCATGCCGGCCACCGGTGGCGTGCCCGGCAGCGCCGGTGCGGCCGTGCCGATGTCATCGCCCAGGCTCGGGAGCTTGTCCGCGGGGGTCATGGCGCGCGCATACAGCTCAATCTGGTAGGCGCGCGCGCCGCGTATGGCTTCCCAGGCAAACACCGTATCCGGCGCCAGCAACGTCTGATGCGGCGGCGTGAACAGACCGATTGGCATGATGGGCAGAACCTCACCGGGTTTGCCGCTGCTGACGAAATAGCGCAGTACCGGTTGATCGAACCCGGGCACCGGATCGGTAATGCGCAATCGGACGAGATAGAGGCCCGAACTGTTTGTCGGCAGAATGGGACTGCGCAAGGTCTGCTTGTCGCTGCCGACGAGATACTGGCGCACCGATATTAACGGACGGAATACAGGCTGACCCG